>PFUG01000304.1 GCA_002789955.1 Deltaproteobacteria bacterium CG_4_9_14_3_um_filter_63_12 | reverse complement strand
TGCCCTTGGCCGCCTACCCGAGCCCGAACACGCCCACAGATTCGGCTGAGGAGGCATATTTTCGACCGCTTGACAGATGAGCCCACCTCTCCGAAATTCAGGGCTCGTTTCCCCCAGCACTCACTCCGTCACTCATCCACTCAGGAGGAGAAGAACGTCATGCTAGAGATCAAACAGGGTTCGGTCGTCGTGGTAGTTCCAGCGCACATCCGCGTGCCGGAGAACGCCGGCGAGCTCACGACGAAGGACATGCAGAGAGTCGTGAAGGCGCGCCGCGGCGTTGGCATCACTTGCGACGCGACCGCCACCGCGATGGAGAAGGACCCGCAGCGGCTCGCGGTTCCAGGCGTCGACCCGGCAGAGCTGCGCTCGGCCGGCAAGGTGGCCGAGGACATCGACTGGGTCATCACCGACCTCGAGGTCATTTTGGGCCGCCTCAAGCAGGCCAACATGCTGCTCGACGCCGACGCGCACGTCATGCTGCGCAAGTGCCTCGCCTACGTTCGGGCGCAAGAAAAGTTCGACGCCCAGCTCGCCGCGCTGGTGCCGCAGCTCGAAAGCTATTTTGCGAAATCGCCCTCGGCACCCAAGCCGCAAGACCAGCTTTAGGCCAGGACCGCCCCACGCGTGCACGCCGACGTTTCGTGCTGGGTCTGGGGGTGCCGCGGAGGGGTGCGGGTCGAAGCGGGTTGCAGCGGCGGGTTTGCCGGGGCGCAAGCCCGTTTCAGGGTCGATGCCAGACGAAGATTGTTGGGTGGATGTTTGTTGTCCGCTGCGTGTGCTAGGGTTCTTCGACGAGCGAAATCGAGGGCGGAACCTATGCACGCATTTGACCCAACACGAGGTGAATTCATCGCCATTGACTTCGAGACTGCGAACCACTCGCCGGCCTCGGCGTGTGCAATTGGGCTGGTGCGCTTTTGTGGCGGAAGGGTCATCGCCGAATTCAAGAGCTTGATTCGGCCACACAGCCGAGCCTTTATCTAACGCGACCTAAATGGGATTCGGTACCGTGACGTCGTGAGCGCGCCGAGCTTCGCCGAGGTTTGGCCTCGCTGTTGGTGAAGGCATCCCAGACCACCTCGCGGCCTTTCTTCCCCGTGTCGTTGTCGCTGATGACAACCAACAGGCCTGGACGAGGTGGTATGAGAAACGCAGCATTCCCTGGGCGCTCTCGCGGAGGGGCTTGGGGGTCTCTCAACCAGTTGGAAAGACGACCTCAAAGCTGAAGCACGCCGCGCATGGAACCAGCTCTCGTTCTCACCATCAAGGTGGGCGGCTGAGTTCTTGAAGAAACGCGGCCTCGACATTGACGACATCGACCAGCGGCTTGATGAAATCAGTCCAGCGTTCAAGTCGGTGACGGCTGCTCCGCTCTCAGCAGCAGCCGCGGGCTGGCTCGCTGGGAAGGGACGGTCTGGCACAGGTCGTGGTGGCCCTGATCATCCTTAGGAGTCGTCAGGAAACAACCTGCCCATTTGAGCATCGCCAGAGGCGTGATGGCAGCGTCGGTCTGCTTCGACGATGCTGGGCATCGCCTGCATCGACCTCCTTGCCCTCCCACCTCTGACTTCGCCCAAATGCGCATTTTGTTCCCGGACGACTCCTTAGGTCTCGAGCCTGATGGACTGCGCCTGGTTGTCGAGCATCGTGGTCAACCAATGGAGTCTGGGAACGCAGCGAGCCTGGGCGTGTAAATCGCGAAGCTACTGGAGGTGGTTTGAGATGGGAGGCATATTGAGGTTCAAACAGGTGGTGAAGGGGAAGACAGCCCAAGAGGCGTTTATCTGTTACGTAGCGAGCCCAATGGCAGCGCCAACCCAGATTTGTTGCGCGTTCCGTGACAGTGACCTACCCGCTCTCTTTGGAAGCGGCGCGTCGTCACCAGAAGGTCTCGGAGCGTCATCAAGAAAGGGCGAAGGCCGGCGCGATCTAGCCGATACCGCCGGCCCTCTATCAGTGTTCAACGAGCACTGTGTGCGAAGGAGCTTGCCATAGTTCAGATGCAGGTAGCAAGAGAGACTTCATCATCGCGTGCAGAGCACGGCGACGGGGGAGACGTGACCCTTTTCTCCATGGCAGGACAGGGAGGAAAGGGCGAACAAGCCTCCAAAGGGCGATGCAATCGCGGTGAGCGTGAGGTCAAATTGCCAGTTCACCTCATGATTGCCGGGGACGTCGAAGAAACGGCATCGTGGCTCGCCAACAGCCGTGCATCGTGACCGCGTTTGTGGTGAACGATGAGCTGACAGGCCCTGGATCGAGTCGGAGGCGCAATGTCCCTAATAGAGGTTTGCCGCGCACCCAGAACGGGACCAGTCCCTCTCCCGCCAGGGCGCGCCAGGGAGAGGGCCGGCCCGCAGGGTCGGGGTGAGGCCGAGACCGGTCTGTGGGTCTCCCCCGCCTGCCCCCTGACGGGAGAGGGGGAGCAAAACTTCGTGGTGGCATGTGGCCCAGGAGCGCTGGGGCGCGCGTCCGACCGCCCCAACACACGACGTGGAAAAGCGTCCGACCGCCCCAACACACGACGTGGAAAAGCGTCCGACCGCTCCAACACACGACGTGGAAAAGCGTCCGACCGCGCCAACTCAGTCAGCAGTTCAGCGTGAACAGCAAGTTCGGCGGCGAGGGCTCTGTGACGGAGACCTCGAGCGCATGGGGCTCGATGCCCAGCGTTCCCTGGAAGAGGGTGAGCGCTCGGTGGGAATCCAGGCCGACGGCGGCCATAGTGGCGTCGACGAGCTGTGACGGGACCTCGGTAAACAGCGCTCGTCGGGTCAGGGTGCCGCGCTCCGAGACGCCGAGGGTGAGGAAAATCTCGTTGGGTCGCACGGCGTCCAGGTCTCTCATCAGGGAGGTCGGGAAGGTCGTCGAGGTCATCTGGTCGAGGAGTCGTCGGAGGGAGGCGAGCTGCACCTCGAAGGTGCGTCCAGCGATGGGGATCCGCAGCTCGACGCTCTCTTCGCGCTCGGCGGACCAGAGCACGTCGCTGCATTCGCTCAAGCCTTCGCCTTCGGCCCAGCGTCCCAAGGCGTTGTTCGAGCCCCCCGGAGGCGCCCAGGCGCGCACCAAGGGGATGGTCAACGGGCGAGGGAATCCCCAGCCAAAGCGCACGCCGGCACGAGAGAGGTCGAGCCAGGCGCAGACCACCTTGGGATCGATGTAGGCGCCCGCCCCCCCGAAACGCGCCAGGGCTTCGGGTTTCTCCTCCTCGGCGAGAAACTCCAGGAGGGTCGGGACGATGGATTCTGCTGCGGCGTGAATGGCGACCTGCACCCGCTCGAAATCGAGGGCGACCCGCAGCTCGATGCTGGACACTTCGGCCACGGCCCCAAAGCGCTCGAGCCACGACTCCGCGGTGCGTCGCCGCGAACGGCCAGCGGGCACCTGCAGAAGGGCGGAGAGCACGCGAGTCACAAGGTTTCGTCTGTGTTGAAGCATCGTCACGTCACTGCAGCTGGAAACGTTCGCGGTCACGCGATTATGGGCCTGCGACCTGGCTCGGCGCACGATGGAGCTTGCGTTGTGGAGCAAAGACCCGTATCAAGCGTCTTTTTCGCCCGCTGTGAAGCGGCCGACCAAGAGGAGCCGATGAGCGAAAAATATCGATTGCAGAAATACTTGAGCCTGGCTGGAGTCACCAGTCGCCGCAACGCAGAGCTCCTCATCGAAGAGGGACGCGTCAAGGTCAACGGGCGCACGGTGACAGAGCAAGGGACGACAGTCACTCCAGGGCGGAGCAAGGTCGAGGTCGACGGCAAAGCCGTCTTCTGGAACCCCGAGCGCAACACGATTCTGCTCTACAAACCCGTGGGCACGATCACGACTCTCGACGACCCAGAGGGTCGACCGACGGTCATCGACCTGCTCCCCAAACGACTGCCTCGCGTGGTCCCTGTAGGGCGATTGGACTGGGACAGCGAGGGGCTCCTGCTGCTCACCAACGACGGGGAGTTGGCGCACGCGCTGACGCACCCCTCGCGCAAGATCCAAAAGATCTACCACGTCAAGCTCAAGGGGGAGGTCCGCGACGACAGCAAGCCCCTGCTGCAACTCAAAGAGGGCGTCGAGCTCGACGACGGGATGATCAAGCCGGATCGCGTCGCCCACTTGCGCTTTACGGGCAACCACACCTGGATCGAGATTGAGCTCCACAGCGGTAAGAACCGGGTCATTCGCCGCATGTGCGACGCCGTCGGACATGACGTCCTGAAGCTGCGTCGGGTGGGCTTCGCCGGGCTCGAGCTCGGGTCGCTCAACCCCGGAGAGTTTCGCGACCTTTCGGCGGTCGAGGTCGACCAACTGCGCAACGAGGGGGGCCTCAACTACCGCGATCGCCCGCCGGTCCGCTCGAAGCCTGGCGTGCGCGGTGGCAACGAGAAGAAAGCCTCCGCCAACAAACCGCTGAAGAGGAGCTCCCCAAGGATCTCGAAACCCGCCAAAGAGCCGAGAGTCACTGGCCCGGACGCCGGAGACAGGGAAGCGCCCAAGAAGAGCACGCGAAGACCGGCCGCAGCGGCCCCGTCGGCGAAGCCGACGAGGCGCGGCAAGCAAGCGCCTCCCGCAGGCACTGACCGCCCCACGAGTGCGAGAGGGCGCAACGCCGACAGCACAGAGTGGACCTCGAGCAAGCCGGGCAAGGCGGCTCCTGGGAGTCGACGTGGCGCTGGCGGCCGCTCGGCGGCGCCGACGGGACGAGCGTCCGCCCCTAAGTCGACCAACGCCGGAAAGCGTCCAACAACTCAGGGCAGGAACAACCGAGGCAAGTAGCGCGCTTCTCCTGCTGCCCAACGCGACGAGAGGAAGACTCACGAGCGGCCCAGAATTGCCGAAGTTCTACGCTCGGGTGCTGGCCTGGCTCGAGGTGAACGTGCTCGACACCCAGCCGCGTTACCTCGGCCCAAAGATTCCCATCGACGGAAGGGCGTCGGCCACCTACGATGACCAGACCATCGAGCCCGGCGAACGCCCCCGAAAGTGAGGCAGAGAGTCATGAAAACAAGCAAAAGAAATCAACATTTTGTCTTTCAGGATCTCAACGAACCCATGACTATCCTGATCGCCCGCGGCGACGAGGTGGTCACCGGGACGTTCAAGTGCGTGGCCGGCCCTTTCGACACCGAAGAAGAGGCCGAGGCCGCGGTCCGCGAGCTGCGAAAGTCGAAGAAGCGTTGACGCACTCGCCCGCCGTTCGGTAGGGGCGCAGCGTGCTGCGCCCTGTCTTGGCGTGCCTACAGCGGGATGTTGCCGTGCTTCTTGGGCGGGTTCTCTTGCCGCTTGTTGCCGAGCATCTCGAGCGAGGAGATGAGCCGCTGTCGGGTCTGCTCAGGGAAGATGATCTCGTCGATGTAACCGAGCTCCGCGGCCTTGAAGGGCGTCGCAAAGGTGTCGCGATACTTCGTCACGTAGTCGGCCTTGGCCTGAGCGGGATCTTCTGCGGAGGCGATCTCGCGGTGGTAGACGATGTTGACCGCGCCTTCGGGCCCCATGACCGCGATCTCTGCGGTTGGGTAGGCCAAGTTGATGTCGGCGCGGATGTGCTTGCTGGCCATCACGTCGTAGGCGCCTCCATAGGCTTTGCGCGTGATCAACGTGACCTTCGGCACCGTCGCTTCGGCGTAGGCGTAGAGCAGCTTAGCGCCGTTGACGATGATGCCGCCGTGCTCTTGGTCGGTCCCTGGCAGGAAGCCGGGCACGTCGACCAGGGTCACGATGGGGATGTTGAAGGCGTCGCAGAAGCGCACGAAGCGAGCGGCCTTCTTACTGGCATTGATGTCGAGGCAGCCGGCCAAGTGCGCCGGCTGGTTGGCGACGAAGCCGACGGAGTGTCCGGCCAAGCGCCCGAAGCCGATGATGATGTTGGGCGCGAAGTGCTCTTGGACGTCGAAGAAGTAGCCCTCGTCGACCACCGCGCGAATGATCTCGTGCATGTCGTAGGGTTTGTTGGGGTTGACGGGGACGGTGTCGCGGAGCTCGGTGTTCTCGCGGTCCGAGGGGTCGTCGGTGGCGACGAAGGGCGGATCTTCCATGTTGTTCGCGGGGACGAAGCTGATGAGCTCCTTGAGCCCAGCGATGGCGTCATCTTCGGTGTCGGAGGCGAAGTGGGCCACGCCGCTGACCCGATTGTGAACCATGGCGCCGCCCAGCTCTTCCTTGCTCACGGTCTCGCTGGTGACGGTCTTGATGACGTCCGGTCCCGTGATGAACATGTAGCTGGTCTCTTTCACCATCCAAATGAAGTCGGTGATGGCGGGGCTGTAGACCGCCCCTCCGGCACACGGCCCCAGAATCACCGAGATCTGCGGGACCACGCCGCTGGCCAAGGTGTTGCGCAGGAAGATGTCCGCGTAGCCAGCGAGGCTCTCGACCCCCTCTTGGATGCGGGCGCCGCCTGAGTCGTTGAGGCCGATGACCGGCGCACCTGTGCGCATCGCCAGGTCCATGACTTTGCAGATCTTGCGCGCGAAGGCGCCGCTCAAGCTGCCTCCGAAGATGGTGAAATCCTGAGCGAAAACGTAGACGAGGCGGCCGTCGACGCGACCGTATCCGGTGACCACGCCGTCACCGGGGATGCGTTTCTCGTCCATCCCGAAGTCGACGCAGCGGTGCTGTACGAGCTTGTCGAGCTCGACGAAGGTCCCCTTGTCGAGCAGGCGGTCGATGCGCTCTCTCGCCGTGTACTTGCCCTTGTCGTGTTGCTGGTCGATGCGGGCTTCGCCCCCCCCGAGCAGGGCCTGGGAGTTGAGTTCTTCGAGTCTTCGGATGTTGTCGCTCAACGTTTCCTCGATTCGTTTCTAGTGCTGACTACGCCAGGCCTCACGAGCCCATGGGATCGGCTGCTGGGAGACCTTCAACACATCGTTCGGTAGGCAGCCGCCCTGAATTGTCGTGTTAGGGCCGGCGGCCGCCCTGAATTGTCGCCGGTAGGGGCGGCCGGCGGCCGCCCTGAAAACCGACGGTCTAGAGGAGCTCCTCATAGAGTTTCTTGTAGGCCACAGCCGTATTGCGCAGCGTGGCCGAGCGCATCATGGCGCGCGACTGCAGACCGCGCCATTGGCGCTGGAGCGCATAGAGAGAGACCGCCTCGTCTAGCGCCCGGTACAGGTCGTCGGGCGTGTACTCATCGAAGAGGAAGGCGGTGCCTTGCTTGCCGAGGTCGTCGACAGCTTCGAGGTCGTCCTTGTAGGGGCCGATGGCGCGGGCACAGGGGATGGTGCCGTACTTCATCGCGAAGAGGTGCAGGTCCTCGAACACCTCCCAGCGGCTGGGCAGCAGCAGAATGTCGGCACCACTCAGGGCGCGGTGCGTCAGAGCCAAGTCCACTTTGTCGAAGACCGAAACCTGCTTGGGGAACTCTCCAGCCCAGGCCTGTGCCGCAGTCTCGTACTCTGGGGCACCACAGCCAGCGATGATGAGCTGTGCGCCCGCGTCCATGAGGTCGTCCAGGACGTCGGAAACCAGGTCCAAACCTTTGTGCTCGATGAGCTCACCGCAGAAGAGGAAGAGGGGGACGTTGGGGATGATGGGCAGCTTTGCGATGCGTTGCAGGTCGGCCTTACATTGCCGTTTCCCGTTGAGGTATTCGCGATCGAAGTTCTTGGCGAGCAGCGGATCGGTCTTGGGGTCCCACCCGGAGTAGTCCACACCGATGCGCACCCCGAAGAGGTCTTCCTGCCGGGCCTGGACAGACTCGTCGAGGCCGAATGCGCCGCCGTCCTTGAGATACTCGTGCACGAAGGACTCAGACAGCAGGCTGAGCCCGTCGGAGTACAGGATCCCGCCCTTGAGCATGCTGACCGCCCCCTCGTGCCCGAGGTTGTCCGGATGACAGACGTGGGCGGGGAGGCACATCTCGAGGAGGATTTCCGGCTTGCACACGCCGAGCTCGCGCGGGTCGTGGATGGTCGTCAAGACCATCACGGGGGCGAGGGCATCGACCTCCGCGTAGCACTCTTCCAGAAACACGGGCACCAAGGAGGACTGCCAGTCGTTGCAGTGGATGATGTCGATGGTGCTCGAGAGGCTCAGCACGAACTCGCAGACCGCCTTCGAGAAGAACGCCGCCCGCAGGTGAGGATCGGTCTGGGCCGAGTCGAGATAGCGTCCGTTGGAGAGGAAGAAGTGGCGGATCGACTGTTGTGTACGTCCCTCGAGGACCCGCACCTTCTGCTCACCGGAGGTGGTCTCGACGGTCAATGTGCTGAGCCGCTCGGCCAACTGGGAGTCGTTCTGAAAAGAGGCATAGGGCGAAACGATCGTGACCTCGACCTCGGCGAATCGCAGCTCAGGGGCGAGCTGACGAACGAACCGTTCAATGGTCGGACTCTGGGAGGCGGGGTCATTGATGGCGAAAAGGGCGTGCATGTGTTCCTGAGAGAGTTGAGGGTGTCTCGCGAGCCTCTCTGTACGTGGCGTCTCGAAGTGGGCGGCGGAGTGTGCAGAGGCGGGCCACTTCCGAGGAGCTAGGTTATCACGAGGTTCAGGTTTGGGTCCGGGGATAATTGTAGTTTTAGCTCACGGCTCCGTTGAGCGTCTTGAGGAAGCGGGCCGCCTCCTCGGGCGGGGTCGGGTTGATCGAGAACCCAGCGCTCGCCGAAATCCCGTCATCGACCTCGAGCAGCGGCCGCATCTCGAGGTGCCAGTGGTACTCAGGGAGCGGCGCGGTGCGCAACGGAGCGTTGTGGATCGTGAAGGTCAACGCGTCGGCGTCGAGCCCTCGTTTCATCTTTGATGCGACGCTGGTGAGCGCATGGGCGACGTCTCGTATACACTCTCGGCTCGCGAACTCGTAGCGGCACTGGTGCGAAGTTGGAATCAGCCACACCGTGAAAGGGTGCGGGCTGGCGTAGGGACAGAGCACGACGACCCGCTCGTTGATGGACACGATGCGCTCTCGATCGCGGATCTCCTGCTTCATCACGTCGCAATAGACACATCGCTCGCGGAACTCGAAGTAGCGCTTCGCGCCGCTCAGCTCCTTCTCCATGGCGGCAGGGATGAAGGGCAGGGCGATGAGTTGCGTGTGTGAATGTCCTAGGCGCGCGAAGTCTCGTTCGTCCTTGAACACGGCGCCGTGCAGCAGGCGGATGTCT
>PFUG01000429.1 GCA_002789955.1 Deltaproteobacteria bacterium CG_4_9_14_3_um_filter_63_12 | reverse complement strand
CCAGGGGTTTCAACCCCTGGCTCGGCGGTTACGTAGGAGAAGATCTTTACAAACTCCAGAGAAAGGCCAGCCCCAAAGGGCTGGCCTTTCTTCACCAAAAAACGCCCGATCCCACCACAACCCCCCAAACTCCCCCTCTCCCGTTTCGGGGGAGGGGGCCGGGGGGAGGGGGGGGCACTAGTCTTTGGCCGCCCCAACCTTCCGGAACTTCTTCACGTAGGTCATCACCGTCTCGAACACGGCCTCTTTCTCCATGTCCTGCCCCATCTCGTGGCCAGACTGCTCGAACCAATGGATCTCCCGGTTCTTCGAGCCGACGTTGCGGTAGATCAGGTTGGCCGCCAGGGGCGTCACGACCTGGTCCTTCTTGGACTGCAGCACGCAGATCGGGCGCTCCATCTGGGACAGACGGGCCTCGGTCTCCTGGGCGTAGTTGTAAAGAGAGCTGAAGGCCGCGGTCATGAAGCGCGGATAGTTCTCGCCGTCTTTCTTGAGGTTCTTGTCGTTGAACGACTCGGGCGACGGCCAGCTCTTGACCACCTTGGCCAGCAGCGGAGTCAGGAACGACAAGGGATCCTTGAAGCGCATGGCCGCTGCCAGCGTGGTCACCGAGATGACGGCTTCGGGCCTGCGGATACCAAGATTCAAGGCCACCAAACCACCCATAGAAAGTCCGACCACGGCGACCTTGTCGACTTCCTCGAGGAGGTCGTCCAGGGCGGCTTCGGCGTCGTCGTACCAGTCTTGCGAGGTGACGTTGCTCATGTCGGTGTAGTGCGTGCCGTGGCCGCGCAGGACGGGCATCCGATAGGGGATGTTCTCGGCCTCGAGGTAGGGCACCAAGCCGGCGACGGTCTTCACGCTCGAGGTGAAGCCGTGGAGCAAGAGCACGCCGAGCTTCTCGACTTGCTCGAGGGGGGCGATGGGCACCTCGATGGGGATGTAGTTGCGGTCGTGGTCGACCAGCGCCGAGATGGCCGCCATGAGGCGGTTGGTCGCCTCGCGCAGCTCCTCCCGCGTGAGCTCCTCTTTGTCGTAGAGCTCCTCGAACGTCATGGGCTCGCCGAAGCGCACCACCACGGGGACGTTCTTCGGGGCCTCGAGGATCTCCAGTCGGGGATAGACCTCGGGCGGGAAGGAGAGGCCGGTGCCGGAGACGCCGACGGGGATGATCGGGGCCTTGGCCGCGATGGCCAAACGCACCGCCCCAGTGTGGCCGCGCAGCAGGCCGGTCTCGGCCTCGACGTCTTGCCGCATGATCTTTTCTTCGCCAGGAATGGTGCCCTCGGGGAAGATGGCCAACGCCTTGCCTGACCGCAGCGCCTCGACCGCCGACGCCATGCCCGCGGAGTCGCCGCCGCGCTTGATGAAGGGCGAGTCGGAGAGCTCGATCAGGTGACGCAGCACGGGCCACTCGCGAAACATCGCCTTGGCCAGGAAACGCAGGCGGCGAGGACAAGCCGCGCCCAACACCTGCACGTCGTTCCAGCTCTGGTGGTTTGACGCGAAGAGCACACCGCCCTCAGCGGGAACGTTCTCTAGGCCCTCGGCCTTCAGATCGTTGTTCTTCTCATACATGTTGCGCAGCACCGAGCCCGCAACCGAGTAGAAACCGTCACTGATCTTCTCGATCCCGACGGTCGACTTGACGGCGGTGACGGCCAGCCCCAAGGCCGTGTCCAAAGGCATCATTGCTGCAAAGGCGAGCTTCTCTCGATCCATCTTCGGCCTCCTCTCTCGAGCGTGCATGACGTGGAAATGTGCGCAGTTCGCGCCTTCTGGAATGCAAATTGGTGCGTCTGCGAGCTGGGATTTCGAGGTCCCGAGGGGGACGGTCTCCAGTCTTGACGCAGCGCGTCATTATGCACAGACCTCGCTCGCTGTCCAACACACAACACAGCGTTCGCAAGGTTTCTGTCGGAACCTACGCGGAGCCCGCCGGCACCTTGACGATCTCCTCGAGCGGCCCGTCGTAGCGCAAGGCCCAGTAGGACGGAATAGGAACCTGCGCCGGCCCGAACTTCATGACCTCCCAGCCCAGAAGCAGGTCGCTGCGGCCTCGGTTGACGGCGACCAGCGGAGTGTACCCGAAACGGCCCAGGTCCCAGAAGTGGTTGCCAGCGCGGGTGTAGTCCAAAAAGTGAGTGCCACGGTACCCTCCCGGGAAGCGCAGCCCCTCGGCCTCCTTCACGCGGTAGTGCCCGAAGGTGACCGTCCGCCCCAAGAACCGCTGCGGGAGCGCCGGCCCATCGAGCCCGTTCTGCTTCAATTTCACGTTCCAGCCCCGCAGCTCGCCGGGCACCTTCGCCTCGGGGTCGCGGTAAAAGGTCTTGCGAAACGTCTTCCACAGCAGCTTCGTCGCGAAGTCCGGCAGACCCACCTCGACGCCGAAGTACTGGCTGTCGGCCATCTCGTCGAGGTCCAGCGGAAACCCATGGGTCAGCACCGAGTGCAGCTGCGTCCGGGTCATCTGCTCCAGATCGCTCAAAGAAAGCTCAGGTCGCATCATGAGTGCACCTCCGTGAAACCGGTCGCCCGCATCGCACAGAGCGACGCCAGCGCCATGATCGGGATCTGCGGGTTGACGCCCAGATTGGTCGGAAAGACGCTCGAGTCGGCGACGTAGAGCGACTCGACGGTGTGATGCCGAAAATCTGGGCGGACGACGCACGATTCAACATCGCTGCCCATCCGACAAGTCCCAAACATATGCGTGATGGCCGAGGTGTAGGCTCCAGCGCGCTCGGGTCCCGATCGCTCGAGACGAGACAGGGCGTCCCCATCCGTCACTCGCCTGTCGAACCCTTTGACGCCGGGCTCGACCTCGGTGGCGCCAGCGGCGAACATCACCTCGCCCAACACCCGCAGGCCGCGACGGAAGAGGCGCACGTCTCGTGCGGTCGGCAGGTAGGTCACGACCGGTCGTCCGAAGACCGAGCGCACGCGCCCCTCGGCCTCGGCCCGCACCGCGACGCCCCAGTCGAGCCAGTGCGCCAGCTCGCCGATGCCCGCCGAGAGCTCGCGCCCGACGCCAGCGAGCCGCCCGGCCAGCACGGCCAGTCCGAAGCCCAGAGCCTCGAACTTCAAGCCCTCGTGCCGCAGCCCGATGATCTCGTGGCCCTGGGTGGCACCTTCCCACATGCGGACCGGCTCGGCGAAACGCCCCGCCATCGAGACGCCCGGATGGCATTGGAAGTGGCGCCCCACCGGCCCGTGCTTCAGCCCGCTCTCGAGCAGCAGCACCGGGCTCTGCACCGCGCTCGCCGCCACGATGACCGCCTGTTTCGCGGCCACGCGCACCCGGCCGCCAGCGCGAGTCTTTCCCTCGACGGCCACGGCGCGGCCTCGCTCGACGACGATGCGCTTCACCTCGGTGGAGCTCAGAACGGTGGCCCCGCGCTCCATGGCGTCGGCCAGCAGCGTGCGATCGACGGAGCTCTTGGCGCCCTTGGGGCAGCCGTGGATGCAGCGGCCGGAGCCGACGCAGCCCTGGACGTTGCGCCGGATCGGTCGGTGCTCCAGGCCCAGGACCTCGGCGCCTTTGGCCATCAGGGAGTTCTTGGGGCCGGCGACGTCGGCGTGCGTGGGTTCGACGCCGAGCCGTGTCTCGACGGCGTCGGTCAGCTGCTCGAGTAAGCCCCAGGGCAGGGCCTCCTCGAGGACCGGGTCGGCGGCGAGCCACTCGGCATAGACGTCCTTGGGCATGCGCCAGCAAATGGCGCCGTTGATGGGCGAGCTGCCTCCGACCAGTTGGCCTTGTAGGGTGGGGACCGGTGCCAGCTGCCAGCGGTCGCCGAGGATCACGGAGGCGCCCATGCCGCGGTAGGTCTCGGACATGGCCGAGAAGGTGGTGAGCTTGGCGTCAGCGGGCTCCAGCCAGTGGCCAGACTCCAGGACGACGACGCTGGCGCCGCGCTTCGTCGCCTGCCAAGCCGCGGCCGCGCCAGCGGGGCCGCTGCCGACGATGACGAGGTCTGCAAAAAGCGTCAGCGCCTTGGAGATTTCACGACCGTCGAGGCGATTCATTGGACGTCTCCTCTGACCAAGCGCTGGATCGCCGGATCCTCGAAGTAAGCGAAGCAGGCCACGAGCTTGGCGAGCTCGGCCAGGTCGCTGAACAGCGGCAGGCTGGCCGCCCGTTGCAGGACCTGGTCTCTGGCGTCGTCGTCGAGCTTGTCGAGGGAGCGGAGGTGGCCGCAGAGGCGCGGCAGGACGCCCGCGATCAGCGCGCTGGCGCCGCGCAAGGCGAGCTGCAGGTGGAAGGGGGCGCGCTGCTCGAAGTGGGTCCAGAATTGGGTGTTGGCGTCGCTGCCCGGATGGAGCGAAGCGGCGGCCCTGCCGAGTAAGCGCCCTGCGGCCATAGGCTTGCGCGCTGTGTGGAAGGCGTGACTGAGCGCGGTGGTGGTCATGCTGCCTGGATCGATCATGGACAGCATCAAAGCGTCGCGCCAGCGGCGCTCCCTACGGGTGACTTTCATGGGGTTCCTTGAGCAAGGCCAGCGGTGGGCGGGCTCTGGTTTCAACGCAAAGACGCAGAGGCGCTAAGACGCAGAGAGCTTGGGGGAGTTCTGCTTCGGCGGTGGGCTCGGTGCGGCGGCGGTTGGGTGGGTTGCGTGTTTCATGCTGTGTCAGCACGCCCTGGAGGAGCTCGAGGCATTCGACGCCAGGCCAGCTCCGGCCTGCGGGCCGGGCATCTCCCTGGCGGAAGAGGAGATGGGGCGCGTTCTGCGTGACGAGACAAACCGAACTTCGATGGTGCGGGCCCCCTTTGGGCACCAGCAACGAAGCCCTACTCCCCCCTCCTCCCGCTAGGGAGAGGGGGGTGCGGGCGGTGAGGCCGGGATTCGTAGTCGGCGATGTACCACCCGATCACCGAGTCCAGGTCCGCCTGCAGGTCCGTGGTCGGCGAGTAGCCCAGGCTCGCCTTCGCGGCGCTGATGTCGGCGAGCGAGTGCCGAATGTCGCCCAGCCGAAAGCCCTCGTAGAGCGGCTCTAGCGTCCCCACCTCGGGTGTGGTCTTGGCCAGCGACGACCGGATCGCGCCGTAGAGCCCATTCAACGTCGTCCGCTCGCCCACCGCCACGTTGAAGACTCCTGGGGTGAGCGCCGCCTTGGGGGCGAGCGCCGAGAGAATGTTGGCCTGAACCACGTTGTCCACGAGGCAAAAGTCCCGGCTGGTGAGGCCGTCGCCGTAGATCGTGCACGCCTTTCCCTCGAGGAGCTCGGCGATCCACCTGGGGATCACGGCGGCGTACGCGCCGTTGGGATCTTGCCGGGGCCCGAAGACGTTGAAGTAGCGCAGCCCGATGCTCTCGAAGCCATAGGTGCAATAGAAGGCTTGCCCGTAGCACTCGTCGATGGCCTTGCTCGCCGCATAGGGCGAGAGCAGTCGACCGGTCTGAGCTTCGACTTTGGACTCCGCGGGGTCGTCGCCGTAGACGGCGCTCGAGGAGGCGTAGACCATGCGCTTCACGCCCGCGTCCCGGGCGGCGACCAGCATGTTTAGGAACCCGTCGACGTTGGTGCGGTTGGACTCGAGCGGGTCGGCCACCGACCAGGGCACCGAGCCCAGCGCCGCCTGATGCAGGACGAAATCGATGCCCTCACAGGCGCGCCGACAGGCGTCGAGGTCGCAGATGTCCGCCTCGACGAACTCGAAGTTTGCCGCTCGCCCGCCTGCGCCCAGTCGGATGGCGTCGAGGTTGTGTCGGTGGCCGGTGACGAAGTTGTCCAGGCCGAGGACGTGCTGGTCGAGCTCGAGGAGGGCGCTGACCAAGTTCGAGCCGATGAACCCGGCCGCTCCGGTGACGAGCCAGCGGCGAGGAGTTTTTCTCAACGCTGTGCGGCGTTCGTTGTAGGGGTTCATCTAGAGGCTCCAGTAGGTGAGGGGTTCGGGGACGGTGTGCGGCTCGAAGACGGCCTTGACGTCGAAGAGCACGCCGGCGCGTCGCAGGGCCTGGATCAAGAACCCGACCCCGCGCTCCAGATACTGCCGATGAGGCACTGCCAACACAACGGCGTCGAGGTCGGTCAGGTCGTCCCAAGTCGCCAGGACGATGCCGCGTTGGGCTCGCAGCGCGTCCGCGTTCACGATCGGATCGTGAACGATGGGTGACACTCCGAACTCTTCGAGCTCGCTGAGGACGTCGAAGACTTTGCTGTTGCGCAGATCGGTGACGTCCGGCTTGTAGGTGAGCCCGAGGACGGCGACGCGGGCCTCGCGAAGGGAAATGCCCTGGGTGACGAGCCGCTTGATGAGCGACGTCGCGACGAACCGCCCCATGCCCTCGTTGACCCGGCGTCCGGCAAGGATGACCTCTGGGTGGTAGCCCGCGGCCTCGGCGAACGCCGTCAGATAGTAGGGGTCGACGCCGATGCAGTGGCCGCCGACGAGCCCCGGCTCGAAGGGGTGGAAGTTCCACTTGGTCGCGGCCACGTCCAGGACGTCGCGCGTGCGCAGCCCGGTGCGCTCGAAGATCATGGCGAGCTCGTTCATCAGCGCGATGTTCAGATCGCGTTGGGTGTTCTCGAGCACCTTTGCCGCCTCGGCGACTCGAATCGACCGTGCCCGATAAATCCCCCCACGAGTAGTCTTTTCATACGCACTCGCCGCGCGCTCGAGTGCCTCGGCCGAGTCGGCCGCGACGACCTTGGTGATGGTGGCGTAGGTGTGGGTCGGATCCCCTGGATTGATGCGCTCGGGCGAGTAGGCCACGTTGAAGTCGAGCAGCTGCTTCAAGCCCGACGCCTGCTCGAGCAGCGGCACGCAAATGTCCTCGATGACGCCGGGGTAGACGGTGGACTCGAAGGCCACGAGGCCCCCGCGCTGCAGGTGCGCGCCCACCGTGCGCGTGGCCGCCTCGAGGGGCGCCAGGTCGGGCGCGAAGGTGGGCGAGATGGGCGTGGGGGCGGCGATGATGAAAAAAGTGCAGCCGCGCAGGGACCCGGGGTCGGCGCTGAACTCCACCTTCGCCATCATTAATATGGACGACTCGCACTCGTGGGTGTCGTCGATTCCGCGGCGCAGCTGCGCGACGCGGTGCGGGTCGTGGTCGAACCCGACGACGTGCTCGAACGCTGTTTGGAAGGCGAGCGCGATGGGGAGCCCAACGTAGCCGAGGCCGACGATCCCAATTCGCTCCATGGAGACTCCAGAGGGCAGTGAAGGCGCGCGGGGCGCGCAGTGAGGTTTGTGGTTGGGTGGGGCTCGATTTTAACGCAAGGGCGCAAAGGGCCGCAGAGTCGCAAGGAGCTTGGGGGAGGTTCTGCTTCGGCGGTGGGCTCGGGGGGGCGGGTTGGCTTGGGGCGCGGAGCCGCGGAGGTTGCCAGGGGTTGGCTGGCTCCGTGTTATGCGATGCCCATGAGCCGCGCTTCGTGGGACTCAACCTGGGCGCCCACCGCTCGGATTTCGGTGCGCAGCTCGTCGCGCGTTGCGTCGAGCTTGTGGTCGACCGCTTGGATTTCGGTGCGCAGCTCGTCGCGCGTTGCGTCGAGCTTG
>PFUG01000032.1 GCA_002789955.1 Deltaproteobacteria bacterium CG_4_9_14_3_um_filter_63_12 | reverse complement strand
GTCCTCAGCAGTTGGGGGATCAAAACGTGAGCAATCTAGCAATTCGGCCTTGCGATTTCACCTCGTTCGTCCAGGTCGACGGAAGACGTTTGGTCACAGCACCGCTAAAGGTCCGGGGGGGCGCTCACCGTCACCTCGCCAAGACGCGGCGCGACCGAGCAGATCGGCGATTGTGCTTGGCTCACTTAGGGCTCCCGCAGAAACAACTTCCGGTCTCTGAGCGCCGATCCATCCCATCTGCCTGCGTTGCTCGACCTCGACGTAGCGGTGCTACGCCTCGTCCTCGCGCCTTGGCAGAGGTGCGCCTCGACGCTCAGCGCCTCGGAAGTTATTCCTGCGCGAGCCCTTAGGGGTGACGGCGCGGATTGGAGGCACACTCGACTCGAAGTGGAGATCGGTGTAGCTTGGCGGTCGGTCGGACGCCTTCCGCTGTGTGGGGACACTTGGCGCCAGGAGTCGTCGCCTTCGAATCGAGGTTCCGTGTTTCGACGGCCCCTCTGAGTTCTGTCCGAGGCGAGGGCCTCTCCTCGAGAGGCCTTCACGAGTGGATGGTTCGACGCGTCCTAGTTCGGCTTGCGAGCGGAGTTGGGGCGCATCACCCCCCGAGCGGAATCGGGCGTGAGGGAATGGCTCGAGAGGTACGAAGACCGCGAGGAAGCTATCAATCACGGGGGTGGCGATGAAGATTCGTTTCGTAATGGCCCTGATGCTGTCCAGTGGCCTGGTGTTTGGCGCCTGCGTGGAAGAAGAGTCTCTGCCCAGAGGCTTCTCGGACGTGCAGTGCACCTCTTGTCATGGGACCGAGTCCGTCTCAGTGGCGCCCCCGCTCGCCATCGACAAGGAGTCGGCCACCACCGACCCGGGCGTCGGCGCCCACCAGTCTCACCTGCAGGGTGGAAACCTTCGTGGCCCCATCCAGTGCAGCGATTGCCATCAGGTCCCCGAGTTCGTCGACAGTGAAGGCCACCACGGCGCACTCCCTGCCGAGCTGAGCTTCGGCGCTCTCGCCACCGCCAACGGCAACCTCGCCCCAGAGTTCGACGACACGACCTACAAGTGCACAAACGTCTACTGCCACGGCGCCATCATCGGCGGCGGCTCGAACAAGACGCCACAATGGAACGTCGTCGATGGTAGCCAGAGAGCTTGCGGCACCTGCCACGGCTTCCCGCCGCCCGCGCCCCACCTGCAGCTGACGTATTGCACAGGCTGTCATCCCGACACCGTCAATGAGGACGGCTCGATCAACCTCACCACGGGCTATCACATCAACGGCGTGATCGACGCGCCGTTCTGAACCCGGACCTCAAGTCCACTCGGCAATTCCGGGTGGACAGACGGAGCCGAGTGCGCTTCACTCGGCGCTTCCTGCTTCTTGCCCGGCTCGGCCTGTGTCTTGCGCGCCAGCGACGAGGCGAGCCCGATTGCGGCGCCATCGAACAGCTTCGGACTGCGGGCGAGCAAGCCCCAAGCTGGTGCTTCCTCCAAGGGCGTTCGCCGCGCCAGACCCGCACAAAATGTGGTGCCCAATGCTCTCGTACCGCACACGCATCGTCCTCGACACGCTCTTGCCTCAGAACGGCGACGACCAATTGGACGTGGGGCTGTTCGACACCGATTTTGAGAGTTTCTACGAAACTTTCGAGGCCGGCGCTCCAGCGATGATGCGGGTGGGCTTCAGAGCGGCCTTGTTTACGGCGGTCTGGATCGCGCCGACGTTGATTGGCTTGCCGCCGCCCCTGACCCTCTACGACCGTGAGACCCGCGAGCACGCCCTCGAGGCGCTGTTGCATTCGCGCTCCAACGTCTTGCGCCAGATGGCGTTTCTCCTGCGTGCGACGTGCTGCTTCCACTTCGGCGGCGACTCGGTCGTGCGCGAGAAGGTCGGCTACCCGGAGCAGTTCGACGCCCACCTCGAGGCCAAGGAGTAAACATGCGCGTCGACGGACTGCAACATTCGACCGCCATCGACGAGGCCTACGACTACGTGATCGTGGGCTCTGGAGCCGCCGGTGCGAGCGCCGCTCGGGTTCTGGCCGACACGGGGGCCTCTATTGCGGTGGTCGAGGAGGGGCCAGCGGTGCCCCGCACTCACTTCCCAGACAAGGTTTGGCCAGCGTTTCACAACATGTTGCGCAACATGGGCGGGCTCATCGCCCGCGGCCGAGCCTTCATCCCCATTATTCAAGGGAGCTGCCTGGGGGGCAGCACGGTCATCAACTCGGCCATCATGTGGCGCGTGCCCGACGACGTCTTCGACGTCTGGCGCGACGAGTTCGGCCTGCAGGCCGCCCTGCCGCCCGACGCGCTGCATCGGCAATGGGACCGCGTCGAGAGAGAGCTCAACGTCCACCCCGTCTTCGAGGAGGCCCTCGGACACAACGTGTCGATGAGGCGCGCCGCTGAGCGGCTCAACCTGTCCGCAGCGCCGACTCGCCGCGGCGATCGCGGCTGCCAAGGCAGCGCCCGCTGCCTGACTGGCTGCCCGCACGGCGCCAAGCAAAGCATGCACCTGACCTACCTGCCCTACGCCGAGGAACGAGGCGCGACCTTGTTCACCCACGCCAAGGTCGAGCGGGTCTTCTTCGATCTGGGCCGCGCCAGCGGGGTCTCCGGCCGTTTCCAGAGCCCAGGACAGAAGGGCCGCAACTTCATTCTGCGGGCCCGCAAGGCCGTCATTGTGGCCGCCTCCGCCATTCAGACCCCTGGGCTGCTCCACAAAAGTGGCGTGCGCTCCAAGCACTTGGGTAAACACTTCCAGGCCCACCCCGGTTCGCCGCTGATGGCCGTCTTCGACGACGGCGGCAACCTCTGGAAAGGCGCGACGCAGGGCTTCGACGCCGACGAGTATCGCGCCGACCGCTTCAAGCTCGAGACCATCTCCCTGCCGCCAGAGCTGGCCTTCGTCCGCATGCCCGGAACGGGCCGAGCTTGGATGCACTCCATGGCCGAGATGGCCAACATCCGGGTCTGGGGCGTGCAGCTGCGCGCGTTCGCCGAAGGCGAGGTGCGCAATGGACTCTTCGGCCCCGACGTGCGCTTCGATCCCAACGCCCGCGACATGAGAAACCTGCGCAAAGCCTTGCGTGTCACGGCCGAGATGTTCTTTGCCGGGGGCGCCCGCGAGGTCATCCTGTCGATCCACGGCATGCCGGAACGCATCCGCTCTGTCGACGAGCTCGACGTCTTCGACCGAGCGCCGGACAATCCCGCGGCGTATTCGTGGATCCTCTCTCACCTCTTCGGCACGGCCCGAATGAGCGTCAACCGCTCGAAGGGCGTAGTGGACGAACACTTCGCCGTGCATGGCTCGCCCAACCTCTACGTCGTCGACTCCTCCATCTTCCCCACGAATCTGGGCGTCAATCCTCAGCAAGCGATCATGGGCATCGCCATGCATGCGGCCGAAAACATCGCTCGGAGACACGAACACTAGCCTCTGCAGCGCGAAGGAACCTGTCGAATGCTCTACTCGATCCCCAAATTGTCCGACGCCCTGACGCTGCGGGTCGCCGAGGAAGCCAACGGCGAGGCCGTCCACTACGCGCTGGAGCGGCCGGGCTCCGAGGTGTCGGTGAAGTTGGCGCCGATCGCCGTGGCGATTCTGATGCTCTGCGACGGGCGAGCGACCATCCAGAACGTCTACCGACGGGCAAAGAAGCTGGGCCTCAACCCGCCGTCACAGTTCATCGAGCAGCTGGTCAAGGCGCTCTACGAAGTCGGCTTCGCCAGCCCGGCGGCCGTCGAGTCCTTAGAGCATTGGCTGCTGCCCGACCCTGTCCAGACCTGCGAAGGCTGCGGTCGCTCCTGTGAGGGCCACCTGATTGGCCCCCTCGCCATCAGCGAGGTCAACCGCATCGCCGCGCTCTTCGATGAGCTGGTGACCTTGGTCCCTCGCCTCCAGGGTAAGGCGTTCGTGGTTCGCATCCCGCAGTACGACGGGCTCTACCTCAACCTGCAAGAGGGGCGCTGCGTCTTCCTCGAAGACGACAACCTGTGCGCCGTGCACAAGCACTTTGGGGCGGACGCCAAGCCATCCATCTGCCGCACCTTTCCCTATCAGCGCGTCTACACCGAGACCGGCGTGCGCCTGGCCGTCAACAACGCCTGTTTCCGCTATCACGGCCAAGGCTCTCGGGGCCGGGAGCTGCCACGACTCGTGAAGCTCACTGGCTCGCTGGCCGAGCTGCCCACCATCTCGGGCTACGCCGCCCCCTACGACGTGATGCCGCTGAGCGGGCTGCCCACCGAACTGGTGGCGCAGCGCGCCCGCTTCCTCGACACCGAGGAGCGCGTCATTGCCTATCTCAGCCGCGATGACGCGTCGGTCTCCGGGTTGGCTAAGCTGGTCCTTGGCGGCGACGTCAGCGCACCAGTTGCCGGGTTCGACGTGCTGCCCAAAGGCGCGCTCCTGGCCGCGCGCGACCTGGTTCGGCGCTTTTCGGAGCGAGCGAAGCTCGACGCCGGCTTCATCGGCTTCATCCGAGAGACCCGCTGCGCGCTGGGTCGTTCGACCAAGGTCCTGGTCACAGACCTCGAGCGCCTCGGCGCCGACAGCAGCGAGTTGGACTCGCCTCCTTGCTCCCCAGCGCTCGAAGACGTCGTGCTCTCCCATCTGCGACGTCTCATCTGGCTGCGCGACGTGCTGCAGTTCGAGACCCCCCAACACGCCATCGCCGCCCACCTCGTCGGCTGGTGCGTGGCGCTCTGGGCTTCCGGTGACCTCGACGGCGTCGGCGAGCACATGGCGGGGTGGCATCGCCTCCTGACCGAGGACGACAACCATCGCCACCTCTTCGACTCGGCGGCCGAAGCCAACAGCATTATCCGCCTCTTTCTGAGCGCGCGTCAGTTCTAGTTTCGGGGGGTTCTTGTCCAAACGTGTCCGGCCCGAAGCCCAACTCAAAAGTGAGACGCTCGAGCACGTCGCATTGCTGGTCGAGGAGGCTGCGCAGGCACTGGTGAACAGCGAACGAGCGCCAGACCCTGCGGTGGCCTGGGCCTCGGCGCTGGGCGCGACGCTGCACCTGCTCAGCGCGAAGACCTGGGCCCGCAGGGGCCTGCCCGCCTTTCGTGCCCTGCGGGGTTCGTGGTTCGCCGCCGACCTCGACGACGTGCTCGCCCCGTTGGGCATCGAGTGGGTTGGGGCGGGGGACTTGCGCGCCTGGAACGCCTTGCCCGAGGTCGCTCTGGACCAAGTCGCCGAGGTGTATGGGGCGCTCGTCGGCGCCGCCCATGCCTGGCACGGCCCCGAGGGCGGGAAAGCCAAGCGCTCCGGGGCCCGCAGATCGAACAACCGCTATGGCTTTGCGCGCAAGCGGGCTGGCGTGTACTTCACGCCGCCAGCGCTCGTCGACGCGCTGATGGACGCCCTCGAGGAGCAAGGGGGCCAATCCCCGAAGACAGTCCTTGACCCGGCCTGTGGCGCCGGTGCGCTCCTGTTGCAAGCACAGGCCCGGCGCGCCCGCAGCAAAGCCGACGCTGGCGTCGACGGGCTCTTCGGCGTGGACGTCGATCCCTTGGCCGTCGACCTTTGCCGCCTGCGACTCTGGGATCGGGTCGACTGCGACCCAGCCGCAGGGCAGCGGTTGCAGCGGCAAATCCGTGTAGGCAACGCCCTGATTGGGGTTCCGCCGCCGGGCGTCGCAGCGACAGAGACCGCGCTGCCGGCAGGCGTGCTCCCGCTCGACTGGCCAGCCGCGTTCGGGTCGGTCTGGGAGGACGGCGGCTTCGACTGGGTCCTAAGCAATCCGCCCTGGGAGCGCATCAAGTTCCAGGCCCGCGACTATCTGCGTGACGTGGCCCCGGCTTTGGCCTTGTTGGCTCATCGCGCCGAGCGTGAGCGCGAGCTGCTCGACCAGAGCGCGCTGCGCACTGCGCTCGCCGAGAGGCGCGGCGAGGCCTCCGAGTTCTCGCGCTACTTGCACGATTGCCACGCCTTTCCCCTCTCGGCGCACGGGGATTTGAACGCCTACCCCCTGTTCGTAGAGCGCTGCTTCCAGCTGCTCTCGGCCTCCTCGTACGCCGGCTTGATTGTGCCCAGCGGTTTGGCCACCGACTTCGGCCATCGGCACCTCTTCGCACAGCTGCACCAATCCGGGCGGCTGCGCGCGTTCTACGATTTCGAAAATCGGGCGGGGTTCTTTCCCTCAGTCGACAGCCGTTTCCGGTTCTCGTTGGTGGTGTTGGGCCCGACGAGCAGCGCGCCGACCCAGGTGGCGACGTTGCTTTCGAGGCCCGGCGAGCGTCACCAGGAGGGACGGACTTGGAGCGCGAGCGCCGAGGCGCTGCGGTCGCTCAACCCAGAGAGCTGCGGCCTGGCGATGTTTCATTCGGCCTCGAGCGCGGCCGTGGGCCTGGCCATGCACCAGCGCGTCCACGCCGACAAAGGGACTGACTGGGATTTGTCCTTCCATCGGATGTTCGACATGACCAACCACGCCGACCTCTTCATCAGCGCCTCGGTCGGCGAGACGGCGCAACCGGACGAGCGCTTCGGGTGGCGCTTGCCGCTGGACGAGAGCGCTGCGGTCCCGCTCTACGAGGGCAAGCTCTTCTGGCAGCACGACGGCGCCTACGGGACCTTCGAAGGATGTCCCGAATCGGCACTGCAAAGGGGCCGGCCGCAGACCCGCAACGGCCTTCTGGTTTCGCGGAGCTCCTGCGGCCGTTTCTGGGTGCGGCAAAAGGACCTCGACGAAAGGCGGCCGAGCGATGGCGCGCAGGCAGAGGTTTGGCTCGCCGTCCGCGCCCTGACCAACCCAACCAACCAACGCACGCTCGTCTCCGCTCTGATTCCCCCGACCGCGGTCGGAAACTCCGCGCTCATCGTCCGCTCGGGCCGTTTCGGTGCGGACCCAACGCAGACGCTCGAGCTCAGCGCGTTGCTGGTCGCGCACTTCAACGCCTTGGTGGTCGACGATCTGGCCCGGCAGAAGATGGGCAACACCAACGTCAACATGTACTTGCTGCGACAGCTGCCGCTGCTGCCCCTCGAGACGTTCGAGCGCCCGCTCTTTGGCTCGGGTCCTAGCGCGAGGCTACTGGTCGGGCGCCGTTCGCTCGCCCTGGCCATGGTCTGCGCGCCGGTGCGAGCGAGCATCGAGCGGCACTTCCCCAACGTGGTAGGGCTCTACGAGGAGGAGGACCGAGCGCAGGCGATCGCTGAGCTGGACGCGCTCTTCGCGCACCTCTATGGTCTGAGCGAGGACGAGCTCGAGGCCTGTCTCGACCCGCCGCCGCCGCTCAAATCGTTCGAGGTTTTGCGCCGTCAGGAGCGTGCCAGCTGCGGGCATTTCGAGACGAAGCGGCGAGTCCTCGAGGCCTATCGCAGCGCGCCGAGGTGGGCGAAGCGCTGACTCGTGTTCGGGTGACAGCGTCTCAGGCCTATGTTTGTCTGCTCCTGGGAGTCTTCGTTGTCGGGCTTGTCGGAGGTCGAGATGGTTCGAATCGTTGGCATCTTTCTCGCGTCGTGTCTCATCTTCTTGGCCGCCGCATGCGACCCGAGCCCCGACAGCGCGTGTGAGAAGTTCGGAGAACAGCTTGGTCTCTACAACGAGACCAAGAATCTCGGGCCGAAGACCCAAGCAAAGGCCATCGACGAGT
>PFUG01000470.1:6026-27751 GCA_002789955.1 Deltaproteobacteria bacterium CG_4_9_14_3_um_filter_63_12 | reverse complement strand
CTCGCCAACCTTGATGCGGCGCTGCGCGACGTCCTCTTCACCATCGAGGTCGTCGTCGACGACGACGGGACCGGACGCAGCGCGGTCAACGAGTGTCTCGAAGACAACAACTCGGCTAGGTTGGACTTGGCGTGCTCGGCGCTGAACTGAGTGGGCTTTTTGTCACTCGCTGGCTAATGCAAATTTCTTAAGGATTTCTATGTCTTTGATTTCGTTCTTCAAGGGTAAGGGCCTCAACGGCTTTGGCGCGGGCAGCACCGCTGAACAAGTCACCGAAGGCATCGACCTCTCCGGCAAGACCTTCTTGCTGACCGGCTGCAATTCTGGACTCGGACTCGAAACCTTGCGCGTCCTCTCGCTGCGCGGGGCGCACGTGATCGCCGCCGCGAGAACCCAGGAGAAAGCGGAGAACGCCCTCCTCTCGGTCAAAGCCGACGGGCACGCGGTCGCCTGCGAGCTCTCCAACCCGGCCTCGGTGCGCGAGTGCGTCCAGTCGGTCGAGGGGCACGGCCGCAAGCTCGACGGCATCATCTGCAACGCCGGCATCATGGCGCTGCCAAAGCTGCAGCAGAAGCACGGCACCGAGCTGCAGTTCCTCACCAACCACATCGGCCACTTCATCCTGGTCACCGGCCTCCTCGATCTCCTCGTCGAGAACGGACGCGTCGTGGTGTTGAGCAGCTCGGCCCACAAGATGGCGCCGAAGGACGTCGGCATCGAGTTCGACAACCTCTCCGGCGAGCGGGGCTACTCGAGCTGGAGAGCCTACGGGCAAGCCAAGCTCGCCAATCTCCTCTTCGCCGAGGCGTTGGCGAAGCGCTTCGAAGGCACCGACAAGACCGCGAATGCTGTGCATCCCGGCGTCATCCGAACCAACCTCGGGCGGCACATGAACCCCGTCATGAACTTCACGATGGCGGTCAGCGGGCCTCTCTTCCTCAAGAGCGTCCCGCAAGGCGCGGCGACGCAGTGCCTCGTGGCGACTCGCCCCGAGGTCGCGACGACCTCGGGCGAGTACTTCGCGGACTGCAATCCAGCGCCCACCTCGAGTCACGGGGCCGACGCGGAGCTGGCCGAGCGTTTATGGACTGCGAGTGAGGAGCTCGTAGCGAAGTTGTGAGACGGCCCCGTCCCCGAAACGGGCGGGCCGAAGGCTGGAGATGGTGAGACCGCCAAATCGCACCGACGCCACCTGTGCGAAGTCACGTTCTCAACCCAGCGAAGGCGCAAGCGATCGAGAGCGGTCGAACGGTCTCCAGCCTGCGGTCCGAGCGGGGCGCAGGCAAGCGCGGGGGCGTGCGCAGTAAAGCGAAACGCGTCCAGTGCGCGCCGCAGTCCCCGCCAGGAGCGCGCGAAACGCGCCAGGAGTTGGTACAGATCTTTCTCCTACACAGCCGCCGATGCTCGCTGGTCGTTTTTCGCCCCCAATCCCCCCTGTCCCACTTCGTGGGCGAGGGCGTGTCCAGCGATTGCGGTCAATTGGAGGTCTGGGGTGGGAGCCAGTCTCGATAAGAAGTCCGTCGAGCCAACCGCAACATCTTAGAGCATGCGTCGAACAAGGAGCCCGAACAGCCTGCCAGAACGCGCGGTCGCCATCTCTTCTAACCCGTATTCTGCAGCCCGCGCGCGATGCCTCTCAACGTCGCAAACAGCGCGCTCTGCAGCTCACCCTCGGGGCGTCCCTGCTCACGCCAGCGCGTCAACAGGTCGACCTGCAACAGACTCATGGGATCGACGTAGGGATTGCGCAACTGGATGGCGCGCCGCAGCACGGGCTCCCGCTCCAGCAGCCCATGTGTCCCTTGCAGCGAGCAGACGACGCGCACCGCGGTCTCGAAGCGCTCTTGCAGGTGGGCACGCAGCCGCTCTCCGGGCTCGCCGGCCAAGGCGAGGTAGCGCGCGGCGATGCCCATGTCGGCCTTGGCGAGCACCATCTCGACGTCGTTGAGCAGATTCTTGAGCACTGGCCAGCCCACCGCCATCTCGTGCACCACGGCCTCGCCGTGTTGCTCGATGGCCGCTTGCAGACCGTCGGCGAGCCCGTACCAACCTGGCAAGATCACGCGGTTCTGGGTCCACGCGAAGACCCACGGAATGGCGCGCAGGTCGTCCACGCCGTGCTGCTGCCGACGCGACGCCGGCCGCGAGCCAATGGCAAAGCGCTCGATGAGGTCGATGGGAGTGACGGTCCGAAAGAGAGACCAAAACTGGGGATCGTCGTAGACCAAGGCCCGGAACGCCTGGCGACTGGCGTTGGAGATGGTCTCCATAGGAGCGAGCCAGGCGGGAGCGGGCGGCGCGACGTTGAGCGCTGAGGCCTCGAGGACCGCGCCGAGGGTCTGCTCCAACGTCCGCATGGCGATGTCTCGCAGGCCATACTTGGCGTTGATGATCTCGCCCTGCTCGGTCACTCGCAGCGAGCCGCGCACGGCCCCCGCGGGCTCGGCCAGGATGGCGGCGTGCGGCTTGCTGCCGCCGCGGCTGATGGTGCCGCCGCGGCCGTGGAAGAGGACGAGACGGACGTTGGCGGCGTCGCACTCCTCGACCAGCTCGCGCTGGGCGAGCCACAGGGACCAGCGCGACGTGGCGATGCCGGAGTCCTTGCTGCTGTCCGAGTAGCCGAGCATCACGACTTGGCGTCCCCCGCGGGATTCGAGGTGGCGGCGGTATACGGGGTTGCGGAGCAGGGTGCCGACGGTGTCGCGACAGGCGGCCAGGTCGTCGACGGTCTCGAAGAGCGGACAGATGTCCAGGGGCACGTCGCCGTCGCGGGTCAGGCCGGCCACCCTCGCCAGGACCAGCAACGCCAACGCGTCGTCGGGTCCTTGCGCCATGCTGATGATGTAGGGGCCGAAGGCACGCCTGCCATAGCGCTGCAGGCCCTCGTCGATGGCCCGCATCACGGCGATGCTTTCGCGCGCGGCCTCGGGCGGCTCGGTGGTCAGCGGTGGAGCGTGCAGCGCGGCCTCGAGGAGCTCGGCGCGCTCTTGTGGCGAGCGGCGCTCGAAGTCGTCGATGCCCAGCAGGGCGCCGACGGCGCGCCGGTGCACCAACGAGTCTTGCCGCACGTCGAGGCTGGCCAGGTGGAAGCCGAAGCACTCGAGGCGGCGCAGGAGGCGCTTGACTCGGTGCAGACCGGCGTGCGCGCCGCGGTGGGTCTCGAGGCTGTCGGCGAGCAACTCGAGGTCGGCGGCGAACTCCTCGGGGCCAGCATAGGCGCTGGGGCCGTCGGCGGCGGTGGCCCGCAGACGGTTGCGAGCGATCCACAACAGGCGACGGTAGGGCATATCGCCAAACCGGATCGGAAAGTCGGCGAGTAAGAACGGGGCTGCCTCGGCCTGCTCTTGGGCCCTTTGAAGCACCCGCGGAGCGACGGAGACGCGGCTCGTGGACTGGCTGAGGTGATCGAGCAACTCGCTCAGCTCGGCGTCGTAACGGGTGAGGACGATGCGGCGATGTCGGGCGAGGGTGTCGCGGATGGTGTCGGGGCCGACGTTGGGGTTGCCGTCCATGTCGCCGCCGACCCAGGAGGCGAAGCGGACCAGCGGCCAGGGGGTCTTCAGGCCGGGATAGGTGGCGTCCAGCGCCGCGTCGAGCTCCTCCCAGAGGGTGGGGACGATGCGGTAGATGACGTCGGAGACGAAGAACAGGATGTTGTCGACCTCGTCGGCGACGGTGGGGCGCACGGCCAAATTCTCGTCGGTCTGCCAGGCCGTCGAGACTTCTTGCCGGACGCGGGCCAGCGCGGTGGTGCGCTCGTGGGGGATGAGGTGGGCGACATCGATGCGATCGACCAAGGCGCGGACGATGCGCTGCTCTTTGACGAGCAGAGTGCGGCGTGTGGCTTCGGTGGGGTGCGCGGTCATGACGGGCACGACCTCGATGCTGGCGAGAAGTGTCCCGAGGGCGTCGGCGCTGACGCCCTGTGCGGCGAGGGAGCGCAAGGTGTCCTGGAGCCCGCCAGTCTGGCCGGTGGCAGAGCGCAGGGCGTCGCGGCGGCGGCGAATGCGGTGCACGCGTTCGGCCAAATTCACCAGCTCGAAATAGGCCGAAAAGGCCCGCACCAGCTCGCCGGCGTCCTTGGGTGAGAGGGCCTCGATGGCACGCAACAGCTCGGCTTCCGCGTCTGGATGACCGGCGCGTCGGGCTCTGGCGGCCAAACGCGCGGCTTCGACCCGCTGGAACAGGGCGTCGCCAGCCTGTTCGCGGATGACATCGCCCAAAAGTGCCCCAAGCGTGCGCACGTCGTCGCGCAGGGGCTCATCTTTGGGCGGAAAATGCGGGCTGTCGTCGGTGGGATTCATGGGCTCCTGTGGCGTTGCGAGGAGGTCCGACAGCAAACTCGTGAACCCCACGCGGTTCAGCACGGCTCGAAATCAGTGCGCTGCGGCGCGAGAGGCGTTCTCGAGGGCGTTGACCTTCTGGCGAGCCGGACGGTCCAACATGGCGTCCAACCAACGCTTCAGGTTCGGACGCGCCTCGAGGGAGATGCCGCCGATGGTGTTGAGGCGCGCCACGGAGGCGACGTTGAGATCGGCCAAGGTGAAGGCGTCGCCCACCATGTAGTTGCGTCCTTCGAGGTGGGCGTCGACGATGGCGTTGAGGGCCTCGCCCTTCTCGATGGACTTCTTGATGACCTCGCCATCGCGGCGCTCCGCGGGCACGAACATCTTCTGGATGAAGAGGGCGATGAGCGGGGGCTGATACTCGACCTGCGACCACACGCTCCACTGGGTGACGCGCGCGTTGTCCGGGGGAGTGGTGCCGAGCAGCGCGGGCGCGTATTTGGCGGCGAGGTAGGCGTTGATGGCGATGGACTCCCAGAGGACCAGGTCGCCGTCGACCAAGGCAGGGACCTTGCCGTTGGGGTTGAGCTTGAGGAACTCCGGGGCCTTGTGGTCCTTGTTCTTCATGCTGAACTCGGGCGTCTCATAGCCGAGTCCGATCTCTTCCAAAGTCCAATAGCAGCGTCCGGCGCTGCTGGCTGGTGGGCCGTAGAGCGTGATCATTCGAGATCTCCTTGATGGGGTGTCGCGAAGCGGGCTTTGACGGGCTGGATGGTGGACCAAAGCGTGGGCTTTGAACAGCCTCCACCGTCGCAGGGCGGCTTCGCGTAACACTACGGCGCGAGTCGCATGGCGGCTCGACTCGTTCTCGAATTTCTAGCGCGAGCACAAGGACGCGGGGTCACCTCAGTTGTTGCGCGCTTCCTGCGCGCAACCCTTCGGGTTGACACGACTCACCGCCATCTCTGGCTACGAGTTCTGGGAAGAGTCCATCTTGAAATTCAGAGCTCGGTCGCATTTCCGACCGATCTCAGCAAAACACGCCATCCTTCCCAAAGGACATCTTTTGAGTGCCCGTTCGGAAATTCCCCAGGTGCAAGGAGCCGACGACCGAGCGACGCAGGCGTACACTGGTACGCCGAGGAGCGAGGGAGGCGACGCCGCAGATGGGGTATTTCCGGAGGGACTCTAGCTTAGCTATGGCTGTTGGTGCCTTCGTGGGTCAGGGTCTCCAATGCGGCGCTGCCTGCGCTGCGGAACGCCTCTGGGACGCGTGCTGCCTTCTCCTTGGCGCTGCTGAAATACCCATCAATCTGGTGACGGGTGTCGCGTCCCGATTTGGGTGCGACAAGGAGAGCAATGGCTGCTCCGACCAAAACGCCGCTGGCGATGCCAATAACGAGATGTCCTGTGTGGTATCCGTTCGATTGTTCCATGGAGTTCTCCAATGAGTAGCTGCTAGTGCGTGTGCTCGTCGTCCACATGCGCGGTCGGCGAAGGGATGGGTTGACCCATCCCATAGGGCGTACGGTCATCGTACGTAGGGGGGCACGAGGCGTCCGGGGCCCGCATCGTGTGTATGAAGGCTGTGATGGCGGGCCCAGCGGAGGCAATGATCGCCGAGGAAATGTTGAATATCTTCATGTTGCGGTCGAGTCCTCCCTGGAGGTCACTGACCGACGAGAGAAAGTCCGCGACCGTCTTCTCTCCTCCCGCCAGGCCGCGACTCAAGGTCTCCACTCGCTCGGAAATGAGATGGATTTGCTCGAGCGTAGGTCGAAGCTGTCGGCCAAGCTCCGAAATCTCCCTCGCCGCCCGATAGAAGGCCACAGCGAGCGCCAGAAATGCCGGAATGGCGGCTCCGACAAGTACCGCCAACAAGATGACCGCTGCGAGCTGCCAGTTTTCCATGATGCCTTTGCTCCACTTCCTGCAATCGCGACTAGGAGGAGTCTAAGCAGAGTTCATGCCATGCAGTAAATGATGATATTCCAATGGGTTGTATGGTGTGTCCGGCGACGAGTTCATCAAGATGACGAAGCCTCAGCTTCGCAACGCATCGCCGAGTGGCCCGTCGACCCCTCGCATTCCAGTGCCGGCCATTGGCCGCCAGAATAGGCGTTCCACGTGGCTGGTCGCTGGGTGGCCGGCTGCTGAAAGTGACCTCGCAGGCTGAGATGGCGGAGAGTCGGTAGAAAACCCGAAGGGCCGCGAGTTGCTCGCGAACAGCGGTTCTGGGCAGGGAATTGCTGCGGCGACTCGACCAAGCCACTCCGCTGAACTCTGGGCGGAAGTGGGGCGTCAATCAAATTGGACGGCGTCCGTCATTTTGATTGGGCACGGCATCAGCCGTTGTGCGTCAACTGGCTCTGACGCTCACGACAGGACGCAGCAAAGCCCCCACGCCCCCGCGACTTTGCGTCGAAATTCGAGGTGAAGACTCGCCACGAGCCCACAGACTCGCTCAGACCCTAACCGCCGAAACCGACCCCGTGTCCTCAGAGCACCTCCGATACTCTGGCACCCATCCCGACCGGTCCTTGAACAGCCGTACACAGCGAATCCGCCGCTGGTCCGTCAACAAGAAGCGATGGTGGCGTTTGGCCGCGACGACGATCAGGTCGCCCGCCTCGACCAACACTCGCATCCAGCGGTCGTCGGTGGAGCGAATGTCGAAGATCCCCTCGCCTGCGAGGACGAAGCGCACTTCGTCGTCGCTGTGCAGGTGCTCGTCGATGAACCGCTCGCAGAGCGCGTCCAGCCCTGGCGTCGCCTCGGAGAGGTCGATGATGTCCTGCTCGACGTAGCCACGGGCCTCCATCAGCACGTCGACACACGTCTGGTAAGCTCCCTCCTTCGTCGGCCACTGTTCGTAGTGCACACCCTGGGCGAGCAGCTCGGACATTGCCATGGGCTTCTCGGACTCCAACCAAGTGGCTCTCATGCGGCCTCCTGCCTCGAGGAGTCTGGGCGCCGTGCCGGGTCGATGAAGAGCTGCTTCATGCGCACCACGGCGTCGAAGAGGTAGTCGTAACACTCCGCCTGCGTCTTGGTCTCGACCCAGTCCTTGCCCCAGATGTAGACGCCATGCCTGCGAACGAGCACGGCCGTCGCCCTGGGATAGGCCCGCATGGCGTCCGCCATGGCATCCGCCAAGTCGGCCTCGTGCGGGGTGTTTTCGATGATAGGGATGGTGAGCGTGTCCTCATACTGCACGCCCACAATGCCCTTCATCATCTCGAGGTGCGTCACTTCGAATGTGTTGTGGAAGACCAGCGTCGCCAGCATGGCCGACATGGAGTGGCTGTGCAGCACGGCGCCTGCGCCCCTGTTGAAGGCGTGGTAGAAGAGCGGCTTGCAAGCGCTGACCCGCAGCTTTGGATCCGCCGAGCGCGAGATGACCTCGCCCGCCAGGTTGAGCTCGAAGATGTCCGCCGGCTTCAGCTTCTCCTTCTGAACACCGCTGGGCGCCATGAAGATCGAGTCACCCCTGCGCAGCGCTATCCCGCCGCCAGTCCCCGAGACCCAACCCAGCGAATAGAAATGCGCGCAGAGCTCGGCGATGCGCCGCCGTGGATCGTCTTCGATCCGCGCGGTCGCGGCCTCGAGGTTCGATACCCAATTGTCCGAGCGCATGTCCACCTCCAGCTTGCGTTCACTCACTAGGTCATACGCGGGGGAGGGAAGGGCGGATCTCGAAATTCTTTTGCTGGCCGTTGACCGCCAGACATCGAAATCGATGTGGTTGGCCGCTGAGAGAAGCCAGTTATGCCTGAGAGTTGAGAGAATTGTTATCGTGGTGAAGTGGGCAGCGTCTCGAGCCACATTCACACCCAGTCTACGCCGCCAGCCAATCCTGAGGCCGCAGATACCTCGCCGTCAGCTCGTGCTCTGGCGTCCCCGCCTCCGGCTGCCAGTTGTACTGCCAGCGCGCCAGCGGCGGCATGGACATCAGGATCGACTCCGTTCGTCCGCCCGATTGCAGCCCAAACTGTGTTCCCCGGTCGACCACCAGGTTGAACTCCACGTAACGCCCGCGTCGGTAGAGCTGGAACTCCCTTTCGGCCTCACCGTAGGGCGTAGACTTGCGCGCTTGCACGATGGGCAAATAGCCCGACAAAAAATGGTCTCCGACGCTGCGCAAGAACTCGAAAGAGCGCTCGAACCCCCAGTCGTTCAGGTCGTCGAAGAACAAGCCCCCGACGCCCCGAGCTTCCTGTCGGTGCTCAATGAAGTAGTACTCGTCGCACCACTTCTTGAGCCGCAGATAGACCTCCTCGCCGAAGCCTGCACACGCCGCGTAGGCGTTGCGATGCCAGGCCACGACGTCCTCTTCGAAGGGGTAGATGGGCGTCAAATCGAATCCGCCGCCAAACCACCACACCGGCACCTCGCCTTCCCGCTCCGCCATGAAGAAGCGCACGTTGGCGTGCACGGTGGGGACAAACGGGTTGCGCGGGTGAATCACCAACGACACGCCCAGCGCTTGGAACGCGCGACCAGCCAACTCCGGTCGGTGCAGGGTCGCCGAGGTTGGCAGGCCACCGCCGCGCACATGAGAGAAGTTCACCCCGGCGCGCTCGAAGGTCTCGCCACAGAGCACACGGGAGCACCCACCGCCGCCTCCACGTTCGTAGTGCCAAGCGTCTTCGACGAAGGCGCCATCGGCCTCTTCACGCTCCAAGGCAGTGCAGATCCCACCCTGTAAACCCAAGAGGTAGGCCTGGATGGATTCGATCGCCCGTGACCTATTCCGCTCGTTGTGCATCGCTCGGAACCCCAGCTCCCTTTGCATGCGGCCCCTGCAGCCGCGGTGCTCTGCTGGTTACGCTGCGAGACTCCGTCGGAGATCACTGCAAATCCAGGGCGGCCGCCGATCGGGTTGACGGCTGCAAATCCACAGCAGCCGCCGACCGCCCCCTGCGGGTTGACGGCTGCAACACCAGAGCATCCGCCGGCCGTCCCACACTGCTGCCAATTCGGTTGTTCGGGGGGTATAGTGCACCTCTTCTCCAACCGAGAGCCAAAGCATGCACAGACTCCCCATTCTCGCCGCGCTCCTCTTCGTCGTCGCGCTCACCCCGAGCGTCCAAGCCGAGCCGGCCACCAGCACCAACACGGTCACCGGGCCCTCACACCAAGACATCATGGCTGCGGTCCGCCACGTCTTTCCCGACGGCTACAAGGAGTTCGCCACGATCACGTACGAGACCGTGGGCACGACCTTCTACCCGGCGAGCGTGACGTTCTTGCTCCCGGAGAAGTCCTTCGATGCCAGCGTCTCGTCCGAGAAACGCAAGAACCAAGCCTGCAAGATCAAGCAGAAGCTCGACATGGAGTGCGCTTGTGAGACGCTCGAGGTCGGGCCGGCGAAGGACTACGTGTGGGCCGAATGGGAGGACAAGCGGGTGGTTCCGGTGACCATCACCTTCAACCGGGGCTGTTAGCGCTCGTTGATGGGCGTGCCACCCATGAGTTGTTGCTCGCAACCCTTCGGGTTAGCACGACTCTCCGCCATTCCTGGTTGCGAGTCGTTGCTCGCATCCTGCTCGCAACCCTTCGGGTTAGCACGACTCTCCGCCATCCCTGGCTGCGAGTTCATTTCTGTCGCCGTCCTGTCTACTGGTCAACGTCCAGCAAGAGACCTTCATCTCGGGCCGGCCTCACCTCGGCCCTGCGGACCGCCAAGGGTTAGAAACAAACCGGCACAAACTCCAATACGCACCTGGAGTCGCACCGAATTCCTGCTATAACGAGAGGGCTCACTCGAGAAGGAAGGGCTGGCTCTGCGGGCGCTCAACGGCATGAAGAAGCAGCTCTCCCATTCATGGAGCTGCCCATGCGATTCCCCGCGCTCGCCCTGCTCGTGCTCTCTCTCTCGCTCGCTGCCTCCTCGGTGTTTGCGGGCGACTTGAAAGAATCCGACGACGGGTTCCAACATCGTGGCCCTTCGCTGCGAGTGGGCGCGTTGGTGCCCATCACCGACGGATACGCCGACAGCGAGCCGGGAATCCTCCTCGAGTTGGGCTATTGGGCGGAGTTCGCCGACGTCGTGGTGGAACCCCGGGTGGGCATTCGCTTCGATGTCCAGCCCGAGCATGGCAACTACGTCGAGCTCCCCTTCGACCTCGGGCTTCAGTACCTGATGACGCAGTCCGACTTCGCGCCTTTTGTCGGGGGTGGCATCGGCGCCCACTGGTTCTATGAGTATCTTCGCGAGGACATCGTCCTGGGCGAGGTCATTCAGTCGACGAGCGTCTACGAAGAGTCCGACCACCAGTGGGGCTTCGTGGCCTTCGGCCGCGCCGGCCTCGCCTTCTTCCGCACCCGCGCCGTTCGCTTGGTCCTGAGCGCCGAATTCAGCGCGGCGTTCGTCGAGCTCAACGACCGCTCGAATCCCTACTCCATGAACTTCGGCATCGCCTTCGTCCTCTAGCGATTCGCGAGCGCCTCGAGGCCTTTCGGACTCCAGTTCCTCTGCGGAGCATCCCCGTGAGAAGACACACAAAGCGCACTTGGCTCCTCGGGTTCGTCGTCGCGACCTTGCTTCTAGCGAGCTGCGACCCCTACGCCGACGACAACGACCTGAGCAACACTCAAGATCCCTGCAACGTGGCGGCGGGCGTCATCGACGTCAGCGGGCCTTGGCGCCTCGAGGCTTCGGGAGAACGCGACGGCTGCTACGACCCGCGCTACGACGGCGACTTCGACCTCGAGGCGACCCGCACGTTGTCGGTTTCGCAGCGATCTGCGGACGACGGTGCGGGGTATGAAGACGAGCTCTACCTCTTCAACCCGATCACAGGGTTGACCTTCTCGGGTCGAGTGCTGGGCTCGTGCGTGGAGTTCGAGACCACCGAGTTCGACCGGGGAGAGCGACTGCACTACTTCTTCTCCGGCAAGCTCGAGGACTTCAACAGCGTCAGAGGGCGCTTCTTCGGCGACGGACCGGTGGGCTGCCAGAGCGATGGGGGCTTCAAAGTCGGCTTGGTGCGCAACACTCCCTACCCCGATCTCTACTCGCCCGATCTGGGCGGCGACAGCGAAGACGCAGAGGTGAACGAGCTGCCCGACGTCAGCACCGTGTGCAACGCCGTCGACTTGGGCAGCCTCACTGGCCATCCCGTGCGCCGTGACTCCACCGCTGATGGCAGCGCCGACTACTCCGCCACCTGCGCTCCCACCGAAAACAGCCTCGAGCTGCGCTACCTTTGGCGCGCGCCCATCGACGGCTGGTACGCCTTCGACACCTTGGGCTCCCCCGTCGACACCGTTCTCAGCGTGCTGAGCGGAGAGTGCGGCGCCGAGATCTTGTGCGCCGACGACTCCATCGGGCTCGCCCCCGTGGTTCGACTGCACCTCGACGCCGACGAGCAGATCACCCTGGTCGCCGAGGGCAAAGACGGCGCCCGCGGTCGGCTCGTCCTCAACATTCAGCCCTCCGAAGCCGACTGCCGCAACAAACTCGACGACGACGGCGACGGCCGCACCGACTGCAACGATCTCGACTGCGCCGTCGACGCCCTCTGCGCCGAGAACTGCACCGACGGCGTCGACAACGACGGCGACGGCTGGAGCGACTGCAGCGACGCCCAGTGCGTCTTCCTCCCCATGTGCGACGAAGACTGCGGCAACGCCGTCGACGACAACGGCAACGACCTCGTCGACTGCGCCGATCCCCTCTGCGCCGACTCGCTCGACTGCGCCGAGTTCGACTGCGCCGACGGCAACGACAACAACGCCGACGGGGCCATCGACTGCGCCGATAACGCCTGCCAGTCCTTGGCCGCCTGCGCCGAGAACTGCGCCAACGCCCTCGACGACAACGGCGACGGCTTGCTCAACTGCGCCGACCCTTTCTGCACCACGCACCCAAACTGCGCCGAGGTCTGCGACGACGGGCGCGACAACGACCGCGATGGCATCTTCGATTGCGCCGATGCCGACTGCGTCGGCCACACGCTGTGCGGTGAGACCGACTGCACCGACACCGTCGACAACGACGCCGACGGCCGCACCGACTGCCAGGACAGCGAGTGCGCCACGACGCCCGGCTGCTTCGAGAGCGATTGCAGCAACAACACCGACGACGACGGTGACGGTCTCATCGACTGCCTGGACCTCGCCGACTGCGGCCATGACCCGGCCTGCGGCGAAGCGCTCTGCGGAGACGGACTGGATAACGACACAGACGGGCGAGTCGACTGCCGCGATGTCGACTGCGCCGCCGCGCCCAATTGCGCCGAGACCTGCGACGACAGCATCGACAACAACGGCAACGGCCTCGTCGACTGCGCCGATGACGCCTGCGCCAGCGCCAGCCACTGCGCTGAGGACTGCAGCGACCACCTCGACAACAACGGTGACGACCACATCGACTGCGCCGACCTGCGCTGTGAAGCGCTCGCCAACTGCGCCGAACAAGCCTGCGACGACAGCGTCGATGACGACGGCGACGGGCTCGTCGACTGTCTGGATCCCGACTGCGCCCGCGACGTCGCCTGCGTCGAGTCGCTGTGCGACGACGCCGTCGACAACGACAGTGACGGCGCCACGGACTGCGACGACAGCGACTGCGCGGGCACGGCGGCCTGCCGCGAGACCCTCTGCGACGATGGCACCGACAACGACGGCGACGGCGACGGGGACTGCATGGACTTTGACTGCGCCGACCTCCCCATCTGCCGCGAGCGCGTCTGCGACGACGGACTGGACAACGAAGGCGACGGGCTCATGGACTGCGGCGATCTCGACTGCGCTTTGAACCTTGTCTGCGGCGGCGACTGCCCCACCAAAGACCTGGGCGGCGCCCTCGGCTTCAAGCTGGCGTGCGGCTCCACCAAGGGCGCCGGCGCCGACCTCATCGGCACCTGCGGCAACACCAGCGACGCCGAAGACGTGGCCTACACCTGGACCGCACCGTTCGACGGCCGCTACGTCTTCGACACCGGCGGCAGCGGCTTCGATACCGTGGTCTACCTGCTCGACGGGCGCTGCGGCGGCGACGAAATCGGCTGCGATGCCACCATGGGTCCCATCGCCGCGGTCACCGCGACTTTGCTCCAGGGCCAAGAAGTGACCGTCGTCATCGACGGTTGGGGCCGCGAGTCCGGTGCCTACACTCTGAACATCATCCCCGACTAGGCACGACCATGAACCGAATTCAACACACGCTGTTTACCTTGCTCGTCGTCGGCCTCCTCGCCTCTGTGACCGGCTGCGGCATCCTCAACGACGCTCCGGACGCCAGCGGCAGCCTGGACACGACCAACACCGCACGGCTTCGGATTGGCCCCGATGGTGGCCAAGTCGTGTCCGCCGATGGCCGGGTTCGCGTGATCATTCCACCAGGCGCAATGGTCACCGAAGAGATCATCAACATCAATGTGACCTACTCGGTGCCCACCGGAACCCTCGGCGAAGCCTATCAAATCTCGCCGACGAGCTTGGTCTTCGACCAGGACGTCAAGGTCGTCTTCTCGTATTTGGGCTTGGGCGCCGAGGTGCCCGAGGCGCTCGCCGTCTCGGGCATCTTTGCCGGCGGTTGGCGAGCGTTGATGCCCGGCGGCCTCGACCCGCAGGCCTACGAAGTGACCGGATTGAGCCGCAATCTGGGCTTCTTCGCACTGGTCGACCTGACGGGCATCCAGCCGCTGAGCCCCTTCGCCGAGGCGTGCAGCGGGGATGGCGCCGACTGCGCGCCGGTCTGCATCGACGACATCTTGGTGAGCCGCCTCTGTGAGCGCGGCGAGAGCGCGAGCCAGTGTGGGGTGAGCCGGCAGACGGACTGCGTGGCGCTGGGCAAGGCCTGTGTGGCCGGCGCCTGCCGTGTGCTCGAGTGCACCGACGACGTGGACTGCGAGTCGGGCTGTGCCTCTGCGGACACCAAGGTGGCGTCTCGTTGTGTGGCGGGGGCTTGCGAGTATGAAGCGTCGACCTGCCCCAACGGCGATTGCGTCGGCAGCGCCTGTCGCGAGCAGAGCTGCAGCGCCGACACCGATTGTGCGGCCTCCTGTGATGGCGAGACGGTCATCTACTCGACCTGCGGCGACTCGGGGTTCTGCTCGTCGACATCGACTATGCCCTGTGCGCAGCTCGGCAGGAGCTGCGTCGGCGGCGAGTGCGTGGACAAAGATTGCCACACCGACAACGATTGCGGATCGTGGTGTGTCGGCGGGACCGTGCATCGCGGCGTGTGCTCAGTGGATGGCGTTTGCAGCATGGTGGTCACAAACTGCCCCGACCAAGGCGCCGTGTGTTCGGCTGGGCGCTGTGTGCTGGACGAGTGCTCATCAGACGTCGATTGCCCGATGTCCTGTGTGGACGGAGTAGCGACGGTGGGTTCGTGCATCGACGGGGCTTGCCAACCGCTCACCGCCATCGATTGCGCCCTGCGCGGCCAGGTCTGCAACGCCGGGCTGTGCGACTGGCCCGCGACCCTCGAGTGCCCCGCAGACTGCGCTGGTTGCTGCGTCGCCGGGCTCTGTCAGGACGGCGACCAAGCGGCAGCTTGTGGTCTGGGGGGCGGCAGCTGCGAGGTCTGCCCAGAGACCTACGTCTGTGAGGCGGGAGCGTGTTCTTGCGTGTCGGACTGCGAAACCGCAGGCGCGCGCCAGTGCGCTGGTCCAGACCAAATCGTCGAGTGCGTCGAGGTGATCCGAGGCGCAACGCCCTGCCTGCGCTGGACCAACGTCGAGACGTGCTCGGAGCTGGGCACCGGGCAGGCGGTGGTGTGCCAGGCTGGGGTTTGTCACATTTGACGGTAAGAGAGAAGAAGACAGCAAGAGTGGGTCCTGGGGGCAAAGCTCCCCCGGTGCCGGGGGCTTTGCCCCCAGCGGGTCAGGGCTTCAGCCCTGCCTCACCCAGCTTGTTTCGTCAGTTGATGAACGTGCAGACCGAGGTCCCCGAGGAGTTATCGCACAGCCAACCAACCGTCGGGACGCAGGTGGCGTTGCAGCCGTCGCCGTCGGTCAAGTTGCCGTCGTCGCAGGCCTCGGTGGCGCCCACATGGCCGTCGCCACAAGTGCAGGTCACAAAAACCTCGACCGTGGCCGTCTGGATGCCGGTGACGCCGCCTAAGTCGGAGTCGTAAGTGAAGGTCTCGGTGCCGTCGCAGAAGCCGGGCGCTGGCGTGTAGTCGACCGAGGTGCCATCGGCGCCGACGGCGATGGTGCCGCCTTGGTCGCCAGCGGAGACGGCCACCACGGCGGGCGGCGTGGCGACGCACGACTGGTCGCTGCCCAGATCGTTGCGCCCCACGTCGAGCGAGGTCCCGGCGCTGCTGCCGGCGACGCTGTACCGATCGTCGCGGGCCGCGCCCGGCGCGTAGCAATAGGGAATGGGTTCGTCGAGCTTGCAGGCGGTCTGCGGAATTCGGCCCGCACAGTCCGCGTGGGTCTCACAGGTCCTCGCAAAGATGACGCAAATACCGGCACCGCCCGGAGAATCGGGGTTTCCGGTCTTGTAAGCCGAGCAGAGCATGAAGCTGGCGCCGTCGACGGCCGCCTCGGCGCCGTCGGAGAGGCCGATGCTGGCGCCGTTTGGGCTGGTGAACAGGAGGCCCGGGATGGTCGACTGGCCGACCACGTTGCCCTGCATGTCGAAGACGCGCAGGAAGCGGTCGACTTCGCCAGCGGGCCGGTTGTACATGGCGACCCAACCCGTGCCCGGCAAGGTGACCATCTGGTCCAGATAAGGTCCGTCGACGTTGATGACCCAGGTCGCGACGGGCGCCGTCGACCAACGCTCGAAGACCCGCACGTGCTTGGGCACGCCCACGCCGGACGTGTTGTCGGCCACGTAAAGGCGGCCGTCCTCGCCTACCGAGATACCCGCCGCCATGTTGGTGCCGGTGAGGGCGACCTGGCGCACGACTTGGCCGGCGCGGTCGACCTCGGTGAGGGTGTTGTTCTGCTGCACGAAGAGGAAACGGTCGTTGAAGGGATCGTAGGTGGAGCCGTCCAGAGCACCGCCGATGCCGTGGCGCGAGCGCGTGCCGACGACGGTGCCATCGGTGCAGAACTCGATGCCGTCGCCAGCGCTGAAGTCGTAGACGGTAAACGTCCGGGTGATGGGGTCGTAATGGATGGCCTCGTTGGCGGCCATGGGGACGGGGAAGGTGACGACCTCGACGAACTCCACTGCCTTGCGGCAGCGGCTCGGCGCACCGCTGCACTCGTAGAGGGGTTCGATCGAACAGGCGGCAGCACAGCCGTCGTCAGGGGCGGTGTTGCCGTCGTCGCAGCGCTCGGTGCCTTCGACGAGGCCGTCGCCGCAGGTCGTGTGCCGACAGAGGGTGCTCGGGATTGGGCAAACCGAGCCTGGATCGAGCGTACAGTTGGTGCAGCCGTCGGCTGGGGCCGAGTTCCCGTCGTCGCACTGCTCGAGCCCGCGCAGGAGGCCGTCGCCGCAGACTGTCGCCGCGCAGGGGCTGTTGGGGACTGGGCAGTAGAATCCAGGCTCGAGCTTGCATGTGGCGTCGCAGCCGTCGCCGGAAGTGGTGCCGCCGTCGTCGCAGGTCTCCGTGCTCTCGACGACGCCGTCGCCGCAGACCGCGGCACGACATGGGTTGCCGTCGTTGGGGCAGACCCAGCCCGCCTCGACCTGGCACGCAAACGAGCAGCCGTCACCAGAGAGCCGCGCGCCGTCGTCGCAGGTCTCTTGGGCGGCGACGAGGGTGTCGCCGCAGCGCTCGGCCACACAAGCGTAGCCAGGCGAGGGACAGACGGCGCCCGGCTCGAGCTCGCAGGCTTCTGTGCAGCCGTCCCCCTCCGTGCGATTGCCATCGTCACAGCCCTCGGCGAGGCCCTGCGCGCGGTCGCCGCAGAGGTCACAGAGCACGCCCAGGCTGGGGCAGGTGTAATTGGCTTCGATGGCACCACACGACGCAGCGCAGCCGTCGCCGCCGACTGCGTTACCGTCGTCGCAAGCCTCGTGGGCATCAAGGTTGCCGTCGCCGCAGGGTTCGCAACGCAGACCAGGGGCGGGACAGTTGTAGCCCGCCTCGATGGCGTCGCAGGTGGCGCTGCAGCCGTCGTTTGCGTCGGTGTTGTGGTCGTCACAGGCCTCACCAGGCCCGACCATGCCATCGCCGCAAGGCACAAAACAGCTCTCTCCCGAGGGGCAGGCCCAGCCCTGCTCGACGACACATTTCAGGTCGCAGCCGTCGCCAGCAGTGAAGTTCCCGTCGTCGCAAAACTCGCCTGCGTTCAACACGCCATCCCCGCAGTTCGGGGGCGTCTCGACGTCGGCGGCATCGGTGTCTTGTAAGGGGGTCGCGTCGGTGCCATCGGGCGACACGCTGTCCGGCAAAGCGTTCGTATCGCTGGCCCCGGTTGTGTCGGAGGTCTCAGCGTCGTCGACGAGGTGGGTGTCCTCGGCGGTCGTGGTGCCGTCATCGCAGGCGCTGAGCAGCAGAGCGCTAAGGAGAAGTGAGAAAACGACGGGTCGGCGAGTGAACATGCGGGTTTCCTGCGATTATTGTCTTGGGGGCGGGAGTGGCACGTAGGAGAAATGGTGGCCTCGCACCGAAAGCCGTAAGGACACAGAGGAGCAGAACGGAGCGCATTTGTCATGATTTCGTTGAGAAGCAACAGTTGAGAAGCAACAAAGGACGACATTGCTCTCCTCTCTGTGCGCTCTGTGTTCTCTGTGGTGAGCTCTCCCGGACGTCTTGGAGCTAAAACGTCTCATCCGCGCCAATGTCAGCCCCGTTGCCCCGAGGTCTGGAGTCTTGGTCTATGTCGTGGGTGACTCCAGCGAGCGTGCCCGCGTCGATGGCGGGGCTGCCGGGTTTCAGGTGGTAGTCGCCGTTGGCGGCGTCGACGAAGATGGCGTCGACCGATTGAGCGCTGACCGCATGGGTGTCGAAGCCCAAGGCCTGCCAGGCCGCGAGCTTGAGCCAGTCGCCAGCGGTGTCCTCGAAGTCGGTGCCGTCGAGATAGAGGTTGGTGTCGATGGAGTGTCCGCTGTTGGACTCGGTGTCGATGGCGATGGCGTCGTGGGTCGAGGTGATGACGATGTTGTTGACGAAGGTGTTGTCAGTGGAGCCGTTGCGCATGGAGAAAGCGTGGCGGTCACAGCCGCGGCAGTCGACGGTGTTGTGGACGAAGGTGTTGCCGCTGCAGCCGAAGGCAAAATTGCCGGCGTCGCCCCAGTCGCTGTAGCCGTCGTCCCAGTTGGCGATGCCGCCGGTGAGGGCGCTGCCGTAGATGACGTTGTTGCGAAAGACGCTGTTCTTCACGCCGGCGAGATTCAAGGCGGCGCCGCCGTTGCTCGTGCCGCAGTTGCGCAGGATGTTGTCCTCGACGAGGGCGTTGGACATGACGCCGTCCTGGATGCCGACGCCGCCGTCGTAGGTCTCCGGGTCGGAGTTGAGCTGGAGGCAGGCGCCGTCTGCGTCTTCGACAATGTTGCGGCGGATGATGGAGCCGTCCTGGTGGTTGGTCCAGTAGATGCCGTGCTCCTCGGCCCCAATCGACGAGCTGTCCTCGAGGGCACAATCGTAGCAGAGCGACGAGCTGATGAGAGAGCGACCGGCCGCGCCCTGTCCGGGACCGACGGCCGCGATGAAGCGCGCCGAGTTACGGTGGATCGGCGCCTCGGGCAGGCCAGAGAAGATGAGAGCGCGTGCGCTCTGACCCGCGTACGAGCTGGCGTCGAGCTCGAAGTTTTCGAAGTGGACGTCATCGGCCCGGGAGTAGAACAACGCGTTGCGCCCATCGCAGACGACCAGCCCGCTGACGGTAGGGGTGCCATACTCGCCGACGATGGTGACGCGCGGCGTGGTGACACAGACGCCATCGTAGTCTTGGCTGGTGGCGACGACGTGGATCGAGGTCCAGCTCGACGACGCCCGCGCGACCGCCTCGCCGATAGAGGCGAGGGGCTCGAGCTCGGTGCCAGTGCTCGCGGCGGCGTCGGAGCCCGTGAGGTTGTCGACCCAGAGAATGTTGGGTGGAGGGGGGCTCACCTCATCGGAAACGACATCCCAACAATCCATGTAGTCGGTGTCGCAGAGAACGGCGAGGCACAGCTCGTCGAAACAAGTGGTGCAGGTGCATTCACAGTGTTTTGGGTCGAAGTCCCTACAGCCGACGTTGCCAATACAGCTGGAATCGGGGTGCGGTTGATTGTCCACTCCGTAAGTGACCGCTTGGCAGGCCCGGAGGCCGTCTTCGTCAATGTCTCCGTCCGCACTTTGTGTCGAGTCGCCCCGCGTCTCGAGCGTGTCTGTGTTCTTGGACTTCGGGTTGTCGCAGGCTGTGCTCTGGGCGGCGAGCAGCAGGGCTAGGCCCAAGAGCGCGAACAGGCTTCGGCGACGAGGATTGGGGGGCGGTTGGGTTTCGGGGCGCATGGTGTCCTCGCGTTGGGTGTGGCGTCACTCTAGCGGCTGTTGGGCGCGGTGTCGCCCCTCCGATGAGGCGACGAAATCGCGCGTACCGCGGTTCGACGTCGTGGGTTCGGGCGGTCGGACGCGGTCCGACGTCGTGGGTTCGGGCGGACGGACGCGGTCCGACGTGGTGGGTTCGGACGTTCGGACGCGGTCCGACGTGGTGGGTTCGGGCGTTCGGATGCGGTCCGACGTCGTGGGTTCGGGCGGACGGACGCGGTCCGACGTCGTGGTTCGGGCGGTCGGATGCGGTCCGACGTCGTGGGTTCGGGCGTTCGGACGCTTTTCGACGTCGTGGTTTCTCGACGCTGTTGGTTTGGTGAACATCTGATAATATTGCTTGACTTCCGCCAATCCTTGATGAAGATCAAGCCACGTCCCGTCCGACAAGAGCTCCGGCGTAACCTCAACGGATGACCACGCGTGCCTCTTGCTCCCGCGTTCAAGATCAGGAGTCAGTGATGGAGTCCCCGAAGACGAGCAACGACATTTACTTTTGGTTGATGGGGATCCTGGTTCTGGTGTTGATGGTCAGCATGTTCGGTTGATGTTCATGAGGACGGCCGCAGCGGTTTGCCCCGCTGCGACCGGCCACCGAATTATCGCTCGCTACACGGAACAGAGGTGCCTCGAAGCGAGCCATCTCGCGTCGCTACGCGCGATCGAGCTGGGTACAGGACCAATCTTGTCCTGAATGAACGTGACGCAGATAGGTCCTGGAGCCATCACAGCGGCGATCCGACAGGGATTCCAGACCGCAACGCGTCATTCCGCCACGCGCGTGATGGGCTCTTGCGTTGCCATCGCGCTATGCTACCCTGAGCGCCATTCCGTCACGCGTGTGAAGAGCTGCATGTGGTTGTCCACAGACGCGGGATGCAACAGCTTCTGACGAAGCCCCGAAAGGACCGACTTTGAGACCTATCAAACTCCTCTCGATTCTGTTCTTTGGCGCGCTGAGCGCTTTCACTCTGGTGAGCTGCGACGACGCAGCCGGCAATCAGACCGACGCCATCACGCTCGATGCCATCGACGACTCTGCCATCGACGTCCTCGTCGACGTGCCAACCGACTCGACCGATGTGGATTCGGGGTGCACGACCGACTCCGAATGTGGGGAAAACGAGGTTTGCGAGCTGGACAGTGGGGTCTGCGTGTTGGTTTCTTGCGACGACCAAGTGATGAACGGCGCCGAGACGGCAGTGGACTGCGGTGGCGCGGAATGCGGGCCGTGCGGCCTGGGCGCGGCGTGTGTCGCCAACAGTGACTGCGAGGAAGGCTCAGTATGTGACTCGGTCAGCTCGACTTGCTCCGACGTCGATGAGTGTCTCGACGGGACGGCCGGGTGTGACGCCAACGCGACGTGCACCAACGCCGACCCTGCGGCCGGAGGGTTCTCCTGCGAGTGCAGAACGGGCTTTGCGGGCGACGGGATGACCTGCGTCGACGTCGACGAGTGTGGCGCGAACACGGCTGGTTGCGACGGCGACGCGACCTGCGCCAACACCGAGGGCGGATTTACCTGCACCTGCAACGCACCGCTGGTTGGAGACGGCTTCAGCTGTGTCAGCGCCGCGAACTGCGACGGGAATCCCGGTGTCTGCGCGGCAGACGCCACCTGCGCGGCGGTAGGCAACGAAGAAGTCTGCGCGTGCGATTCGGGCTACTATGGCGACGGCTTGACCTGCGCCGATCTGGACGAGTGTGCGGCGGGCACCGCGGGCTGCGACGCCAACGCCATTTGTGCGAACCACGCGGGCGGTTTTACTTGCGCTTGCGACGCCGGCTTCTCGGGCGACGGGACGAGCTGCGCTGACCTCGACGAGTGTGCGAGCGGCACGAGCAACTGTGCGGCCGCAGCGACCTGCACCAACACGCCGGGAAGCTTCGCGTGCGCATGCCAGTCCGGATACGCTGGCGACGGGGTCAGCTGCATCGAGATCGACGAGTGTGCCAGTGGCACCGCCAACTGCTCCGCCAACGCGAGGTGCCTCAACACTTCCGGCGGCTTCTCTTGTGAGTGTAATATTGGCTTTAGCGGCGATGGC
>PFUG01000470.1:0-6019 GCA_002789955.1 Deltaproteobacteria bacterium CG_4_9_14_3_um_filter_63_12 | reverse complement strand
GTACGGACGTCGACGAATGCGCCGACGGAATCGACAACTGTGCGGCTCAGGCCACCTGCACGAACACCGCGGGCAGCTTCAGCTGCGCCTGTAATGCGGGCTACAGCGGCGATGGCGCGACGTGCGGCGACATCGACGAGTGCCTCGAGGGCACCGACAACTGCGCTTCAGGAAATGCGACCTGCACGAACACGACGGGGAGCTTCAGCTGTGCCTGCAACTCGGGCTACATCGGGGACGGCGTGATGTGCGACGACATCAACGAGTGCGCAGACGGCACCGCTGTTTGCGACCTGAGCGCCGCGTGCGCCAACACACCGGGAGCCTACACCTGCACGTGCCCGACGGCCTCTGCAGACCTCAACGGGGACGGCTCTGCCTGTGAGTACTACCCCAGCTGCGCCCACATCCTCGCCAACCTACCCAACGCCCCTGATGGCGCCTATCTGCTCGACCCGGACGGTTTCTCTGGTGAGGTTGCCTTCGACGCCTATTGCGACATGACCACCGACGGTGGGGGCTGGACGCTGATCATGCGGGCCTACGACGACAACTTCACCTACGACGACACGGTCTGGACGACCAGCGCGACCCTCAACCCAACCGACACCAGCTTCTTGACCCCCGGAAAGGCCAAATACCCAGCCTTCAACACCGTCCCCTTCGACACCATCCGTACTTCGGACACGGACAACTTTGCCGTGAACCAACAGTACAAGTTCGGCACGCACCAAAGCAGCGCGTTGGCGCTCTTCCAGTCCCTGGGATTCCAGATCTCGACCACCTTGCAGACCTACCTCAACGACCGCGCGGGTTTGACGCTGACGAACCCTGCAGACGCCCAACAGTGGAACTGCACGACCTACACCAACTACGGGTTCAACCAATCGGACTATTTGGGGCTCGGCTTCCTGCCTGGGGGCTCGATCTGCGACTGGAATGGTGGCGCTCGTTGGGGCCAACGGATCAACGCCCTACACGGCGGCACAGGGAACCACGCCGGACAGGGTTGGGGGGCCTACTCGACCATCAACGTGCCCCCTGCCACTTCGCAGACCGGTGGCTTCGCCTTGCGGCAGCTCCTCTGGGTGCGCGACTCTTTCCCCTTCAGCGAGAGCTTTGACACCTATGCGGACGGCTCTGGACTGGCGGCGAGCAACCCGACGGAATGGACAACCTGGGCGAACAGCCCTGGCGCAGAAGCGTTCCTCAGCTCGGCGCAGTCGCTCTCCCCGTCGCAGTCGCTGAGGTTTACGGGCTCTGGAGACGTGCTGCACACGTTCACTGGGCTGACCTCAGGACAGGTCACCATCACTGCCATGACCACCCTCGCCACGGGCAGCACGGGCGCTCTGCAAGTTGCCGCCCTCAGCAGCTATGCCTCGAATGGTGCGTACGAGCTGGGCTCCATCCTGACCCTCTCTGCTGACTCTGGACAGGTCAACGAAGGGGCGAGCACTACGCCAACGGTGTTCGATCGTTGGGTCGAGGTGCGCTACGAGATCAACCTCGATACGAACACCTATCGGACGTTCTATGACGGCGTCCCGCTCACCGTCGATGGGGTATGGAGCACCGGGACCTTGGCCCTCGCCGCCTTCGACATCTATCAATCGGGGCTCAGTGAGGGCTTCGTCGACGACGTGGTCATCCGCTAGCGGCAAGACTCAGAGCCGAGCCTCCTTCATTGCCGAACGAAGGGCCGATTTTCGCACCGCAACTCATCGAAATGCAGCGAAAATCGGCCGTGGGCATGTGTTCCCGCACGTCACTTTTGCTTGCCCAAACCCACCACTTGACGGATCTTTGCAGCGACAACACCTCCTGCAGTCCCTTCCCACGAGTGAGCCACGGGCATGACGCAACTCCCTCCGACCCGACACCGAGCTCCCCGCGCACCCAAAACCGACCGACGAGGTCTGGGGCGCACAAGAATCCTCGCCCTGAGCTGCACGCTGCTGCTCCTCTTCTCCAGCCCGGCGTACGCCGACCGGGCCGCCCTCGATGCCCTCAACCAACGCTTCGTCGAGCTCGCCGAGGCGGGGCAACTCGAAGAGGCGCTCGCCGTCGCGCAGACCTTGGTCCAACAGGCTGAGGCCGAGCTGCCGGTCGACGACGCCGTCCTCGCCGATGCCGTGTCCTCGCTGGGTTGGGCCCAAGCCTACACCGGCGACACCGACGCGGCCATCCAAACGCTGCGCCGCTCGGAGGCGCTCTACCGCGTGGCGGACGGGGCCGACCCCAAGGATGCCCAAGACGTCCACGAGTTCTTGTTCAACGTCTACAAGACCAAGGTCCAGAGCGCCGTCCTGGCCGACGACGACGCGGTCGCCGAAGCCACCCGGGAAGAAATCTTGACCTGGCTTGCGCAGACCGAAGCGGACCCGCTCCAGGCTCGCTACGACTTTCTCTACGAGAGCGCCCTGCACGCCTACTCGACCAGCCACTTCGGCGAGGCCGCCGAGTGCTTCGAGTTGGCCATAGAGACCCTGCAGAACAGCGCGGCGCCCAACCCCAACGACACCTTGATTCCGCTCTTCGAATACGTGGCCTTCTGCGACCAAGGGCGCGGCGACTATGCCGCGGCCGCCCTGCACGCCGAACGCCTGCTCGCCGCCGTCGACTGGCAGGTGGAGAGCGCCGACAACGCCCGCTATCTCACGTACGCCGGCATGTACAACTATCTCGTGCTGGACGTCGATAGGGCACGCACCTACCTGCAGCGCGCGCTCGAGATGTACGAGCAGCTCGCCCCGGACGGGCCAGAGGTGCTGCTGTGCCTGAACTGGCTCGGCCCCATCTACCTCGACGCCGGGATGACCGAGCAGGGCGCGAACGCTTATCAAACGGCGCTCACAATGATGGAGACTCTCTCCGTCACCACCGGTTCGGACTATCGGATGGAGATCTCGAAGGCGCACACGGGTCTAGGCATCGTTGGGTTCTTGCGGGGCAAGTACGACGAGGCCATCGACCAGTACCAGCAGGCATTGACCCTCGCCGAAGCGGTGCACGGCCCGAGTCATCCGGACAACGCCAACACCCTAAACCGGATGGGGATTCTTCTGAACACGCAGGCTCGCTACGACGAGGGGCGCGCGTATTACCAAACGGCTCGGGCAATTTACAAAGCCGAACCTGGCTTCGAGAGGGACTACGCCAGGGTCACCGGGAACCTCGCCGACCTCGAGACCAGTGCGGGAAATCTCGACGCCGCCTCCGACCTCTTCTTCGACGCGCTCAAGACCCTCGAGACCCTGACCGACGCCCAAGCCACTCAGATCAAGGCCAGCGTCGAGGCCAATCAGGCCACACTCGAGATCAAGCGTGGGGCGTACACCGAGGCGCGGATGCTGCTCGATGACGCTCAACAGCTCTTGGAGTCCCTCGACTCCCCGGACAAGAACACCGCGATCTCGGTCTTGTCGGCCTACGGCGCCCTCTTCGAGACTCTCGGCGACCAGCCCAACGCCGAGCTCTCCTATCGCCGGGTCCTCGAGGCCAACGCCGAGCTCTATGGCGAAGGCCACCCGGATGTCAGCCTGGCCAAGTTGTCCCTGGCCCAAATCCTCTGCACCAAAGGCGACTACGCCGCCGCCGAACCCCTCTTGCTCGATGCCACGGAGCGTCTCACGGCGCAGTTTGGCGCGGACTCCCCGCGGCTCTCCAGCGCGCACGCCAACCTCGCGGACCTTTACGGCGACAGGGGAGATTTCGAGAAGGCCATCTTTCACGCCGAGAGAGCCTTTGAGCTCGAGCTCGCCGCCGACGACCTCCCCGGGATCGCCGCGGCGCTCAACAACCTCGCCTTTCTCCATCGCGTCTTCGGCCACCTCGACGACGCGCTGGCCATACAAGAGCGAGCGGTCGAGGTGTTTCGGGAGCTCAGCAACACGAGAAGCCCCGAGCTGGCGACCGCCCTCGCAAACCTCGGCTGGTATGAACAACTTCTCGGCGACCTCGAAGGCGCTCGGACCCACTACGAGGAGGCCCGCGCGCTCATCGAGACGGTGTTTGGGGACGAACACCCGAACCTCGCGGCCATCCTCTCCAACCTCACTGGGCTCGCCCTCGAAGAGGGACACCTGGACGAGGCGATCGCGTTCGAGACGCGAGCGCTCGAGATCGAAGCGCTGGCCACGTCGCGCATTCTCGACTCGGGGCTCAGCGGCGAAGACCAGCTCTCCGCTTACCTCGAGCAGCTCGAGGCGTTGACCAACACCGTTCTTTCCGCCCACCTCATTCAGGGCAAGGCCTCGAAACCCGCAGCACAAGCCGCCATGGTGACCCTCTTGCGGCGCAAGGGGCTCGTCCTCGACACCGTCGGGCTGCGGCGCCAGGCCCTGAAGCAGCACCTCGACCCCCACGGACGCGCCCTGCTCGACGAGCTCGCCACGCTCAACGAGGCGCTCGCCGCGCGCTTCTTTGAGGGGGCAAAAGCGTCGGAGATCGCGACCCTCGAGTCCCGTGCTGGAGAAATCGAACGCGAGCTCGGGACGAAGGTAGAGGCGCAGGTGAGCAGCCACATGGTGACCCTCGCCGAGGTCGTCGAGCGGATCCCGAAGGACGCGACGTTGCTCGAGTACACCCGCTACATTCCCTTCGAGCCGACGAAGGGGCTGCTGCTTGCGTATGAAGGCGAATCCCGCCTCGGAGGCTACGCTGTGTCCCGCAGCGGCGAAGTGGTGGGCGTCGATTTGGGCGAGCTGTCGAAGGTCGAAGCCCTGGTCACGGAGTACCGAACCTGCGTGAAGACCTGTGACGAGAAGGAGTTCAAGGTCGTCGCCCGCAAGCTCTACGTCGCCCTCATCGAGCCCCTCGAGACCAACCTCGGCGAGCGCGAGCACGTCTTCATTTCGCCCGACGACGTCCTCAATCTGTTGCCCTTCGAGAGCCTCGTCGACGGCTCGGGCCGCTATCTGCTGCAGACTCGCGAGGTCTCCTACCTGGGCTCTGGCCGCGATCTCGTCCACATCACCGACCACCGCGTCGCGTCGTTGAGCGCCCCCATGATCCTGGCGAACCCGAATTTTGGCGACTCGGCGGACAACCAGACCAACGAACGCGGGATGAGCGGCCACGCGTGGGCGATGTTGCCTGGCACCGTCAAGGAGGCCTCGGTCATCGCCTCGTTGTTGCCCGGGGTTCGGCTGCTCACCGGCGCCGACGCCAGCGAAGAGGCGCTCAAGGCGGTGGTCTCCCCGTCGATCCTGCACATCGCGACCCATGGCTTCTTCTTGGACGCCAAGGGCGCGAAGCAGGGGCGATTCTTGCCGTCGCGGTCCGGTTTCCAGGTTGGCATGGACAGCAAACCGGCGGCCGGCGAATCCGTGAGGGTCGACGCTCTGTTGCGTTCGGGCGTCGTGCTCTCGGGCGCCAACCTGTCGCACGACGGCGGCGAAGACGGCGTGGCCTCGGCTCGGGAGCTGTCCATGTTGGACCTGCAGGGCACACAGCTGGTCGTTCTCTCGGCGTGCGACACTGGCGTCGGCGAGCTGCGGCCAGGGCAGGGCGTCTACGGACTGCGTCGCGCCCTGACGCTGGCTGGCGCCGAGAGCCAGGTCATGAGTCTCTGGGCGGTCAGCGACAAGGGAACCCAAGCGCTGATGATCGCCTTCTACCGACGCCTGATGGACGGCGAGGGGACGAGCGAGGCGTTGCGCAACGCCAAGCTGGAGCTCATGAACAGCGAGGAGTGGGCGCATCCCTACTACTGGGCGCCGTTCATCTCCACCGGCGACTGGCGCCCGCTCGAGCTCAGCATCGGGACCGCCGATGCCGACGCCCTCGCGGTGCGGCAGGGGTGTGGCTGCTCGCTGGCGCGGACGACACACAGCCCAAGCGGGTTGTTGCTTGGTGTCCTGTGCGCCATTGGAGTGATGCTCGTGCGAAGCCGAGTCGGGCGCTCATGAAGGAGTCACAATGAGAGTGAAGAACCTAGCCTAAATGGGAGACCCCCCGGCTCTGCCGGGGAGGCATCCGCAGTTTGACATTTCCGGGAGTCATCGAGTGGACTCCT
>PFUG01000171.1 GCA_002789955.1 Deltaproteobacteria bacterium CG_4_9_14_3_um_filter_63_12 | reverse complement strand
AGAGTGTCACGCTGTTCGACCGGTGCCGCGGATCTCATAGGGCGAGCTGTGACAGCGCACTTGCGCGTGGTACGGTCACGGCGCTGGAAGGACTGGCCCATGCAAGACGTACGTTCCCCGAATGAACTGATCGCTACGGTGGGAAGCAACCCGCTGCCCATCGTGGTGTCCGCGCTGACCCGCCGCGCGCCTCGGCTCCATCTCGTGGTCACGCCCGAGGTCGAAGGGCTGGCCGAGCGCATTTGGTCACTGCTCGAAACCCCAACGGAAGGCCGAGCGCACGTGGCCCGCGGAGAACGGCTGGTCCTCAGCGCCAACGCCGCGATGGATGTCCCACGCCTGTGCTCGGAGCTCGGCGACTCGCCTATTCCTTGGGCCCGCGCCGACCTCGACTATACCGGCGGCACCAAGATGATGGCAGCCGAGGTGCGCGCCTTCTGGCGGAGCCAGAACTCGACCGGCGCAACCTCCTATCTGTCCGAGAAGGGCCGACTCATCTGGGGCCGCCCTCCCGGAGTCGTTGGGGCGCCATGGTCGCCGCCCGAGGCGAAGCTGACATTCAACGAGCTCGCGTCCCTGCACTTCGAGCGACCCCTGACGCCGAGCGACAAGCACCAGAGCGGCACACTCGGACCAGCGGCCGATCGGATTCTCTCCTTTCTACGCGACGACGGCTTTCCGGCGTGGAGGGACTCGCTTCCGCCATTCCGGCCGATGGTGATCAAGAACGACGGACTGACCTACACAGGCGCGTCGGCGCTTTCCGCCAGGAACCTGGGCGACGACCAGCCGCTCATGAAGTTCGACGTCTCGAAGGCCCTCAATGTCGCCGGGCTCGGCAGGTCTATCGACGATGTCGCGAAGGCGATCGGTGCCAACGGGACTATAAAGGAGAAACGCCTTAAGGCGTTGGGGTGGCTCGAAGGGGACTGGCTGGAGATCGCCTTCGCTCGACTTCTTCAGCAGAGCAGGTTGTTCGACGAGGTGCACCAGGACGTCCACCAATCAGGGACAGCGTCGGGCGATGAGTTCCAAGTCGACGTGGTCGCGGTGAAGGGCCATCGGGCCTACCTGTTCTCGTGCACCACCGACCACACGCCTTCTCTCTGCAAGAGCAAGCTGTTCGAGGCGGCGCACCGCGCGGGCCGGCTGGGTGGCGAATATGCCCGGGTCGCCCTCGTCTCGTTGATGGACAAGCCCCACGCGGTCATTACGAATGTCCGCGAGGACGGCTGGCACGGCTACGACCAGTTCCGCTCGTTCGGCCTGCCACATCTCAAGGACGAGGCAGGCGCGACCTCGGTCGACGCTGGCGGCCAAGAAGGTCCCAGCGAGTCGTTGCACGAGGCGCTGAAGGCCTGGGTAGACGCATGAGGACCCTGTCTCAATACGACCTGACGGGAATCCAGCCGTTCCTGTTCGGCGCCCGCCGCCTCCGCGCCAACCTCGGCGCCTCCTGGATTGTGCACACCGCGCTCGCCGTTGACGGGTGGCTTGGAGAAGCCGCCGGGGGCGCTGGCTCGACGGTGTTGTGGTCCGGCGGGGGCAACGCAGTCGTCGACTCGCCCGACGAGGCGACCGCGCGACTCAACCGCCTCAAGAAGCGGGACCCTGGCGGCGACGTTTTCGACCTCTAGTTGGTGTGCCTGGTAAAAAACCTGCAACGATTTCCTGCGAGCTGCCGATAACTCCACGAAGCACCCCTCATTGGGTGTGCCTCTCCTCGAGGCGTCGGTGAACACGCTCAGCATGTGACGTCCTGAGGACCCTCTTTGCCTCAGGAGGTCGGAATGTGGAGTCGTTTTGTTGCCTTGGCGATCATCGAAGCGCTGTCGAAGCTGGGCGGTGGAGAACCGCCGCCTCAGGTCGTCGTCGACCGGATTGAGGGGAGCTTCGCGGTCATCGAGTTGGAACGCGAGACGGTCGATGTGCCTCTGGTGTTGCTCCCATCGAACCTACGTGAGGGAGAGAGCCTGGTGATTGTGCGGAGCATCTGGTGAGTCAGCCGGCCATCGAACCTACGTGAGGGAGAGAGCCTAGTGATTGTGCGGAGCGTGTGGTGAGTCAGCCGGCCCGACGCCGCCACTTCAGAGCTTCGACGCACCCTGGACGAGAAGCCAAATTACGTTCATGCGCTCGTGCAGCTTGGAGGATGCCTGCACGACATGGGGAAGCCGCCTGGGTTCTTGTTTCCTTTCCAGACTTGGCGGCGGCGACAGGCGGCTTTCACGGAGCCAAGCCCAAACCCTTGACTGGGGTTCTTGCCTCGCTTGCCCACGACTGCTCGGCAAATGCGAATGGCATGCAATCTGCAGACGGTCTGGACGTTGGCTCGGCGTCGAGCCCGTCGCCAACGACGGAAAAGGCCGCGTCGCGGCCGAAAAGCATGTGAAGGTGCCACGATGAGAACGACCCTAATAGCCCTTCTCTTCTCACTGAGCCTCCCCACGTTGGGCTGGGCCGGTGGCCCTTTGTCCTCCGCAGCGCAAGAGGAAGACCAGGCGACCACCAGCATAGAGCGCATCGACCCTATGGACGACGCCATCGCTGGACGACGCCGTGTGTACCGACACACGACCTATCGACAACATCGTCGCTATCGGCCCGTGCACAGCCATAGCCGGGTCGTCGTCGTCAGCAGTCATCGACACCACGTTGCACAACCCCAAGTGAGTCGCCCGCATCGCAACGCAGACATCTCAGTGGGCTTGAGATTCACAGCGTTGAGTCTCGGAAATACCGACCTGCGATACGAAACCTTCGAGGGCGCCAGCATGGGGGGAGTTGGCGGATATTTGCGAGGAAAGATCGACTCCAACTGGGGAATCGAAATCTCGGCCGATGCCATGGGAAATGCGAGCGACGAGTATGACCAAGTGACGGTGCCCGTCATGGGTGCGCTGATGGGCCACCTGTTCCCAGGTAGCCCAGTCGACGTCTATGGATTGGCAGGCGGTGGCGTGCTCTTCACGAGCATCGACTACCAACCGATGGCTCTCGGTGGCACGTCGCGCTTCTACTCCGAGAGCTATATGCAGGCTGCTGGTCAGTTTGGAGGCGGCGTGGAGCTCAACCTCGGTGCGCTCGAGCTGACAACGGACATCCGATACCTGCTCCTGCAGGCTCGCCCAGACAGAGACGACGCCATTCGAGCCGTCGTGCCACTCAGCGAGACAACGAGTTCTGCGGACTCGGACAGTGTTGCTCACGCGCTGCAGTTCCTGCTCGGAATCGGGGGAAACTTCTAGCCCTCCTCGCCGAGCAATTGGTGCAGTGCCTCGAGAGTGTGGAGCCGACGTCCGTAACTCGGGCGTTCAGGCCATGCTCCAGCCCCCCCAAGCACCAGAGAGATGCCGCGCGCTCGTGTGAGCTCTCAGACTGCCTAAGGAGCGCTTCTGCAACGTTGGATGCGGCCGATGCAGAGACCGCGACCAATTTCACGGAGTGCACCTGCAGCCACTCCTCATCGGACCCACACTCCGAAGGTCGATACAAAAGATCAACTGACGAAAGGGCCAGGATTGCTCATGGTGTGCATACAGAAGCTTCTTCGGAGTCCTTCGCGCGCAGGGTCCGTGTGAATTCGCCCGAGTTTGAGTAGAAGGCGTCGTGGACTTGATGGTTCGGTAGGGAGACATGCTTGATCAGTAGAGGGTGACCTCTCGTACATCCTAGGGATGCCGGTCAAGAGATGGGTCCCCACCTTCTCCTTTGGGATTGCAGATGAATTTGACCGAACGTCTGTTGGATATCGCCAACATTGGTGCGGAGTGGGTGCTCTGGCTGCTCTTGAGTCTGTCCGTGGTGTCCATCGCGATCATCGCTGAGCGCTTGGTGTTCTACCTCCGTGTCAAAACGGACGTGAGCTCGATGCGCAAGAAGCTGCTCTCCTATCTCGGACAGGAGCGGATCGACGAGGCCATGAAGCACTTTTCGACGGACCGAACGATGGAGGCAAAGGTGCTGGTCGCCGGCCTAGAAGGCTATTCGATGGGGCCAACCTCGGTCGGAGAGCTGATGGCAGGGACCCTCGCCACCGAGAAGGTGGCCTACGAGCGAAACTTAGGATTCCTCGCGACCGTAGGCTCCAACACTCCTTTCTTGGGACTCTTTGGAACCGTCTTGGGAATCATCAACGCCTTCGCAGCCATGGACTTGACTGGCGGGACCCAGGTCGATGACCGGATCATGGGCGCCATTGCCGAGGCGTTGGTTGCCACCGGTGTCGGCCTCCTCGTAGCCATCCCCGCAGTGGTGGCGTTCAACTTCTATCGTGTCCGTGTGAAGGGAAGTGTCGCCAACGCCGAGAACCTCGCCCACACGTTGGTTGCCCATCTATCCTCGGAAGGTCGCTCTCCTAGTGAGAATGCCTCCAAGGACGCAGCGTAGGAGGGAGCGATGGCGGGATTCAAGACCAGCGGTGATGACGATGTCCTGAGTGACATCAATGTGACGCCGCTCGTAGACGTCGTGTTGGTGCTCCTGATCATCTTCATGGTGACGGCGAGCGCCATCGTGAAGGCGGCCATTGCAGTCGATCTGCCAAAGGCCTCGACCGCCGAGACGGTCACCCGGCCTCCCCTGTCGATCATCCTCGCCTGTACGGAGAAACAGGGGGATTCTGCGGCCGTGGGGTGCACGCCCGGACAGCTCCTGGTCGATGGCGAAGCGGTCCTCGACCTCGCGGACCCGAACACCAAAGTCGATCCCTTGGTGGGCATCATTCGTTCCAAGGTGGAGCAAGCCGCCAAAGAGGCGGAGCGCGAAGAAGACAAAGGGCTCAGCGTGCTGATCACCGCAGACAAGGACCTGAAGTTTCAGAACGTGATTTGGCTCATGGATCTCTTGAAGAACGAGGGTGTGGCGTCGATTATGTTCAGCAGTGAGCTCTTCACGAATCCTTCCGATGCTCGCGCGATGCCCAAGTAGGAAGTGCTGATGGCGATCTCTGTGACATCTGATGCCCGACCTCGGCGCTCCACCTCTGGGTGGATGGTCGATCGTGTGGCGACGCCGTCGTTCTGGATCGTCGTGGCGCTCGTCCTTCACTTGGCGGTGGCCCTTACCGCTGGCGCCGTCGCACAGAACCACAGCAGCGAGCCGCCGAAGAAGCAGGAAGCCAAACTCAGCTTCGTGAAAGTTGACCTGCCCAAAGAACCCGAACCGCCAAAGGCCGAGATAGTCGAGAAGAAGGTCGAAGAGAAAGAGGCCCCTCCCATCGTCGAGAAACCGCAAGAGCCACTCGTCGAGAAGAAAGAGGAGGAGAAGCCCAAGGAGCCCGAGAAGAAGGCCGAGCCCAAGAGAAAGCCCGAGGTCAAGAAAGAGCCCAAAAAGACAGACCCCGAGCCCACTCAGAACCAGGAGACCTTCGTCAATTTTGGGGCTTTCAGTGGCTCCACTGCCGGCAGTGGGACCGTTGCAGTCTCGGTCGGAGACAGCGCGGCCGGAGCCATCCCGCAGCAACAGAAAGAGAAAACCACCGCCAAGCCAAAGCCCAAGGTGGAAGTGAGCGAGGCGCAAGAGGGCGCCGAAGACGGCGGCGAACCCGTCGTGGTCTCTCGAAAGAAACTCTCGCGCAAGGCGGAGCCCAAGGAGAGCTACAACCGCAAGATCAAGGCGGAGTACCCGCCTGAGCTGCTCGCCGCCGGTGTCGAAGCCGACGTCATCCTCATTGCCACCGTCAAGGCCGACGGAGGGGTCTCGAAACTAGAGGTCGTCAACGTTGTCGATGAGCGCTTTGTCACCGCTGCAAAACGGGCCGTGATGAAGTTCAAATTCGCTCCGGCGCTCGAGGATGACGAGCCCGTCGCAAGCGAGTTCAGGATCGTCTACCGCTTCAGGCTGGACGACTACTGAGCCGCTATCGCCTTACACCACTTGGATTCTATTGCCTCGCTTGCCACGACCGATTTTCGCTTCATGTCGACTCCGGTGCGAAGATCGGCCGTGCGCTCGGCAATTCCTTCGTCGAGGGAGAACGGACCGTGTTGACTTTGCTGAACGCACAGACTGTCGCTGACGAAGCGCTGCGCAGTGGCGCCTTGTGCCCGCTCACGACTCGGAGGTTCGAGTCGGCCGACGGCGAGCTCCCCTTCGAGATCCGCATCTTAGACCGGGCGAAGGAACGCGGCTGCAGCAAGACGTTCGAAAACCGTCCGAGAGCGAATCCCTTCCTCCCCTACGATCCGGCCTTGTACGTCTCACACGTCGGTGAGTCCCACGTTTGCTTGCTCAACAAGTACCCGATCATCAATGGTCACCTTCTGCTCGTCACTTCAGAGTTTCGTGATCAAAGAGAAGCCCTCGATCTGGACGACTTCACTGCGCTCGTGCAGGCCCTTCGGGTCGCAGATGGCCTCGTCTTCTACAACAGCGGCCGAATCGCTGGGGCCTCGCAACAACACAAGCACCTCCAGCTCGTCCCGTGGGCTGCAGGGTGGCGTCCTCCCCTCGAGCGCTGGCTGGAGCAGGAAGACTGCCAGGAGTTGACCTTCCGTCACCTGCGGCGGCAGCTCGAGCCTGACGATTGGGAAGACGAGTCCCGCCTACTGTCCCATTACCTAGGGCTGCTCGACGAAGCCAAGCTCACGACCGATTCCTTCCCCCTTCCCTACAACCTGCTGATGACCCGGCGCTACCTGGTCCTCATTCCACGGTCCAAGGAATCGTTCGTGGGAATTTCGGTCAACGCCCTGGGATTCTGCGGCGCGCTGCTCGTCTTTAGCGACGACCAAGCGGCGCGAATCGAGAGTGTTGGAGCAATGCAAGTCCTGGCCCGGCTCGCTGGGGGTTCAGTAGGGCTTTTCTCCTGAGTAGTTGCCGGGCGGATCGTAGTTGCAGACCCAGATCTCCGCGCCGTCCGAGCAGGTCTTCATGGCGCACCCCAACTGCGTGGTGTCACGCCAGACGACCTGCGTGTAGTGCCCGCAAACATCCGAGCAGCTTCCCGAGGCGTAGTCGTAGTCGCTCTCCTCTGCAGCCCAGCTCGTGACGACCTCGCTCGGGTTCGCCTGGAATCCCCAGTTCCAATAGAGGTTCTCTCCATAGGCGTTACCCGAGTGCCGCATCGCGCAGGACTCTGCTTCGAGGGTCGTAGCCCACCCCTCCGCGACGGTCGCGAGGCTGGGAGACCAGCTCAGGTCGGGGACACCTTTCGCGCGACGAACGGCGTTGTGGGCCTCGGTGAAACCAACCATGCGGCCAGTCTCGGCGTTGCTCGTCACGGTGTCAGAGGCGCTCGCGTCGGAGGAGCCATCGTTGCTCCCGTCGGCACCGAGCGACAAACAGGAGATTTGCGCAACGGCGAGCAGAATGCAGACCAGACAGATTCTATCAACTCTCAAGCGGAACTGACTTCTCTCAGCGGCCAACCTCGTCGATTTCGATGCCTGGCGGTCAACGGCCAGCAAAAGAATCCTCATGTTCTTGTCCCTCGGTCGCTAGACCACCGCGACACCAGTCCCCTCGACGACCCGCCCGATCCTGACTGCGTGTACGCCTTTGAGCCTCAGCGCTTCGACGAGCTCCTCCGCCTGAGAT
>PFUG01000611.1 GCA_002789955.1 Deltaproteobacteria bacterium CG_4_9_14_3_um_filter_63_12 | reverse complement strand
CTGCGGTTCGACAAGTCCGACAGGCCGGTCCGGATTTCGATTCTGGGACAGTCTGGAGCTTCAGCCGGATGCTGCATTCGACTGCAGAACCCAGCTCCGGACTGCGGACTTGGTTCTGCTGTTCGACAAGTCCGACAGGCGATTTCTTTCTCGGGTCCAAGCGGTTGGCTGTTTAGGCACCGTGGACCTTGACCTCGACCTTTTGGGCTACGCCGTAGGCGATCAGCTCCTCGACCTTGCCCTGCTCGCCGTCGGGAACGCGGATGTCCACGACCAACTTGAGGGGTTTGCCGTCTTGCATGGGCTGACGCGAGGCCAGCTCGTCGATGTGGGCCTTGAGGCGTTCGACCGCCTTGGCGTCCTTGGGGTCGACGGTCTTGAGGCTGACGGCGACGCCGTCCTGGATGAAGTCGACGAAGGGGAAGTAGCCCATGCTCTGGGCGGAGACGCGGCCCCAGTCCTTGTACTCGGTCATGGCCAGGTCGGTCTCGATGTCGTTGCCACGGTCGACGCCAGGCTTCTGCCAGGCGTTCGGCAGCGTATCGCGCTTGTTGGTGAGGTACTCGACGACCTCGCGCGCGGAGTACTCGCTGGCGTCGGCCTGGGCGACCCACTGGGCGGCCTTGGTGATGCGATCTTGCTTGGCGCGCTGGGTGATGGCGTTACGGAAGTCGCTGACTGCGGTCTGGGACTCGAACTTGTGGTGCTGAATGACCGCCCAGTAGAGCAAGATGAAGGCGTCGTCGCCGCCGTTGCGGGCGATGTGTTTGCCCTGGTGGGCGAAGGCGGGATGGCAGAGGACGGCGAGCTTGATGCCGAAGAGGGAGGGCACAGCGACCTTCTCTTCGTCGTACTCGATGTTGGTGTTCTGCTCTTTCTTCTTTCGCTCTTCTTCGGTCTGCTGCTCGGTCTGAGCGACGTTCTCGCCCTCGGTCTCTTTTTTGGTCGTCTCGGTCTGGGCCTGCAGAGTCTCGTCGGTCTTCTTGACCTCGCCGGCCTTGTTCTTCTCTTGCTCGACGTCTTGCAGGTCCTGAGCTACGGCGGGCCCTGCTCGGTCGATGGCGCGCTGCGCTTTGGCATCGCCGAGCTTGGCGCCTTGCTGGTAGTCGGCACCGCCCGGTTTGCTCTTCTCTTTGTTCTCTTTCTGCTCGAGCAGGTTGGGAATCTGGAGGAAGCTGGCGTCTTTTTCGGCCTGATACTCTTTCATCGTTTTTCCTAGGCTCCAAACGGGGTCGAAAAGCCCCAGTTCGCGCTCGACTCAGGGTTTGAAGTCGTCGTAGGTGACGACCAGCTTACCCAACTTGCGGTACTCAGCTTCGGCGGACCGAATCAGGAGTTCTTGGCTGACGACCGACTCGCCCGCCTGTCCCCACGCCAGAGCAGCGGCGCGCAGCACCACCTCTTTGATGTGGCCCCCCGACAGCTCGTAGTCCTCAGCCAGCGCGTCGAAGTTGACGTCTTTGGCCAGGGGCACGTCGGATGGGGTCAACGCTCTCCAGAGGAGTCTTCGCGCGCTGGCGTCTGGATCGGGGAAGCCGACCCGGAACCGAATTCTTCGGGCGAACGCATCATCTATGCCAGCCTCGAAGTTGGTGGTGAGGATGACGACCCCATCGAAGCGCTCGATGCGTTGCAGGAGGTAGTTGACTTCCAGGTTCGCGTAGCGGTCCGTGCTGCTCTTGACCTCAGTGCGCTTGGAGAAGAGCGAGTCTGCCTCATCGAAGAGGAGCATGACTTCGCCATTCTCGGCGGCGGTAAAGAGGGTCGCCAGGTGCTTCTCGGTCTCGCCAATGAACTTGGAGACGAGCTGTGACAGGTCGACACGGTAGAGTTCGAGCCCCAGCGCCGTGGCGATGGCGTTGGCGGCGAGGGTCTTGCCGGTCCCTGGCGGGCCGGCGAAGAGGGCGGTGACGCCTAGGCCGTAGGGCAGCATGCGCTCGAAGCCCCATTCGGTGGCGAGCTGCTCGCGGTGCGCAGTGTAGCTGATGATCTCGTCCAGCAGCGTGCGGGTCTCGTCGTCGACGACGAGCTGGCTAAGGTACACTTTTTTGGTCTCGGGCGAGGCGAGCTTGCCGAGACCGACGGCCGCCTCGCGGCGGGCGACGGCCTCGAGCTCTTTGATCAGCTCCGCGTGCCCGCCGTCGACGGCGCGCACCCGAGCCTCTCGGATCGTGCGACTGATTTGACCTTCGGTGATGAGGAAGCGACCGGCGAATTTCTCGGCGTCATCCTTGAGGTTGTCGTCCAGCAACCCACGCCAGACCGCGGTTCGTTCGACCCGCGAGGGGTACGCGACGGGGATCTTGGTCTCGGGGGCGAGGTCTAGATAGACGGGGGGCTCCTCGTCGAGGAGCCAGATGAGCGGGAGCTGCGTGCTGGCGACCGCGTGTTCGACCGACTCAGCCCAGCGGCGCTGGATCTCGGCCGGGAGCCGGTTGAGGCCGGTGACGACCAAGGTGGCGTCGAGCAGGGTGGCGAAGCGGATGGCGCGGCGCGCGTGGGCGACGCCCCCGCCGGCCTCGACGAAGCGGCCGAGGTCGAGCTCGTAGATGGAGCCTTGTTCGGTCAAGGCCTCGGAGACCACCGCCGCCATGGCTTTGCGCCCGGCACCCGGAGGTCCGTAGATGGTGCCCCAGCGGCGCTTATTGGGGTTGTCCTTGAACCAATCGGCGAGGCGTTTTGCGGCACGCAGAAGTCGCTCGGGCGGAGGCTCTAGGGAACCGCCCAGGGCGAACTCAGCGGGCAAGAGTTCCTGGCCGAGGAGGATGGAGACGGCTTCGTCGTGGGCCAACAGCCCGACCTCGGTGAGGGGGGTGTCGGCCTGCTCTCGATGCCGGGTGACGAGGCCATGGGCGTAGAGGGCGGTGTCTTCTGGCAAAAAGAGGTTGGCGAGTTCACGAGTGGCCGGGGAGCCGATGGCACCGTCGCCAGCCAGAACGCGCAGGGCGAATCCCAGCGGCATGGAGAGGCGCCCGAAATCGGCCCAAGCGTAGCGGTAGGCGCGGTTGAGGCCGTGCTCTGAGGCGACCGAGACCAGGACGGCGAGGAGCTGAGCCTCGGCGGCGGTGAGTCCGGTCCTGACGACCAGTCCGCGCCAGCGCAGCGCCAGCGGATCGCCAGCGTCAGCCCACTTCACCAGCTCGTCCCAGAGGGCGCTCCACGCCTCGGCGCTGCTGCGCATGCGCCGTGCCGTCGAGGGGATGTCGGGCTCAATGAAGCGCAGGAGGGCGGCGACCTCCTCGGCGCGCACCCCGAGGCCATCGCGCACGTCGGCCCGAATCCACTCGGCCTCGCCGGCCCAATACAGCGCCGCAGAGAGCAGCTCGATGGCGTGACGGTGCAGAGCGGGGATGAGGGGGCTGTGCGGAACGTCAGAGGTGGTCATGGGCTCGAGGGGGCCTGAGAGTCGTGGTCAGCGGGTCGGGCGCGAGTCGCCTCCTAGAGCGTATAGCGCTCGCCGTCGTCGCCGACTAGCTCTGCGCCGAGCTTCTTCGCCAAGATGACGGCAGTGTGTCGAGCGTAACTGTGCGAGTCGGTAAAGCCTCGACCAGGATTGAACATCACGGTGCCGTTGGTGGACCACATGAAAACCAGGTGCCACTCCTCCGCTTCGGGGAAGTAGAGCTCGGCGTCTCCGTCTCGAAAGGAGAGGCTGACCTCAGCGCCGCGGGCGCGGGCGCGGAGCTGTGTGGAGGTGGCCAGCCGGACTCCTTCGGCCTCATTCACTGCGGCTTTCCAGGCCTCGAGATCGAGAGGGAGAAGTGCACCGGTTTCGTCGCGGCGCTCAATGTGAACAGTGTAGCTCATGATGGCTCCTATTCGCTCGCCAAGGCGGCCCGAAGAACAAGAAATGTGGCCGCCTTGGCAGATGGCACAAACAGATTCTACCCTTCATGGTCGACGGCGGCGACTTTCTATTGCGAGAGGATGCGGCAGGATGGGTGAAGACCTTCGGAAAAAGCTGATGGGTGAGGTGCTGACGGTGGAATGGGAGGTGCTCCGTGTGCACGCCGAGCGGGATCGCCTCTTCTTCGTGAGTACTGTTTTGGACCTCGTCGAGGTTGGTTGTGCCTTGGCGACGAACGATCGGGGGCGGATCGCCAAGTGGGTCGACGAGGCGCGGCTTCGCCGGCCCACGGCGGGTGAGCTGGGGATGGACTCACAGCGAGTTTTCGAGTTTCTGATCGTGCAACCGTTCGTGTTGGTGCGCGACGAGGCGCGTCGCTAGCCGATTTGCGTCGTGGGTTCGAACGGTCGGACGCGATTCCCCGCCGTGGGTTCGAACGGTCGGACGCGATTCCCCGCCGTGGGTTCGAGCGGTCGGACGCGATTCCCCGCCGTGGGTTCGAGCGGTCGGACGCGCGGCCCAGCGCTCCGCACTGGGCTACGTCTGGGACCGCCCCTTCAGGGCGGATGCCCAGGTCTTGGGTGCGTCACGAGTCGTCCGGCCGTTGTGCCTGGGCGGTCGAGAGGCGGCCCTTAAGGGCCGAACGCCTGGCTCTAAGCGTCCCTACACGAGGGTGGGGACCACGCTCTCGAGGGCGGCGAGTTCTTCTGCGTTCAACATCGTCGTTCTTTTGACGCCATCGAGCTCGAGCTGCAGCGCTCGCTGGCCTTCGATTGAGATCCAGGTTTTCTTGGCGCCAAGATCGGCCAGCTTGGCCAAGTCACGAACCCGGGTGGAGAGCGCGCTCCACTGTCCTGTGTGCCCCCAGTGCATTCGATTTGTTCGGGCGATGAGGTCTTCCCACGATTTGCGGTGGCCGTGCAGAGACTTGAGCCGCGCCTCGAGCTGAGGGAGGGGCAGGCCTCCTTTCTTGGCGGTGCTCCGAAGCCACTCCAAGAAGTCCTTCTCCTCCATTGCACGGAAGCCCACAGTGGGTAGGCTTGCCCTCGGGAACCAGCTGAGCAGTCCGGCCATCTGGAGGGTTGCGCCGGTCGACGCGAGCTGCATCTTGGCGGTGGCCTCGAATTGGTTGGCAGCGTCGAGACAGGCCGCGTATTCCGTGGCGTAAAGCTCGCCAGGTGGGCGTGCGCATTTCGGCCACCAGGCGACGAGCGCCTCGGAGAGCTCGGCAAATGGCTTTGCTGCTGCAGGCGGAAGGCCAATGGCAGCCATTTTGCTCATTCGGGCTGCGACGAGCATCGCGAGGGGCACTTCTTTGGTCTGCCAGACGAGCTCGCCCGTCATTTCCAAACTCATGTTTCTCCTTGGCTAATTGACTCACTAAAGTTAGTCGCGGTGGGCTTGATGTGGCAAGGGCCCGGCGGTTCGAGGAGCTTCGAAGTCTACCCGACCACTGGCTGCTAGAGGCTTGCTTCGAGTCCCCAGCTCCCAAGCCCCCAGCGGCTCATGAAAGCCCGAAGGGCGGCATCTGTTGTTGACCTGTTGGGGCGAAGTGCGTATAGAGGTGTACTTTCTCGCGGGGCGCCCAAAATTCGAAATGGAGCGTCGCCGCGCGGAGAGAGTACTGCTGCCGATACGCGACGGCGAGAGTCCAACTGGGCCGAACGCGATTGGCCATGGAGAGAGACGATGCGCAAAGATATCCATCCCGAGTACAAAGACGCCACCATCAACTGCGCCTGCGGAGCCGTCATCCAGACGCGTTCGACGCGCGGTGACTACGCGATCGAAATTTGCTCAATGTGCCACCCACTGTTCACGGGCAAGCAGAAGCTCATAGACACGACCGGGCGCGTCGAGCGTTTCAACAAGAAGTATGGTCGCAAGACCGCAACGACTCCCGAGGCCTGAGTTTCGGCGAGAGCAATCTTGCTGGCCGGCCCCCGCATTTCTGCGGGGGGCGCGCCAGGCGAGGGTTCGATTTTTGTGAACGGTGAGTTCAAGGGACTTTACTGTCGGCCCCTGTGGGTCGGCCTGAGAGGTCCCTTTTTTGCGTCCTGAGGTCGACGTGCAACTCGCACCGGTGGTCTTCTCGACGTGACCGACGAGGCAGTGATGTTCGGCAGACTCGATGAGGTCGAGAGGCGATTCGACGAGGTCTCGAACCAGCTCGCGGATCCGGCGGTCCTCGCCGACACCAACGCATATGTGAAGCTCGCGAAGCAGCACGCCGAGTTGAGCGAAATCGTCACGACCTATCGACTCTACAAGTCCAAGAAGGAGTCTCTCGAAGAAGCGAAAGAGCTCCTGCGTGGCGGCGACCCTGAGCTGAAGGAGCTGGCTCGCGAGGAGCTCCCAGAGCTGCAAGAAGCCATCGAGACGCTCGACACCAAGCTCAGGCTGTTGCTCATCCCCAAAGATCCCCTGGACGAGAAGAACATCATCCTCGAGATTCGGGCGGGCACGGGCGGAGACGAGGCCGCCCTCTTCGCAGGTGACCTCTTCGAGATGTACTCACGCTATGCAGGGGCTGCGCGGTGGCGGGTCGAGATCCTCTCGGCGTCGCCTGGTCCCATGGGTGGCTTCAAAGAGGTCATCGCGCTCATCTCTGGCGATGCGGTCTACAGCTGCCTGAAATTCGAGGCTGGCACGCACCGGGTGCAGCGGGTCCCGACCACCGAGAGCCAGGGCCGCATCCACACCTCGGCGTGCACCGTCGCCGTGCTGCCAGAGGCCGAGGACGTGGACATCCAGATCGAAGACAAAGACCTCCAGATCGACACCTACCGCTCCAGCGGCGCGGGTGGGCAGCACGTCAATACCACCGACTCGGCGGTGCGCATCACGCACTTGCCCACTGGCGTCGTCGTCATGAGCCAGGACGAACGCTCGCAGCACAAGAACAAGGCGCGGGCGATGAAGGTGCTCAAGAGCAGGCTGCTCGACTTCGAGCGGACCAAACTCGCGCAGGAACGGGCGACGGCGCGCAAGAGCATGGTGGGAACCGGAGACCGTTCGGAGCGGATCCGCACCTACAACTTCCCGCAGAACCGCATCACCGATCACCGCATCAACCTGACGGTCCACTCCCTCGATCGCACGTTGGCCACTGGGGATATCAACGACATCGTGACCGCGTTGCGCTCTCGGGAGCAGGCCGAACGGCTGCAAGAAGTCTCGAGTTGACGCTCAGCAGCTGAAGCTAGTGCCGCAACCGCAGCTCTTCTTGGCGTTGGGGTTGTTGAACTTGAAGCCGCCGCTCATCAGGCTCGACTCGTAGTCGATCTCGAGTCCTTCGAGCAGCCGTAGGCTGCGAGCGTCACAGACGATCTTCACGCCCTCGGATTCGAAGTTGAGGTCGTTCGCTTCGACCTCTTCGACGATGTCGATGGTGTAGGAGTAGCCCGAACATCCCCCTGCGCTCACGGCCACCCGCAGCGCGTGCCCGATGAGCTCGTGCTCTTCCATCAGTTTCTTGACCTGTGAAGAGGCGGCCTTCGTCAAATGAATCATCTCAATCCTTCCACTCGCGGCTGTTCTCGGTGACGGGTGTTCATCCCGTCCTGCCGAGCGGTCAATTTTGGATTTATTGCCTCGCTTGCCCACGACCGATTTTCGCTTCATTCCGACTACTTGCGGTGCGAAAATCGTCGTTCGCTCGGCAATTTGGACTTAGGCGTCGTCAGGAAACAACCTGCCCATTTGAGCATCGCCAGAGGCGTGATGGCAGCGTCGGTCTGCTTCGACGATGCTGGGCATCGCCTGCATCGACCTCCTTGCCCTCCCACCTCTGACTTCGCCCAAATGCGCATTTTGTTCCCGGACGACGCCATATTTGGTGTTGATGCTCGGTTCTAGCGCCGGTGTCCTGACGCCCATCACTCGACAATACGGATGAACCTCGTCGTCAGATCGGGTTGGGCATCGAGTGGTCATGGTCGAACGTCCCCACGTTGTGGTATCAGGGCGACGTGTCTGACGTCCACTCGAGAGTCGTTGCTCGCATCCTGCTCGCAACCCTCCTGGTTTACACGACTCTTCGCCATCCTGGCTGCGAGTTCCCCGATGAAACCTTCCTCGCATAGCCTCTCTGCGCTCTATTTGACCCTCGCTCTCTTCGCCGCCTGCGCCTCGAGCCCGCATGACCGCGAGCGCCTCGAGCAGACCGCGGACCCAGGTCTGCTCGACCTCGATGGCCCCCTTCGAGCCAGCCCAGAGCCCAACGTCGAGCCTCGGCCCGTGCTCGAGCCAGGTCCCATCGGCGAAGCCTTGTTCGTGACCTCGGCGCTGAAGGGATATGTTGAGCCTTGTGGGTGTACCATCGAAGTCGTGCTCGGTGGGATCGATCGGGTCAGCGGCTACGTGAGAACCTTGCTAGAACGTACTTCCTTCGCAGCGGTGGTCATCGACACAGGGAACCTCCTCTTCGAGGGCGCTGAGATCCCCGAGTCGGAGCGCACCCAAGCCAAGATGAAGGCGGAGCTGCTCTTGCAAGCTCAACGCGCCATGGGGACGGTCTCGACCACGCCGGGGCCATTCGACTTCGCGCTTGGCGTCGAGGTCTATCGCGAGCTCGTCGCTGGAGCGGAGCTGCCGATCACGGTGGTGAACCTGGCTCTGCCCGATGGCTCGCCGCTCGGCGCAGGGCGGCGGCAGGTCTTGTTGGGGCAGATGGAGGTCGCCCTCTTCGGGGTGGTCGAGCCCGCCCTCTTCGAGGGCATCGACGGCCTGGTGGTCGAGGACCCCGAGATGACTCTGCGCCGGGCGCTGGATTCAGAGCCTGGGAGTGGTGTCGAGGTGCTGGTGGTGCAGGGCTCCCGCGCCTTTGCGGTGCAGATGGCCGAGACGTTCCCGGAGCTGGATTTCGTGCTGCTGGGAACGGCTCCCGAGCTCAACGACGAGGTGCAGACGGTGGGCACGACCCATCTCCTCGAGGTCTACGATCAGGGCCGCGCGGTCGGAGTCTTGAAGCTCTACCCGGACTCTGGAGGGAGCTTCACGAACGCCCGCGGTGCGACCCGCGAGGAGCTCGAGCGCCTGGATCGCCGCATCGAATACCTCGACGACGCGCTCGACCATATCCCGCCCAGCAGTGGTGAGGCTCCGCCGTTCGTCGTCGCTAAGCGCGAGGAGCTGGGTTCGTTGAAGGAGGAGCGCGCAGCAAGGTCTTTGGAGGCGGTCGACCTTACGCTTCCCGGTGACCGTTTCGCTTGGTTCGTCGTGACCATGGAGCCCGGCTATCCGCTGGACACGGCCATCACGCAGCGCAAGGACGCCTACTTGGCCGCTCTCGAGGCGCTCTATGAGGAGCTGGCGCCGAGCGCACCAGCGGCGGTCGAGGGCCAACCGACCTTCGCCAGCCAGGCTGCCTGCTCGACCTGCCACACGGAGGCGCACGCGTTGTGGTCGTCAAGCCGCCACGCTGGCGCCTACGCGTCGTTGGTGGAGCGCAGCCGACAGCACGACCCGGACTGCCTGAAGTGCCATGTGACCGGCTACGCTCAGCCAGGTGGCTCCATCGTCGGAGCCCTCGGGGCCTTTGAGAACGTGCAATGCGAGGCCTGCCACGGCCCCGCCAGCCTGCACATCTCGAGCGGCGGAGACCCCTCGAGCCTGACGACTGAGGTGCTCTGCGAGAAGTGCCATGACCCCATCAACAGCCCACGTTTCGACCGGGCGAGTTACTTGCCCCTGATACTCGGTCCCGGTCACGGTGGCTGAGCTGGCTCGGGCTTGGCG
>PFUG01000049.1 GCA_002789955.1 Deltaproteobacteria bacterium CG_4_9_14_3_um_filter_63_12 | reverse complement strand
GAGGTTGGCGACGATGGTGTCGACCTCGAAGTCCTGTCCGGCCTCGACGAAGCTGCAGTTCGAACGCATGCCCAGGTAATACTCCGAGGGGTGGATGAGCAGGCTCGTGCCCGCCGTCCAGCGCTGTCGATTGACGTCCGTGACGCTGCCCTCGAGGCTGACGACCATGGGCCGGCGCGGCGAGACGTCGGTGGTCACGACCTTGAGGCGATGGGTGCCCTTGGAGTCGGTGCGCGAGACGTGGTTCAGGGTGGCGCTGGGCGTGTAGTAGGACTGGTACATCCACCAGGGGTAGGCCACGCCGTAGGAGAAGTCGCCACGATTCGGCGGGGTGTAGAAGCCCCCCGTCGCGGTGGCGTACCACTCGGTGTCGGCGTCGGGCAGCGGACCGCCGGAGTAGTAGGCTGCGTTGAGCTCGACGACGGCCTCGCCGCCGACGATGTGCGGTCCGGGGGGCGCCGAGGCTGTGACCTCGAACTCCGGCCGGCGGAACTCCTCGATGCGGAAGCTGTGTCCGAAGGACGCGCTGTAGAGGTCGCCGGGCGCGTCGATGACGCGGAACTGGACGCTGGCGTAGCCGAGGTTGGCGTTGTCGGGCAGCTTGAAGTCGAAGTTGAAGCCGCCGTTTGGGTTGAGCTCGAGCTCGCCCGTGAAGAGCTCGTTGTACTGCGGGTCCATGACCGAATAGGCCAACTTCCCGAGCTCTCGCCGCGGGACGTTGATGTCGCCGTACTTCTGCAGGTCCATCGAGCGAATCCAGCCCTTGATGGTGACGGTCTCGTTGGGTCGGTACATGCCGCGATCGTCGATGACGTACCAGAGCAGCTGTTCGGCCTCACGGGCCCAGGGGCCCCAGGAGTAGCGGGGCAATAGGGCCGAGTCCAAGCCCTTGCGAGCGACCAGCACCTCGCCGACGATGGGGACGACGGCGAGGCCGTCGGCGCCGGTCTTTTGGGGAGTGGCGGTGGCCGTGTCGCTCGAGCCCGTGCTCACCTCGGCGTCGCTCACCGTGGCGCCGGTCTTCAGGTCGGAGGTCCAGGCGACGAGCTCGCTCCTGTCGGAGACGGCGGTCAGGCCCATCTGGGTCGACTGCAACCAAGCCGAGGTGGCTTGGCGATAGTATTCGTCGGGCTGGCTCGTGGGTTCGATGACGACGACGGCGTGGCCAAAGCCCTTCTCGAGGGCTTTGCTGATGTCGATGCGGGTCAGCATGACCTCGTCGTTCTTGCCCTTGAGCCGCACGGTCTCGGAGCTGACGAGCTTTCCGGGCACCTTCGCGGTTTTTCGGTCGTCTTCGTAATAAGAATAGTAGGGCGAGACAAACTCGGTTTGATAGCGGGCATAGTCCTCGGGGGCGACCTTGTAGACGTCGATCTTGAGGCTCTTGTGGGCCACGGTCATGACGTGGAAGGCGCGCGGGCCGTCGGGGTCGAGGACCAAGAGCTGGTCGCCGGACGGCATCATGGCTGGGTAGACCTGAAGCTCGCCGGTCGTGAAGGTGTACCTGCGCTGCCCCTCGAGCTTTTGCCCGTAGAGGTCCTTCATTCCGGCGTCGAGGGTGACGGTGTAGGTCGTCTTGGGCTCGGTCGTGCCTTCGATTTGGAGGTACTGGCCGTACGACTCGATGAACTGTTCGGCCATCTTTGGGGACACCGTGTTCTTGTCGGCCTTGAAAGTCTCCGGATCGATGGGGTTCGTCAGATTGAAGCCGAACCCACTGGCCTGGCCGGGGTAACACTCGTAGTTGTTGCACTGGGCGTAATCGACCTTGAAGGGTCCATAGGTGCGGAAGTTGAAGCTCTGCTTGGCTGTGGTGACCTTGGCTCCCTCGGCCGAAGGGGTGCCGGGGCCGAGCTCGACCTGGACGTCGGAGTCTTTGGGGAGCTCGCGGTCGAGCACGAAGGCGACCCAGGTCTGGCCCGGAATCCCGGCCGCTTCGGCCGAGGAGATGTAGGAGGTGACCTCTTCCTTCTCGCTTTCGCTGGCGAGCTTGGTGCGATAGGTCGACCCGGCGGCGGTCACCGAGAGGGTCGAGAGCACGGCCTGCGGGTCGATGGCTTGGTCGAAGGCCACGAAGAGCGTGGGTTTGAGCGGCACCGACTGCCAGCTCGGCGCCCAGTTGGTCAGCGTCGGCGGCGGCGTGTCGAAGGCGATGACCACCTCTTTCTCCAAGACGTTGCCGTTCTCGGACTTGGTTCCCTTGGGAATCTTGGCCTCGTAGTGCGTCGCCATGGGCATGCGGATCGGCGGCTTGAACTGCAGCGTGCGCGGGTCGGTCCAACGCCACTCGCCGTCGACCTTCGGCGTCAGCTTCACGGGGAGCTTGGTCGCGTCGACCACGGCCACCGACGAGAGCGGCACCATGGGCGCCGAGAACGTGATGCTGAGCTTCGGCGCGATGGCGACCGCGCCGTCGGGCGCGTAGCGCAACACGCGCAGCTCCTTCGAGCTGGCGTCGACGCTGGGCGGCGGCAGCGCGTCGTCGGGCGGGAACTTGGTCATCACGTCGCTGCCGCTCAAGGGCGGCTTGAGCGACGCCTCGCGGAACGCAAAGTCGCTGCTCAGCGCGTCCTCGCCCATGTCGGGCAGGCGGCCGAGGAGGACGTCGATCTGGGAGTCCTCGAGGGTCGTGGTCAGCGGCCCTTGGCGCGGCCCGGTCTTCTCGGGCGGCACCGCCTCGGCGTCGCCGATGGTGAACGACAAGCCCGCCCCGTACGACTCGCCAAAGTACACCGACTCGGCGTCGCCGGCCGGCGTGGCGCGCTGGGTCGTCTCGACCGCGTAGGTCGGACGCACGATGGGCGGCGCGTTCACTGGCGGCGGAATGGCCTTATCGGCCTCCTCGGCCGCCGGCGCTTCGGGGGCGCTCGGCGTCCCGCAGCCAGCCATGAGCGCCAGCAACAGCATGAAAGGCCAAAACTTCAGCCCGGTTGATCGGTGTTCGACCATCTCCTCGACTCCTTATTCTCTTCGCCCCACGACTTGCTCTCGCAGGCCTGGGCGCGCTCGTTTGTTTCGGAACACCTTGGTGTACCGAAGGGCGGCACACAGCACAATGCGCTTGGGCGCGCGTCTCGTTCGCGGGGGCTGAAACGGCGCAGGTGGCTGACGCACTACCCGCGTGGTCGTTGTCCGAAATTACACCATGGTAGGTGGTTGACAACAGCACCAACCGCAAGCCGCCAACCGCCCACCAGGCACGCCAGCCGCGCACGCCAACCGCCCAACCGCGCACGCCAACCGCCGAATTGACCGCCTCCAGCCATCCTGCTACCGATAACAGTGCAGAGTCGCCCGCATGAACCGCTTCCGGCCAGTAGGCTCGCAAGAACCCTAAATGCCCCCAAGCACCAAGGCGCTCGAAGGAATCCCTATGAGTCCCAGAGTCCCAGTCCTCTTCCTGTTGTTCAGCTGCTTGTTGCTCGCCTGTGCCGAGAAGCTGCCTGAGGAGAAACCCAAGGCGCCGAACATGGAGCCTCTCTTCCAGGACTACCAGACGCCGACTGCACCGCTGACCGTCGAGACCGCACCATTGATCATGGAGTCGTTGCTGCAGACGATCCCGCAGGCCGGCTATTTTTGCGGCTGGACGACGCTCGAGGACATGAACTGCGGCACGGCGGGCTGCACTTGCGATGGCATCACCCAAATCCGCGACCTGCTCGACTCGATCGACAAGGAGGGAACGGCCACCCAGACGCTCGAGCTCGAGCCGGTCCGCACGCGCACTCAGGCCCTGACAGTGGGGTCGGTCGAGGTCGAAGGCGACGGCTTCTTCGCGATCACGCGCATCTGCGATGGGGGCGACTCGTCGCAACCCGCAAACGCCGACGCCAACGGGCTCATCGACATGATCCTGGGCTTCAGCGCCGACTCGGTCGACCAGGTGGTCTGGGGCAAGTTCAAGAAGTGCGCGATGAAGCTCGGACAGCAGGACCTGCTCATCGACTCGGAGATCGACGTGCGCTGGGACGGCGACTTCGACCTCGCCAAGCTCACCGACCTCTCGTTCCTCGTCGAGCTGCGCGGCACCGTCACGCTGGCCGAACAGGTGCATGACCTGCACACCGACTTCAACGCCCTGTCGAACGGAGAGTTCGAGCTGCGCTTGCCCGTGGGCGAGCAGCACGTGATCTTCTACACTACGCTCGCCAGCGAAGGAGCCTCTGCGCTGGTGCAGGGCTTCCGCGCCGCAAATGGAAATTGGACATGCGATTTTGCCGCCCTGACCTGCCAAGACGAAGCTGGAAACAGCGTCGGCTGGTAGTCCCCTTCCTCGCCCTGCTCGTGCTGCTCGTGAGCACCGGCGAAGCGGCGGCCTACCACAACGACAAACAGAAAGTCACCGAGGACACAGCGTACACCTTGGACGACGGTGAGATCCGCTTGGGCTTGTGGAAGTTCGAGTATGGTCTGCTCGACGACTTGGACATCGGCACGGTGCTGCCCATCTGGTTCATCAAGCTGGCCAACTTCAACCTCAAGTACGAGTTCTGGCACGACGACACCTGGGCCTTCGCGGCCAAGACCGGGCTCGCTTGGCTCGATGTGGGAAGCTTAGCGGCGGCCAGCGACAGCAAAGACCCGCCAGAGGCCATGTTTTTCATCATCCCGTTCGAGGTGTTCGGCACCTACCGCTTCACGGACGACTTGTCGTTAAGCCTCAGCTCGCTGTTCAGCAAAGTGGCGATAGACGGCTCCTACGACGCCGAGGATTTTCAGGGAGCCGTCGCCGTGACCAATCTGCAGCTCACGAGCACCTTCGAGTGGCGCGTCTCGCAGGTCACGGCCTTGCTGTTGCACGCCCGCTATTTGGCCTATCAAGACGCGTCGGGGTCGACGATGCTGAATCTCCAGCCCGACGACTTCACGACCATCAAGGTCGTAGGGGCCGCAAAGAGTGATGCGGTCGACGTCGCCAACGCCGTTTCACTCTTGGCCAGTGTCGTCTTCTCCTGGGACACCTTCAACCTGAGACTCGGCTTGGGCTACGGCAACTATAGTGTCCCGGTCGTCAACTTCGTGTTGAACCAGAAGCTCCCCTTCCCCGACCTCTCGGTGTACTGGCGGTGGTGAGCGCGAGCGTTCACTTTGTGACGCTCCTCTCGTTCGCGTTCTTGGGCTTGACGGCTTGCGACTCGCCGACGGAGACCTTCGTCGGCACCCAAGTCACCGAGGAGAGCGCCGGCCTCGTGCTCGTGGCGGGCCAACCGCACGCGTTTCCTTGCGACCCCATCATCACGCCCAACGGCGGCTGGATTGTAGGGGACACCGTGGCGCTGGCCGTCAAAGCGGACAACTACCGTTGGCGCTGTCTGCTCTCGACTGAGTGGGGCTCGATCGAGGTCTTTCCTGGCCCCGCGGTGCGCGTCGAGTGGGTGAATCTGGGCGACGCCGTGCGGCTCGGACGCTCGGTGGAGCCCTTGCTGGTGTCTCGGGATCTCTACGGCAATCCAGTCGACGAGAAGCACGTCGTGGAGTCATTCCCCGAGAGCGCCGTCCAACGCGAGGGCGCGCGGTTGCGCTTCGTCGAAAACGGGACGGTCATCTTGCGGGCTCGCTCCGAGGCCGGACTGCTCGCCCAACGCGAAATCCTCGTGGACTCGGGCCCTCCCATCGTCGAGCTGCACTACCCGCCGCGAGGCTCGATCACACGCCACTTCGAAGGCGAAATGCGAGTCAGCGGGCGGGTCCTCGAGGACGGCCCCAACGTCGTCCTCTACATCGACGGGAAGGCCGTCCCAGTCGGGCCCGATGGGCGCTTCGAGACCCACATCGAGCCCAACCTGCGAGCCGGGCTGCAGGTCATCGATTACCGTGCCGTCGACGCGACCTTCCAGGAGACCACCGGTTCCCGGGCCTTCTTGCACGGCGAGCTCAGGGATCCTCGCAACGGCCTAGACGAGGCCGCCCGCGTCGTGCTCCCAGGCTGGCTCTTGGACGACAACGACGACGATCTGGACGACCTCGCCTCGGCCGTGAAGCTCTTGATGGGCCTGGTCCCCGTGCCCGACCAGCGCGTCTCTTTAGGCTGCAACGGTGCCGTCGACCTCGAGGACATCCGCCTGCGTGTGAATGACCTCGACCTCATCCCGTTGGACGGCGAAATCGAGGTCAGGGTCAGCTTGCGCGACGTGTCCCTGGACATCGACGGGGAGGCCTGCGCCTGCGCCTGGGGCGGCTCTGTGGCTTGCCTCTCGGTCCGCGGCTCGGTGTCCACCGACCAGATGGTCGTGGACCTCACCGCCAGCGTCGGGAAGAGCGCTCCCACCTCGCTCGAGGTCACGGACGCGACGCTCACTCTGAGCCCTCTGTCCATCCACTGGGACTTCTTCTACGGCAGCCTCGACTGGGTCCTCGAGCTCTTCGAGGAGGAGATCCGGTCGCGCCTCGTCGGCGCCTTCGAGAGCGCGGTGCAAGAGCGCGTCCAGGGCAATCTGCGCGCCCTTCTCGAGTCGATCTTGCCGATTCACACCATCACGCTGCCGCCACCGTTGGACGACGCCGTGGCCTTGGAGACCCAGCTGCGCGCGGTGTCGGTCTCACGCGACGGCCTGATCTTTGACCTGCGTTTGGAGTCGATGCCGCCGGACGCCATGCTCCCAAGCACCTCGCTTCCCGGTCAATATTCGAGCTACACCATCAGCGCCTCGGGCGGCATCCCGAGATTGCCTGCTGGCGAAGTCGGCATTGGGGTCTCCCTCGACGTCATCAACGACGCCATCTACAGCCTCTACACCCGCGGCGCTTTGGAAGAGGTGGTCATCGACCTGGACCAATACGGCGCCAAACGCCCGCAAGGCCTGGTCGGACCGGTCTCTCTGAGCGCGCGCCTGCCGCCCATGCTGCTGGCCGGCGCCAACGACGGCGAGCTGTCGCTGGTGGTCGGCGACCTCAAGGTGAGCGCCGACACGTTGGGTGAGCCCGTGGCCTTCTACCTGTCGTTCGTGGTCCCGGCCACGCTGGCGTTCAACGAGCAGACCAACGAGCTCATTTTGCGTTTGGAGACCAACGGCATCGAGGTCCACTTCGAGCCCGAGAGCGCCGCCGACGCGGTGGCGTTGTCGGCGACCTTCGACGATCTGGAGCGCGTCCTGCGCACCGTGGTGAGCGAGTCGGTGTTGCACCGCTCGATGCGCATCCCCTTGCCCATCCTCGATCTCTCGAAGATCCAGGGCGTACCCCCTTTGGTAGCGCGGCGAGTGCAGCTCAGCGGCGCGACCATCGAGGTGCAGGCGAGTGGCTTTGTCATCGCCTCGGGTCGGATTCGCGAGGCCGATTGAGGCTGTGTGCGGGGCTTTGGGGCGCTTGGGAGCTGGGTGCGCGAGATCGAGCTCGAGGCCTCGACGAGCGGATGTTCGCGCGATCGCTGGGCGCTCGCCCCCAGTCGGATTACATCCGCGTCGTGCTGAGCTGGCCTGGTGCTCTTCGTGTTCTGCATTTCGTCCTTCCTCCGACCCTTCGCCATCCCAGGCTGTGATTTCTGCTTGACTGACGCGACCCGCCCTCCGCCCCCCGCCTACCTCACCTCACCTCCAGCACCACCACCTCGAATCCGGCCGGCAGGTCGAGCAGCGGGT
>PFUG01000593.1 GCA_002789955.1 Deltaproteobacteria bacterium CG_4_9_14_3_um_filter_63_12 | reverse complement strand
CGGTATCGGCGTCGTCGTCGGCATCGGCGTCGTCGTCGGCATCGGTATCGGCGTCGTCGTCGGCATCGGTATCGGCGTCGTCGTCGGCATCGTCGTCGGCATCGTCGTCGTCGTCGGCATCGGTACCGGGCATTGGCATCGAAGTCGTCCTGGCCTTTGTCGCTCGACGTGGTATCTGTTGCCCCGCGCAAACATCCCCTGTCCCAGATCATCAATGACGCTCCCCCTCTCAGAACGCTGGCTCTACGCCAAACGCGCCCGCCGCCGACTGGCCAGCGCAGTGGCCGCGCCTTATGGCGCGGCCACTGCACTGCGTCGAATCGGCTACGCCAGGGGCTGGTTGACGAGCCAAACGGCCCCCGTCTCCGTTGTCAGCGTCGGCTCGCCGCTCATCGGCGGGGGAGGAAAGACGCCGGCCGTGCTTCTCTGCGCGCAAATCCTCGGCGAGCTGGGGGCGCCGTCGGTCATTGTCTCGCGGGGCTACGGGCGGACTCAGCAAGCGCCAGTCCTGCTGAGCGTCGACGACCGCGCGACCGCGTGGGAGGCCGTCGGCGACGAGCCCGCCATGCTCCTTGAGCAGCTGCGAAGGGCAGGGCGGCACGACGTTCGGTTGGCCATCGGCGCCGACCGGCACGCCGCGCTCACCCAGTCTTTGACTCGCTTTCCGGGCACTCGTCTGGCGCTGCTCGACGACGGCCTGCAACACCTTGCCTTGCATCGCGACCTCGACCTCGTGCTGCTCTCGAAGGACGTCGAAGACTGCGCACCGTTCCCCCTCGGGGCCCTGCGGGAGCCGCTGCGGCGGCTCCCGCAGGGGGCGATCTTTTGGCATCACTGCGGAGACGGCAGCGCCCCGTCGCGCGAAGTGTCAGGAATCCCCTGTGAGATAGGAAGCCACTACGAAGTCGGCGAGCTGCGGCAGGTCTGGCCGGAGGCGCGCGACCCGACCGTCGAAGCGCTCAGTGACAGGACGATCGCCCGTCGCCCGGTCGTGCTGGCGTCGGCTGTGGGCCGCAACCAAAACGTGCGCATCCTCGCCGAACGACACGGCCTCGAGGTCGTCCACCACTTGGCGCTCAGGGACCACGCGGCTTTTGGCGACGAGGCGCTGCGAGCCCTGAGCGCGTCTGGCCTGCCGCTCGTCACGACGGAGAAAGACCTGCCGCGGCTGCTGCCCCGACTCCAAGCGACGGATTACCCAAGCACCGTCGCGACGCTCGGCGTCGCGATGGTGCTGGACTGGGGCGCGGACGCGCTGCGCGACGCCTTAAAGGGGCTCATATGACGCGGGCGCTGGTGTGGTGCATGGGCGTCGCCTTTGGAGTGCTGCCTCGCGGCCTGCTCCGCATCCTGGCCAGGGCCATCTCCGCGCTGTGGTTCTATGTCATCCCGGTGCGCCGGGCTTGGGCGGAGGCTCACTTGGCGGCGGCGTTTACGGACATGGTGCCGGCGGAGCGTCGCCGGATCGTGCGCCTCGTCTTCCTACACCAAGCCCAAAACACGCTGGAGATGCTCGCCTGGCGCCACCTCTGGCGCGCGAAGTCGCCCAAATGGGTTCGGGTCGAGGGCCGAGAACACCTCGAGGCCGCCCGGGCCGCCGGCCCGGTCGTCATTTTGACCGCCCATTGCGGCAACTTCGACCTATTGGCCTGCCACGAAGCGCGCGTCTTTCCGCTGTCTGTGGTCTCGAAGACGCTGAGTTGGAAGGCTCTGAACAAGGCCTGGATGGACATCCGGACACACCTCGGCCTAGATATCCTGCCCGCCACAGGGACCCTGCAGGCGGCGCGCATCGCGCTGACTCAAGGACGGGTCGTGGCCTTGGTCCTCGACCAGCACTCGGCCGAACGGCGCGCCGTTGAGCACGAATTCTTGGGCATCCGCGCCCGGACCAGCGCTGCCCTGGCCACGTTGGCCGTGCGCAATGGCGCCACCATCGTCCCGGCCTTCGGTGCCCGCGAGAACGGCGTCCACGTCCTGCGCTACCAACCGGCGCTGCAAGCCGAGACCGACGGCGATGCGCGCACCCAAGTAGCGGCCACGACCTTGCGCTGCCTGGAAATCGTCGAGGCTGAGGTGCGGGCACGGCCGGAGCAGTGGCTTTGGTTGCATCGGCGGTGGAAAACCCGGGAAGGGGTTCCGTTGGTTTTGCGGTAGGGAATTTGTGGTTTCCACGGCTTCGGTTTTCAACGCAGAGTCGCGAAGGCGCAGAGTCGCAGAGGGTTTCTCGAGAGGGCACTTCGGACTGAATCGTTTCAGCGACGCTCTCTCTTGAACGTCAGAATTGAGACAATTCCTAAGAGCCATCGACGAAGTCCCTTCCAAACAAGCTCTCTGCGACTCTGCGCCTTTGCGACTCTGCGTTAAAGATCGGAAATATTTCGACCACAACCCCCTTGAACCAAGAACGAGAAACGGCGGACCAATAGGCCCGCCGTTTCTCATTCTAAGCCGTTGAAGACTACTTCTTCACTGCCCCGATGGAGCCGAAGTTCTTGACGATGATCGCCATCTTCTCGGCCATGTCGGGGTCTTGGAAGAGATCGTAGCCGGGGCGTAGCATTTCGGGCGGGAGGAGGGGCAGCAGGGTCTCGTTGAGGAGTTTTTCGGCTTTGCCGCGGGCGACGCCGGTGAAGATGCTGGCGAGGATGTTGTCGCCGCCGATGTCGACCTTGAACTTGCCGACGGAGAAGTCGAAGTCCAGTTTCTTGAACTCGTAGTTGAAGGCGGCGGGGCCGTCGACGCGCATGGCGGGGTTGGCCGTGAACTTCAGGCCGCGGCCGTTGAGGCCGATGTCGAAGCGGGTGTTGGCCATCATGTAGATGTCCGCGGTGCCTTCGACGAGCTGGCGGCGACCCTTGCGGTCTTCGGGCATGGACTCGAGCAGGGCGCCGACGGGGGTCGGTCCGCCTTGCATCTTGGCGGGGAGCAGCGGCGTCACGAACTCGACCATGGCGGCCTCGATCATGGCGTTCTCGAAGGCGCCGAGGCCGTCGAGCTGCACTTCTCCGGTCTCGAAGTGGTACTTCAGGCTGCTGATGCGGGCCTGGGTGTGGAGTGCGGGCATGTCGACGATGAGGCCGAAGCGGCTGGTGAACATCGCCTCTTTGTCGGTGGCGGTGATGGCCAGGGCGTCGCCCTTGCTCAGGGAGACGATGAGCTTGCCGATGCCACCGACCTCGGTCTCGTGCAGCTTGATGCCCTTGGCGCCGGCGTCGGCCGCCTCTTCTTCTTCGGAGAAGCCGACGATGCCGAGGTCTGCGGCCTGCGGAGGCAGGTGTGGGACGACCACGGCTTTGACGATGTTGGCGATGACATCCTGCGTGATGGCGCCGACGTCTTGGCCTTCGACGTAGTGGCCTTGGGCGATGCCGCTGACATCGATGTTGAAGCGGCCGGTACCGAGCTCGTACTCGATCTTGTGCAGCTTGAACTTAGGCAGCCAGTCCAGACCGGTCACGAAGAGGCCGGAGGCCGACGAGAGCGTGATGGTCTTTTCGCCCTTGTCGATGCGCAGGCCCTCGCCCTTGGCGACGCAGACCGAGAAGGCGCCCATCTTCGGGTCGCTGTACTGGTAGAGCACGTCGAAGTCGGGGCTCTCGCCGGTGCGCTGGTCAGCCGTACCTACGTACTTGCTGACCATGGGCATGCCGTACTTGGCGAAGAGTTTGTCGACGACCTCGTTCTCCATGGCGCCCAGTGGTGTCGAGGAGGTGACTTCGACGTCGCCGCTCTTGGTGTTGATGACGACGTGCGAGATGGTCACGGCCATGTTCAGTCCGGGGATGCGGACCAGGAGGCCGGAGTCGGACTTGATGTCGACGGTGGTCGCCGTGGCGCCCACGTGCAGCCCGGACTCGCCGGCGATGGACACATCGAACTTGCCGATGCTGCCCATGCTGCCTTCGTAGAGCATGAGGCCGTGAGGCTCGGGCATGACCTCGGTGGGGACGTCTTTGCCAGTCTCCTTGCCGATGCCGATGAGGGCGAGCTCGGGGGGGAGGTGGGGCAACAACAAGGTGCGCACGAGCTGGGTGGCGACCTTCTCGCCGAGCTGGCCGATGTCGGGCTTCGAGTCGATGGTGACGGCGCCGGTGGCCAGGTCGAGGTGGACGCGGTTGAGCTTGATGTTGGCGTCGGTGACGTTGGTGTCGCCGATGATCTGGATGCCCTTGCCGGAGCTCAGGGTGATGGACTTGTCGTTCTTCTCGACTTTGACCTCGTCGCCCTTCTCGAGGCAGACGTCGAGCTCTACGCCGTTGTCGGCGTAGTGGTAGAGGACGGTGTGCGAGGCGTTCTTGTCTTGGGTGGGTTTCTTGTAGTGCTGCTCGATCATGGGCAGCAGGAACATTTTTGAGAGGTCGGACATGAGGCCGGTCTCGAAGGCGCCGAACTGGGAGGCCGGTTCCACGAAGACCTGTCCGCTTTCGTAGTTGAGGCCGATCTCGGTCAGATTCACGTCTAAGCCCACATCCGGGGCCACGATGAGGATGCCCTTGTTGCCGTAGACCCGCACGCGGTCGCCCGTGGCGCCGACGCCGAGAGTGTCGCCCGCCGCCAGCCGCACTTCGACCTTGCCGACCGAGGGGAGAACCTTCGAGAAGGCGACGGTGGGATAGGACTTGAGTTTTCCTGGATCGACGTTGGACTCTTCACCGGGGCCGGCCAGGCCGAGCCCCTCGAGTCCGCCGGGGAGCTGGGGCACGACCAGGTGTTTGACGAGCTGCGTCGCGACCTTCTCGACGAGGGGACCGACGTCCTTTTGGGCGTCGATGACGATCTTGCCGCTGCCCAGCTCGTAGGCGATGCGGGTGATGCGCAGGTCGGCGACGGAGGGCAGGCCGCCGGCCTTGATGATCATGCCTTGGGCGGCGCTGACCTCGATGGAGGTGGCGGACTTGCTGATGTTGAGGCGGTCGCCGGCTTCGAGGAGGAGCTCGATGCGGCCGGCTTCCTTGGTGTCGACGGCGTAGAGCGTCTGGTGGGTGGCGCCCTTCTCGAGGCCGCCCACGCCCAGGCCCGCGGCCACGTCGCCGGGGAGCTTGGGCAAGACGTAGGCGTTGACCAGGTCTTCGACGATGCTGCGGACGAACTCGCCGATCTTGTCGGAGGCCTCGAAGTCGAGTTTTTTGCTTTCGAGGTCGTAGCGGATGCCCTTGAGGCGGATGTCCTGGACCCAGTCGTGGCCGGGGACCTTGAGGTAGAGGCCCTTCTTGGTGTCGAGACCGACGGACTTGGCGTCTTTGTAGATGTTGGCGGTGTCGTCCTTGTCGAGGCAGACCTTCACCGCGCCCAGCTCTTTGCTTTGCAGTTGGTAGAGGACCTGGTCGGTGTCGGTGGCGGCTTTGCTGGCGACCTCGCCCGTCGCGCCCGCGGCGCCCTTGGGAGCGGTGGTCTGCTCGGTTTCAGGACCGGCAGGACCAGGCTTAGCCCCGCCCTCCTTCTTGCCCATCATCGAGACGCCGGTGAGGTTCTTGTAGAGCTCGTCCATGTGCTCGGGGAGCTTTTGGTCGAGCGTCGGGTCGTAGCCTGGGGCGCGCATGACGGCGGGCAGCTTGCCCTTGAACCACTTGGAGCCGAGGCTGGCGACGCCGTTGAGGACGGGTTTTTTGAGGGTGTCGCCGATGACTCCCAGGACCGTGGTCGCGCCTTGTTGTTCGAGGCCGAACTCGGCGGTGGCGAAGTCGTATTTGAGCTTGGAGATCTTGTAGTCGGGCCCTGGAATCTTGATGTCCAGGCCAGGGAAGAGGTCGATGACCAGGCCCTTGTTGCTAAAGTTCACGCCGACCATGACGTCGGGCGAGAGCAGCATCTGGACGACGGAGGTGCCGAAGACGGGCTCCTTCCATTCGTAGGCGATGGCTTGGCCGTCTTCGGTCTTGGGGACGTTCTCCATGGCCTTGGCCACGGGGCTCTTTCCCTGTTCCATCATCTGGGGGATGTTTGCCAAGAGGGTTTCGCGCAGGACCTGGGTGAGGATCTTGCGCTCGAGGGGGCCGATTTCGGGCACGGAGACAATGTTGACGGCCATCGTCTCGAGGTTGACGCTGAGCTTGTTGATGACCAGGTCGGACATGCCGTTGGGGGTCTTGATGGTCAGGCCGCCAGCGGAGGTGATGGTGAAGAACTTTTGGTGGGCCTGAGCGCTCAGGTCGCCGTCGAGGCCGAGGATGACCTGGAACTGGCCCAAGAGCGGGTCGCTGTGCTCGAAGAGCATGCGGTCACGAGGCCCCATCGGGCCTTGTTTCTCGAAGCGCTCTTTGCCGACCTGGCCGAGCTCGGCCTGGGGTGCGGGGGCCGGGGTTTTTTCGGGGCCGACGCTGCCTTTGGCGCGGGCGGCGACGTTTTGCGCGAAGACGCCGAACTGCGAGCTGACGGAGGCGACGCGGGCGGTCTCATCCTTGGCGCCTAGGGCCGAGGGCGCTTTGGTCTGAGCGGCCGGCTTGTCGTCGCCGGGTTTGTCGGTCTTGGCCTCGGGAGCCGGCGCGCTGGCGACGGTTTCCTGCGTAATCTTCTCGACCTTGGAGGCCGCCGGATCGCCGGTCTTGGCGACGGGCAGGACGAGGTCTTGGCCGACGTGGATCTTGTTGGGGTTGGCGCCGATGACGTCTTTGTTGAGCTCGTAGATCTCGCGCCAGCGGCCCGGATCGCCGAGGGTCGCCCGCGCGATGGCGCTCAAGGAGTCGCCGGAGCTGACGGTGTAGCTGGCGCCGGGGCGTTGGCCATTGCCATTGCCGTTGCCGCCGCCCTTCAGCTCGGTGGAGACCTCAGACCTCATGGGCAGGCCATGGTTGGCTTCGACCCACTCGAGCGCCGGCTCTTGGAAATCTGGGTGCTCTTGGATGACCTTGACGATCCCCTTGGCATCTCCGCTGGTTTCCTGGAGTTGCTGCCCCATCTGCGGCGGCATGACCGACTGCGTGGCGGTCGGCGAGGCCTGGTTGCGGTCTATAGAGGGGCGATGCTCTTGCTGAACGTCTTGCTGCTGATTGTCGAGCGGCATGTCACATGTCCTGTGGCCTGAGTCCGAGCGTTGTCAGTGTCGGCTCCACTGACGGCTCGTAAGTCCATGGAATCTAATATGGGTCGTCGACCCGTTGGGGGTCGACCGGGCGGATGCTCTGAGAGTCCCCTAGTAACGCGCTTTGCGTATGCAATATTGGCGTCAGCGGGCATAGCGAGTCAACGTGGCGGGGGTGGGGCTTGGAAGTCGTGGCGCCATGCGGGCCTCTAGGGTTCGTGGGCGGGTTTGGCGCGGGAGGGGCATGGGGTCGATTGACACCATGCACAAGGGGTTTGCGCTGGGTGGGGTTCGATTCTAACGCAAGGTCGCAGAGGGCGGCCGAGGCGCAAGGAGTTTTCTTGGAGGGACTTCGTCGTTTGGTCCTCGGGGGTTGTGGTCGAGTGGGGGTCGGGTTTTCAACGCAAAGTCGCGGAGTCGCAGAGTCGCAGAGGGTTTGGAGGTTTGTTGTGGACTTCGTCGTGGGGTCTGGGCGGCGTCGGCAAGCTGCTGGGGGTCGGGTTGTCGTTCGAGCCACGGACCGCCCCTTAAGCCTCTAAGCCTCTATCCCTAGCCATTCGCCCAAGGCTACGCCTTGGGCTGGGAATTGTTCGGCCCCCGAGGGGCCGATGCCCA
>PFUG01000411.1 GCA_002789955.1 Deltaproteobacteria bacterium CG_4_9_14_3_um_filter_63_12 | reverse complement strand
GTGTGGCTCCGGAACGACATCAGCACGATGCTTCGCCGCTGGTGCGAGGATTCCATGAAATCGCACGCGATGGGTCCGCGGTCGTGGAACGAGCGTGCACAGGCGCTGGAGGAGCTCGTCGAAGGTCAGGACGAGGTGGGTCGTTCCATCGGAATAGGGCGTCTTGAGCTGCAGCCCGACGTGTTCCTCGTCGAGCTGCTCGAGTCGATCGTGCGACAGCGCCGGCCGACTCAGATACCGACAGAGCCGCTCGAGCCCGTAGCGATCATCCGCTGCGACGGACACCCCGCTTGTGCAGGTCTTTACCCACCAAAGCGAGCACACAGGGGGCACACAGGGGTGACTTCGAAACGGCACGGGCACCCGGGCTTTGGGTCCACGCCTCGCTGTCCAGTCTCTGCTTGGGAGCCGTGAGGGCGGCGGCATAGCACGCGGCGAGCGTTGGGGCTTCGCTTGAGAGCGGGTCCAGCTCAGAGTCAGCCTGCTCGTCAGTTACAAGCGCGCTCCCGCGCGCCTTCGTCGGCGAAGTTCCGCCCGGATGCCGTGCTCCACCTCCGCCTCCTCGGGCACAAGCCCACGTCGGCGTAGGAGCGCCAGCACGCGACCATGGACCTGCTCAACCAGGCGCTCGAGCGCCTCGCTCGTTGGTGCAGACAGTGCGTGAACTCGCAGCCAGGGATGGCGGAGAGTCGTGCAAACCCCTGAGGGGTTGCGAGCAGGATGCGAGCAACAACCCGCGCCTCGCCGTCGGCATCGACACTAGAGGCCCCGTCGCAGCCGACCGTGTGGAAGTGAGGGATGAGTTGCAGAGCCGAACCGAAGCGCTGGACGACCGTCACCGCGCCCCACTGTGCCGATTCGATGCCCGACTCCCCTGCACGCTCGAGCTGCCACGCCGACAGTGTCTTGACGAAAGCGCGCAGAATTGCCCTGCCAAGTTTCGCGTCGTAGGCGAGACAGCGCGACCAACCTGCGCTCGGCGCACTTGCGCGAGCAATGACTTCATGGCAGGTTGCCCGAACTGCAACGGCAAGCCACACGAGGCGCCACAAACACGGGGGAGTTATGGGGCAAATCATACGCGCGGGCGCAGCCCGCGAGGAGATCATCAAGTGCGGGCGTGACACACTCGATGCGGCGCGCCAGCGCGACGACGCGTGGAAGAAGCCGGCGGAGGAGCGGCTCGCTCCCGTCCTTGAACTCTGCGACGGTATCGCTGCCGAGATGGTCGCGCTCGGAAGGGTGGTCCAGCCGCTGCGCCAAGGCATCGACATGCAAAACGAGGTGGCCGACGTCATCATCGTGCGCATCGTCGAGCAGCTGTTCGACCTGGGCGGTCGCCGCCGCAACGACCCATGGCTCGCCCTGCTCGCGCCGGGCGGAGCTGGCGCCTACACCGATGGGCCAACCGATGAGCAGCCGCGCCGCATGGCGCTCTTCGCGAAGCTTTTGCGCAAGCTCGGGCACAAGCGCATCGCCAAGGCCGAGACCGACGCCGCCGCCGATAAGATCGACACGGCCGCCAAGTCGTTCGGCGAGGCGGTCGCGGCAGCCGAGCAACCCATGGCCGAGTTGTCGCTCGTCGAGCGCACGTTGACGGCGCTGGCCAAGGTCGTGCGAATGGAGCTGGTGAGCCTCAAGCAGGGCTGGAAGGCCGCAGGCTTCTCGGAGGCCGAGATCCATCGGGTCATCCCCGACAGCCCCGACGCGGGCTCGGCCTCGACCACCACCGAGCCTCCGCCGACCTGAGGGCGGCGAGCGAAGCGTGGTGCGGACAGCGATCCTATGGAGGAATGGCGATTGTAGGAGGGTACAAGTCTCCGACCCCTTGAAGGATCGGCGACTGTAGGAAGGTACAAGGACCGTTCCTTTGAGAGATCGGCGGTTGCAGGCGGGTACAATCCCCGATCCGTTGTGGGATCGGCGGTGGTAGCAGGGGTACAATCCGCGGTCCCTTGAAGGTTTGGCGACTGTAGGAAGGTACAAGCCCCGCTCCCTTAGAAGGATCGGCGACTGTAGGAAGGTACAAGCCCCGATCCTCCGAAGATCGGCTCACTCATCACAAACGCGTTTCCTCGGTCAACGCGGAAGTACACGTTTCTTCACGTCCCGGGGCACCTCGTCCGAGGTTCGCAGCCTGCGTGTGCAAGCACAGCTCACCCTCACCCGAGGCGATGTACGAGCCACAAAGGTCGCCAGTTGTCGCAGGGTCGTGGGAAGTCGATGTGCGCGCCTACCACCAAGTGGGTGCTCACCTGGCTGCTGATGGACGAGGTGGGCCCGGTTGTGCTGGGGGACCGCTACGACAAGCTCGATGGCGCGGAAGCGTGGGCCGCCTTCCTGTTTGCGAGCTACCTCCTCGGCCACCTGGTCTTCCTGCTCGGTTCGTGACTGGACGAGATCTACGAGTGGCTCTGGGAACGGACGCTGAACCAGCAGATCAGACAGGTTGCCAGAAGTGGACGTGTGTTGAGTTGGCCGATCCGCGTATGCGTTTCGCTGGTGTTCAAGCGCGAGCGCAACCTCGCGGTCGATCGAAGCCTCTTCGTCGGCGAAGCTCCGCGCGGCGGCCGCGCGTCACCTCCGCCTCCTCGATCGAGCGGTCAAGATCAAGGAACATGCCTTGGCCACGCTTCAGGCCAAGGACGCGATGAACGCGTTTCAGTGGTGCAAGGCGTTGCTGAACGTCGAAAGCCCGCAGAGCCTGGCCGTCGTGCAGCGGTTCGAGGCCGATTCCAAGTTCGGGGATGGGGATAGGAAAAACAAGCGCTCGGCCGTTGGTAGCGGAACGGCACCGAGAGCGCAATGGGTGGGTTCCAGCTTGTTCAGAGGGCGCAACTCCCCCTACCCAACTGCGTCGTTGTCGCAGCGGTCTCGAGGCTCAGCGCCTCGAGGTCGAGGCCAAGGGGATTGCGGAGCGCGAGCTGGGTCAGTACCAGGTGTACTCGACCAGAGCGACGTCGGGGGGACCGCGGGCGGGTCGGACTGCGGGCGACTCGCTCGTGTAATGCGGGTGCCGAGTTGCTGCCTCGGCCGGCGGAGCGGCGTGGCCGAAGGCTTTGGACGGGCTTGGGTCCTGGTGGTAGACGCCACTTGGCGAAGGGTTTGGTGAAGAACCTTCTTCGGGCCGACCGGCACCGGCACCACAGCAGGTTGCGTGGGTATATATCGGAGGAGGCCTTCATAATTCTTCAACAGTCGGTAATGAGTGAAGGGCCGAAGGGGTCTTGGAATGTCCGCCGCAGACGCTTTGCGAAATAGTACCGGAACGAACTTCTCGTTGTGCGCCTGACCTTCATAAAGTTCTTGACGGGTCAGCACTGCTTCCCATGTGGCTCCGAGCCCCTTCCCATGCGCTTCGTTCGCTTCGTACCGTCGAAGGTACGTGGCGGTGCATACGACGATGACGTGGTTAGCCTCTGCGATACGACGCTCCATCCAGAGGGGCCAACCCTCGGGAGGCGATCCGTTTAGCTCGCTGGGGAGCCGCTGATGTGCCATGGACGCGGCTGCGGGGAGGGCAGCGGAGCCGCTGGTGTGGCGAGAACGCGGCTGCGGGGAGGGCAGCGGAGCCTGTCCCGGGTCAGAGACACGACCGTGGGGAGAGTACGGGAGACTGCCCTGCGGTGGCTGCGGTGGCGAAGCGATTGTGTTCGCGCGGCCGTTCAGCTATCACTGGCCGAGCGCTTGTTGCCAAGACAATTGGATCCGGGTGATCATCTACTCCGCACGAGACCTGACCGAAGATGACAAGGTTCGCCTCAACGGGGACCTCGTCGCCGTCGTCCAGAAGCACCAGGTCGACGGACTCACCAACGTCGTTGGGATGGTCCGACAAGCCACGCAGCGCGGTGAGGCGATTTCGGCTTGAGCGGTGGAGAGGCCAAGGACCACATCAGGACAGCAGCGTCTCGATCAGCTCGGCCAGAGCCTCCTCTTCGACAGGCTTCGTCAAGAAGCCGTCGCAGCCGGTCTCTTTTGCCCTTTGCCGCTCGCTGTCCAAGGCGTGAGCCGTGACGATGATCACCGGGATATGCGCCGTCGCTGGCGTCGACTTGAGCACCTTCGTCGCGTCGAGCCCGTTCATGCGCGGCATGGAGATGTCCATGAGGATGAGGTCTGGCAACTGGGCCTCGGCCATCTCGACCCCCTCGACCCCGTCGTAGGCCGAGAGCGGCTCGTAGTCGGCGTCTTCGAGGAGCTGACAGAGAAGCTCCATGTTCATCGCGTTGTCTTCGACGACCAGCACACGTTTCTTGGCGGATGTGGTTCCCTCGGCGACTCAAAGCAAGCAATATGTCCTCTGCCAGCATTGCCCGCAGCAGCTCGGGCGGCCGCCACTCGGCGGTCATTTCGACCCACTATGCATCGCGATGTCTCATCTCCCCAAGCGAAACAAGAAATGCGGTCAGGATTCTTGAGTTTTTTGGATCACGGGCGTTCGGATTTCGCGCGCTACTCTGAACCGAGCCGGTTCGAAGCGAGCCCGCTGCGTCCCTACGCACGATCGGGGGTGCTGTGCGCTGGGTTCTTGTTGGCTCTCCTCTGCGGCAGCAAGGTCATGGCCGCCGAGCCTCGTCGGCACGCCGTCGCCACCCGTGTCGACGGGGAGCTCGTCCTCGACGGCCGCCTGGACGAAGCGGCCTGGTCGAACGGTAACTTCGAGGGCGTCTTCGTGCAGCGCTCGCCCGAGGATGGCGCCGAACCCAAGCTGCCCACCGCTTTCCGCGTCCTCTACGACGACGACACCGTCTACATCGGCATCCATGCCTACGACACCGAGCCCGACGCCATCGAGGGCTACCTCACCCGACGAGATCTCTGGTCGCCTTCGGACTGGGTCTTGGTCTACCTTGGCTCCGAGTTCGATCACCGCAGCGCCTACGTCTTCTACGTCAATCCCGCCGGCGTGAAGCGGGACGCGCGTATGGTCGACGACTCCGTCATGGACCTCGACTGGGACGCCGTCTGGGAGGTCGAAACGGGAGTCGGCGACGACGGTTGGGTGGCTGAGTTTGCCATTCCCCTCTCGCAGCTCAGCTTCAGCGGCGGCGAGATGACCTGGGACCTGCAAGTCGAGCGGTCCGTCACCCGCCACCATGAGGGCGACCTGTGGGCCCCCATCCCGCGCGACTCCGCCGGCTGGGTCAGCAATTTCGGCGAGCTGCGGGGAATGAACAGCCCCGCGGAGGGCGCTCGGCTCGAGCTCCTGCCCTACGTCATGGGCGTCCTCGAGCTGCGCGACGCCGTGTCTGGAGACCCTTTCCAGACCGGAGAAGATTGGAACGGCACGGTCGGTCTGGACGCCAACTACCGCCTCACCAGCAACCTCTCCCTGAGCATGACCTTCAATCCGGACTTTGGTCAGATCGAAGGCGACCCCGCCGAGATCAACCTGAGCGCCTTCGAGACCTTCCAGAGCGAGCGCCGGCCCTTCTTTCTGCGCGGCTCGAACATCTTGACCTTCAACGGCCCCAAGTTCTTCTACTCGCGCCGCATCGGACGCGCGCCCCAGTACAGCCCTGACTTCGACGGATCCGTCGAGAGCGTGGGCCAGACGCCCATCTTCGCGGCGGGGCGCCTGAGCGGCAAGGTCGGCGGTTGGACGGTCGGCGTGCTCGACGCCGTGACCGACGAGGTGAAGGCCCAAACAGTCGCCAACGACGGTCGCCAAGGAGAAGTGCTGGTCGAACCCCTCACCAATGCCGTCGCCGCGCGGGTCGAGAAGGAGCTCAACGGCGGCGACACCAGCCTCGGCGCCATGACCACCGCCTTGAACCGCGGCAATATGGGCGAGCTCGACGATCTCAGAGACCAAGCCTACGTCGGCGGCCTCGACTTTACCCACCGCTGGGCCGAAAAACTCTGGCTGCTCAAGGGCTACCTCGCCGCCAGTCACGTCAGGGGCTCGGCCAGCGCCATCCAAGCCACTCAAGAGTCCAGCGCCCGCTACTTCCAGCGCACCGACGCCGACTATCTCGACGTCGACCCCACTCGCCGCTCGCTGACGGGCTTCGCCGGCCAGCTCGTGCTGCAACGGCAAGGCGGCGAACACTGGCGAGGAGAGGTGGGGGCCGAGACCTACAGCCCCGAGTTCGAGCTCAACGATGTGGGGTACATGCAGCGCGCCGACTTCATCTCACCCTGGGTTTGGCTGGGTTATCGCGACATGGTCCCCAACGACTGGCTGCGCTACTCGGAGCTCAACCTGACCGTCTACACCAGCCACACCTATGGGCTCGAGACCACCCTCGTGCGTCCGGGACTGAGCACCTACGTGCAGTTCCCCAACTACTGGGGCGCCTGGGCCGGCTTCCAGTACGCCTTCGACGCCGACTGCGTGACCTGCACTCGCGGCGGTCCGACGCTGATTCGCCCGGGCAACATCAACACCTGGGTCGGCTTCGAGAGCGACTGGGAGGCTTGGCTGGCGGGCAGCTTCGACGCCTGGACTTGGCTCCAGCCCGAGACGGGCGGGGCCGCGTTTGGGGTGACGCCTAGGATGCAGGTGCGGCCGACCTCGTTCATGGATGTGGAGCTCGGGCCGTCGTTCTCCTATCAATACGACGACTACGCTTGGACCGGAGAGGCCGATGGCGCCTATGTCTTTGCGGAGCTCTACCAGACCACGGTCGACCTCACTCTGCGCGTCAACCTGACCTTCACGCCCGACCTGACGCTGCAATTCTACGGGCGGCCCTTTGTGAGTGCGGGTCGCTACAACGGTTTCAAGATTCTTGGACGGGGGCGAGCCGACTCTTACTCAGAGCGCTTCGAGTCGGCCCAGACGCTGGAGCGCCGGGACTCGCTCATTACGTTGGCGCGCGCGGACGCGGCGCCACTCGTCCTCGACGAGCAGGACTACAACTCAGCGAGTTTTCGCAGCAACCTGGTTTTCCGTTGGGAGTGGCTGCCCGGGTCGACGGCGTACTTGGTCTACCAGCACGGCCGCAGCAGCTCAGGAGACCGACCGGAGCTCAGTCTTGGGAACGACTTGGGCGGGCTCTTCGGCGACGGCTCCGACAACGAGAACCTGTTCATGCTGAAGGTCAGCTTGTGGGCGGCGTTGTAGCTTTTGGGCCGTCCACCTACACTCGAGCCATTTCAACTCAGTCACCTGAGACGGATTGGTCTCAGTTGCGCTGAATGAGCGTCGGTCCGAATCCCGACGTCGGTGTAGCCTCAGGCCTCAGGCCTCAGGCTGGAACCGGCGTGACGGCTGCGGAGCCGACGAAGCCGTCTCTGCTTCGGTATTTTTCCCTGGCTCAACCGAGTTCGCGGCCGATCGCCAGATCCCACCCGAATTTCGCAGCAGGAGTTCTTGATGAGACAAACTCCATGGCTCGCCTTCGTCCTCGCCCTCGCCCTCGCCTTGATCGCTGGCTGCGACGACGGAGGGGGCTCGTCCACGCTGCAGGCGTCTGGGCCACCCGTCGCCTTCGAGGCGTACTGCGAAACGTACGCGGCCCAGGTCTGCGCCTCGGTCGAGCCTTGTGGTTGCCTCGAGGCGGCCGGTGGCAGCGTGGCTTTGTGCGAAATGTTCGTGGGCAGCGAGTGCCGAGGCGAGGTCGAGGACCCCGTCAATTCTGGGGCTCGGCGCTACGACGGGGCGGCGGGCGGCAACTGTGTGGCCGCGATGAAGGTCATCACCGCGGATTGCCGTCTCGAGGATGCGGACATCGCCCTCTACGAGGCCTCCTGCGAACACGTCACGGTCGGGCTGCGTGTGGCCGGCGAGGTCTGCGACAGCGATGACGACTGTGTCGCTCCATTGGAGTGCTACGGTGACGTTTGTGTGGCGCTGCCCGGCGAGGGGGAGCCGTGCTTCGACCAAAGTTCGTGTTTCGGCGACCTCTACTGCGGCGCCGATGTGCTTTGTCACGTGCAAAAGGGCGTCGGCGAGAGCTGCGCAGAGGGCGACCAAGCCTGCCTCGACGACCTCTACTGCGACAGCCGAGGCCCAGTCTGTGCGGCGATGCTCGCCCAAGGTCAGGACTGCGGGCATGCCACTTGGGCCTGCGGGGACGGGCTGTTCTGTGCCTCCGATTCGTCGACCTGTGAGCCCTACCCCGGCGCTGGCCAGAGCTGCGCGCTGTCGCAAGGCGAGTGTGCCGAGCCGTACTACTGCGACGCCGCCGAGAGCTGCCAGGTGAAGGTCGAAGTCGGCGCGACCTGTGAGGAAGATGCGCAGTGTGGTTCGGACTCTTGCGACAGCCAGGTTTGCACGTCGTGTCCGTTCCTCTGAGTTGCCTCCTGGAGTTTGTACACCTGTGGGTTCGGGCGGTCGACGCGGTTCCACGTGGCGGTTAGGTGCTAGACAAGCGCAGTTAGGCCCTTTTGCGCAAGGGTGTCGAGGTCGGAGGGCTGCGCCTCGTCGCCGCGGAAGGTCGTGTAGGCGTTGTCTGCTGCCTTTTGTTGGGCGTCGGCGCCGGCTTGCCAATACCGTTTCACCTCTTGCGGTGACACAATGACGGACATGGCGTCGTCACTCTGGGCACGGCCCGTCGATGCAGGTCTCGGTCTCGGTCCCATCTG
>PFUG01000129.1 GCA_002789955.1 Deltaproteobacteria bacterium CG_4_9_14_3_um_filter_63_12 | reverse complement strand
CCTACCCGATCTGGGCGCACGAGTGGGGAGTGCAGGTCTTCGGAGAGGCGCCAAACGCCCCAGAAAAACTGAGCTCGGCGCACACCCCAACTGACGCCACCGAGGCGTCGACGACTCCTTCCGTGCGAAACCTGCCCATCGACGGCGGCGAGCGGGATTTGCCAGTGCTGGCTTTCTACGCACCGACGGGTTGGTCCGACCCGATCCCCCTAGGACTCGAGGTGGGCTTCAGCGCTGGAGCAGCCTCGAGGTGGTATCCGCAGGTCGACACCCGCGTCGACGCGGTCACGGCCAACAGCGACGACGCAAAGGCCAAACGCGAAGCGCTGCTCGCCGCCCGCGCCGCCCGTCGGCCGTTCGGTACGACGAACGACCCGCTGGGAGCGGATCCCACACGGCAGTTGCTCTGGGAGCATTTGAACCTGTCGGCGAAGGGAGCGGCCAGCGCGCTGACGTCCCAGAGCTGGGTCGAAGCCCAGCGCCAGCTCGACGGCGCGCTGTGGGTGAGCAGGGGCGCGGAGAGTGAGCGCTTTGCCTTCTACGAAGGCAAGACCGACGAGCGCCCCTTGGTGCAGGTCGAGCGAGGCGAAGGATGGACCGAGCAGCAACCGCGCTACCTGCTCAAGAACCAGTCCGAGTGGCCAGTGCACGACGTGCTCGTCGTCCGCCGACACGGGACCGAGGCCTGGGTGTTCTACGCCCCGTCGCTGGACCCCGGCAGCGAGGCCAAGTTTTCCTTCGACGAGGCCATGGACGCAGGCAGCGACGCCTTCCGGAAGGCCACTCGGGGTCGCCTGAGCGACACCCTGGTCGACGCAGTGACGCCGACGCCACCGAAGGAATATCGTTGGGGCGGCAGCGAGTGTGTCGAGGGTCGGGATCCGGCGAAGCCCGTGGAGACGGCCTCTGGACACCAACTCTACCAAGCCGAGGTCGACCTGCTCTTGGACACTTGGGGACCGGCGCTCTTCGAGCACGAGGGCACCGTGGTCATCTACCGAGAAGACGTCGCTACGCTCGACGCCTTGATGCCGCTCTCGCTCTACACGGACATGTTCCACTTCATCGACCTGAGACGCACGGGGCTCGTGCTTTGGACGGACGCGACATGGTGACCAGTCGAACATCCAGCCTCTTCCTGACCCTTCTCTTCGCGCTGGTCGCGCTGCTGCCCTCGACGGCGCAGGCCAAGAGCTGGTGCGCCTATCCCGTGCGCGTTCACGAGTGGGGCGTGCAGGTCTTCGGGGGCGCGAAGTCGGCACCGCTGCCGCTCTCGTTCGCCCACGACTCGACCGGAACGGTGTCGGAGCCGACCCCCGTGCGGGACATGGACGTGGACAGCGGCGTCCGAGCGCTGCCCGTCGTCTCGTTCTTCGCGCCGCAAACGCGCTTCGACACGGTCCCTATCGGCCTCGAGGTCGGCTTCAGCGCGGGCAAGGCCGCGCTCTGGTTCCCGCAGGTCGACACCCTCGTCGACGCCGCTACAGCCAACGCTGCGACCGCTCTCGACGAGCGCCAAGCCCTCCTGGACGCCCGGGCAAAACGAGATCCATACGGCGAAAACCCAGTACTGGGAGCCGACCCGACCCGTCAGTTAGTCTGGGAGACGCTGAGTCTCGAAGAGAAGGGGAAGGGGAGCGAAAAGTCCACCCAAACCTGGGTCGACGCGCTGCGCAAGCTGGACGGAGCGCTCTGGGTCGAGCGTGGCGCCGAGAGCGAGCGCTTCGCCTTCTACGAAGGCCGCACCGACGAAAAGCCGCTCCTCGAGGTCGAGCGCGGCGACGAGTGGAGCGACACCCGTGCACACTACGTCCTGAAGAACCCTTCAGCGTGGCCCGTCCACGACGTCTTGGTCGTACGCCGAGTCGGCAAGCAGGCCTACGTGTTCTACGCGCCCTCGATTCCAGCGGGAAAGAGCGCTGGCTTCGTCCTCGAAGACGCCCTGCAGGTCGGCAGCGACGCCTTCAAAGAAGCCACCCGCGGCCAACTCGAGAAGAGCCTCGTCGACGCGACGACCCCCACCCCTCCCACTGACTACGACTGGAGCACGGGCACCTGCGTCATGGGCCGCGATCCCGCCGTCCCGGTCGAGGTCGCCGAAGGGCATCGGCTCTATCAGGCCGAAGTGGACGTGCTGCTGGACGCCTGGGGGCCCGCCTTCTTCGAGCAAGAGGGCACGGTCGTCGTCTACCGCGAGGACCCGGGCTATCTCGATGCCATGATGCCGCTGTCGCTCTATACGGACATGTACCACTTCATCGAGCTTCGGCGCGCCGGCTTGGTGTTGTGGACCGATGCGCAGTGGTGAGCCTCTCCTGGCGGCTTGCGCGCACGGCGAGCGAACCAAGGCCAAGACTCCGCCGTCTCGGACCTGTCTCTGATAAGCCCCTCTAGGGCTCGAAGGCGAGCCGCTACCAGCAGCAATTGGAGCCGTTTCATCGCGGCTTGGACGGGTTCCGTCAAGCCGGGCAGGGCACAGTACGAGAGGGCACAGGACATTGCGCCCGCCGACGCAGTCTTGCGCCCTCCGCTCGGATCAGACTACCAATGACCCCATGAGACTCAACGACCTTTGGCACCTCATCGCACTCTGTGTCGCACTCACATTCGTGGGCTGCGATGACTCCCCGCGGCCCGCCACGGACGCGTCCGACACGTCGGCGGAGGACGTCGTCGATGCTCATGAAGAGGTTCTCGACACAGTCGCTAACGAAGAGCTCGCAGACCAGCCCGCGGACCTCGCCCCTGACGTCGTGACCCCCCCCGTGCGCCAGTGGCTGCGCGACGCCACCGGCGGCGTCCTGATCCTGCGCGGCGTCAACCTCGCCGACGCCTCCAAACACGCGGCCGACTTCCTGCCGCCGCCCGAACTCACCGACTTTCAGCGACTGCACGACGAGCTCGGCTTCGACGCCGTCCGGCTGCTCGTCTTCTGGGAAGCGGTGGAGCCCGTCCGCGGCCAATACGACGACGTCTACCTCGAGGCGGTTCGGACCCTGATCGAACAAGCCGCTGCGGCGGGCCTATGGGTGGTCGTCGACATGCACCAAGATGTCTATGGCCGTGGCTTCGGCCACGCGGGCGCCCCCGAGTGGACCTGCGACGCCGCCCTCTACGCCACCTTCGTGCCGCCTGCCAACTGGTTCGCCGGGTATTTCACCCCAGAGGTGCAGGGCTGCTTCGACGCCTTCTGGGCCAGCGCCGACCTGCGCGGCGCCTTTGCTGGCAGCTGGGCCGCGGTGGCCGCCAAGCTCGCCGGCACGCCGGGTTTGCTGGCCTACGACCTGCTCAACGAGCCGTTCTGGGGCACGACCAACTTCACCGAGTTCGACCAAAACCTGCTGCCCCCTTTCTATGAGGAGGTCATCGACGCCATCCGCGCCGTGGACCCCGTGACGACCATCGGCTTCGAGCCCAGCCCAGTCTCGAACCTTGGCTGGGACAGCGCGCTGCAACGCCCCGACCGCCCACGATTGCTCTACTTGCCCCACTTCTACCCGCCGGAAATCGAGCTGGGGACGGGCTACACGGGCGACCGCGCCAGTTTGGCCGACGCCCTCGGCAGACTGGCCAACAAGGCGTCCCGCTTCAAGGTCCCGATGGTCATCGGCGAGCTCGGCGCGCGGCGCGACGTCGGCGGCGCAGCCCAGTTTCTGACCGACACTTACTCGCTCCTCGACGAGGAGCTGGCTGGTGCCTTGCTCTGGGACGGCGGCCAAGGCGGTGACGGCTCCTACGGCATCTGGGCGCCCGACGGCACCCCTGCATTGCAGGCCCAAGCCGTCGCGCGGCCATATTTGGCGCGGGTCGCCGGCGTCCCGACCGCCTGGACCTGGGACCCCGACGCCGGCCGCTTCGAGGCCTCCTGGAACGAAGACGGCAGCGCCCAAGGGGCGACCGAGGTCCGCCTCCCGAGCCTCGCCTTTCCCGCTGGGGCTTGGGTTTCTGTGGACGAGGCGCCGCCGGTGCCGTGGAGCGATTCGGTGTTCAGCGTTGTGTCGGTCGGGGGTGCACGGACGCTGAGCGCAACAGGTGAGCCGTAATGGGGCGAATCGGTCCCCTGACGGGCAAGAAACCCGGGACTAGAACACCATCAGGTAGCCGATGTGCACCACCATGGCGTCCCGCGACCCGTCGAGCGAACCCCGGTCCCCATCGACGGTCAACGACGTGCCGAGGTAGTCCACACCCAGCTCGACGATGTTGGTTGGGTTGAGCGGGGTGCTCAGCCCGAGCCCTCCACCATAGACGAAGCCTTTGAGGTCCTCGTTGCCGGTCTGCTCGTTGTTGCGGGCACCCAACATCATGCCGCCTCTCGCCCGGACAAACGGCGCGATGGGGCCGAGCTGCAAGTAGTACGACAGCCCCACGGCGGCGCCAACCACGAGATCCTTGACCTCGCCCTGCGCGGTGACCGTGAAGAAGGGCACTCCCGAGACTTTCAGGCCGTCGAGCAGGAAGTAGCCGATCTCGCCGTCGAGGCTAAAGTCGATGATGGCATCCGAGGACTCCCCATCGACCGTGGCCTTGGAGTAGTTGAAGAGGACGGAGCCGCCGGTATGAATCGCCGAGGCGCCGTAGGGTGAGCGCTCGACCTCTTCTTCAGCCGCCGCTGGCGGGCTGAGCCCGACGAGCACGAGGCTGGTCACGACGAACCAAGCCAAAGCTGAGCAAGATTGCCGTTTGTGGGGAAGCGAGGCAATTGACCCCAATGATTTCATGGTGACCTCGAGTGGCGGTCCTTAAGGGAGCGTGGATTCGGCCGGGGAGGCTAGCCGCGTTGCCTCGGGAGAGCAACAACCCACACGCAGAGCAGACCGAGAGTCTCAACTTTCTGAGACCCAAGAGGAGCCACACACAAAAATCCACCGACAGCGGATCGGCGCACGACGCCCAACCGAGAGAAGAGAGAGCTGGGAGCGGGCTCTCAGTTGGCGAGTCCAGCGGCGCATCTCGTTGCGGCATAAGGCTGCGGTCGTGCGAAGAAGGCGAGCAACAAGAGAGGTCCCCTCCTGCGCCACGAGGTGGCCCGCCTCTTGCTCGATGTCTGGCCAGTGAAACGACTCGAGGTCTCGCTCGAATCTCGGATGGTCAGGTCATGTCCCACACACGCACACATCAACGAAGTCTACGCTGGAGCCTGCTCCTGGCGTCCGTTTTTGTGCTCGCGACGGGCCTGACCGCGCACGCCGACCCACTGAGTGAGCAGCTCGCCGAGGTCGAGAGCCTACAGTCGAAGGCGGACACTCTGACGGACGAGCTCAGCGCGCTCGAAGGTCGTTATCAGCTCTTCGTCGAGGCCATCGAAGAGCTCAAGTCCCACTCGGACGGAATCGTCGGCGACCTCGGCCTGAAGCGGACCTTGCGAGACGCCCGCGCGGTGGCGGAAGAGCTCAACGCGAAGGCGGCGGACTTGGCCGCTCTGCGCAAGAGCCAAGAGCTGGCGCAGGCCAAGGTGATCGCCCTGTGTGACGAGCAGATCGCGGCCAAAGAGGAGAGCCTCTTCACCGCTTCCAGTGAACAGCAGGCCGAGCTCATCGCCTCTCTGCAGAAACTCCAGACGCTGCGCGACCGCATTCGCCGCTCGAGCGTCGATCCCCTCCTGCCAGTGGCGTTGCCCGACCTGGTCGGCTTCGACTCCAACGACCCCGAAGAGGTCCTGGCCGCCGCCGACGAACTCGAGGACAACAAAGAGAAACTCGCCGCCCAGCTCGACGAGCTCGACGGGATGATCGCTTCTCTCGAGCGGCGCAAGAAACTGCGTTCCTACGCCGAAGACAGCGCCGACGAAGCCAACCTCTTCGCCGAAGACGTTCGCCCCACGCGAATCGGGACGACGCCGACAGCAGGGAAGGCCGCAGATGCCCCGACGAAGAGCAGCACTGGCGGCATTGCGACCGCAGGCGGGACCGCTCCTGGCACCCCGAGTCCTGGGAAGTCCACTGACGATTGGTCCGCTGGCACGCCCGCTGAATCGCCTCCGCCCTCTGGAGACCCTGACGCCCAGTCCCCCAGCTACAACGACGCAACGGGTGCGTTCAACGGTGGCGCCGACAGCGATGGCGCCCGCGACACCACGGTTTCCGGTGGTTACGACGGCCTCGAGCCGACCCTGCCCGATGTGGCGCCGCACGAGACCGCTCCCATCAACATCGGCCCCCCCGTGAGCGTCCCCGCCGTCGGTGTGGTGCGTTCCGAGGCTGACCTCACCGCCCTCACTGGAACAGGGTACGGCCGCGACAGCGCGAAATCCGTCGACGGCGAGCTGGCACGGCTCAAGAAGCACCGCAAGACCTTGGAGAAGTCTCTGTCCGACCTCTCCAAGCAGCGGGACCTGCTGCGTTCGAAGGCCGACTCCCTCGGTGTCGAGTTGCACTGAGCCCACCTCCTTCTGCCTTTCCTCTGGTTGACTCACCCAGCAGCAGCGGCGGCTCAACCAAGACCGACGCCTCGCCGGACAACAGCTTAGGCGTCGCCCGGGAACAAAATGCGCATTTGGGCGAAGTCAGAGGCGGGAGGGCAAGGAGGTCGATGCAGGCGATACCCAGCATCGTCGAAGCAGACCGACGCTGCCATCACGCCTCTGGCGATGCTCAAATGGGCAGGTTGTTTCCTGACGACGCCTTAGAGGGTGTTTGACCTGAGAGGCCCTCTCGACGACCATGAAGCTCGGTTATGAGTCGCGGAGCTTCAGACCTGTCTCGAGGGAGGAACCATGTTACGTCTATCTTCTTGTTGGCTCACCTTGGCCTGCATCGCATCACTCCTGGCCATGGGCGTCGTTGGCTGTGACGACGCCCCCGTGACCACGACCGACGTGGTCGGCTGCGGAGACACTTGTGACGATGGCCCTGATGGGACGGACGGTGTCACGGAAGTCAGCCTGACTTGCGGCGACGGTACCGTCGACTCCGGCGAGGAGTGCGACGACGGCAACACCACCAATGGCGACGGCTGCTCTGCATCCTGCTTCAATGAAAGCGGCTCCTGCGGCGACGGTACCGTCGACCAAGGAGAGTCCTGCGACGACGGCAACCTCCTCGCCGGAGACGGTTGCTCGGCCGACTGCCTGTCGAACGAGACCTGCGGCAACAACGTCGTCGACCTCGCCGCTGGTGAGGCTTGTGACGATGGCAACACGACGGACGGCGATGGCTGCTCCTCCCTCTGCGCGTCGCCGGGTTGCGGCGACGGAACCAAGGACCTGACCGAGGTCTGCGACGACGGCAACCACAGCGATGGCGACGGCTGCAACGCTGCCTGCACCTCGAACGAGACCTGTCCCAACGGCATCGTCGACCTCGGCGAGAGCTGCGACGACGGCAACAGCGCTGCTGGCGACGGGTGCTCGCCGGATTGCGGCCTGGCGTCTTGTGGCGATGGCGTTGTGGACGCGGGCGAGGCTTGCGACGACGGCAACACGACGGCGGGCGATGGCTGCAACGCGACCTGCACCTCCGACGAGAGCTGCGCGAACGGCATCACGGACGCTGGCGAGTCTTGTGACGATGGCAATGCGTCCTCCGGCGACGGCTGCTCGGCGACCTGCCAGAGCGAGGTCTGCGGCAACGGGGCGCTCGACGGCGCCGAGGTTTGCGACGACGGCAACACGGCGGCGGGCGACGGCTGCTCGGCGAACTGCCTCTCCGACGAGAGCTGCGGCAACGGCATCGTCGACGTCACCGAGCTCTGCGACGACAGCAACACCACTGCCGGCGATGGCTGTTCGGCCACTTGTCAGACGGAGGCGTGCGGCAATGGAACTGTGGATCCCGGCGAGCTCTGCGACGACGGCAACACGCTCGCGGGCGACGGTTGTTCGGCCAACTGCCTGTCCGACGAGAGCTGCGGCAACGGCATCTTGGACAGCGCGGCCGGTGAGGCCTGCGACGATGGCAACACGGTCGACGGCGACGGCTGCCAGAGCAACTGCGCGCTGGCGGCCTGTGGCGACGGCGTGCTCGATACAGGCGAGGTCTGCGACGACGGCAACAACACCGACGCCGATGGTTGCAGTGCCGCCTGTACGTCGAACGAGAGCTGTGGCAACGGCATCGTAGACGGGCCCGTCGGCGAAGCCTGCGACGACGGTGGCGTGGTCGCTGGGGATGGCTGCTCACCGACCTGTCACGTCGAGAGCTGCGGCAACGGTGTGGTGGACTTCGGCGAGGTCTGCGACGACTCAAACCTGACGAGCGGCGACGGATGCTCCGCAGACTGTCATTCCAACGAGAGCTGCGGCAACGGCTACGTAGACACGGCAAAGGGCGAGCTCTGCGACGACGGCGGGCTCGTTGCGGGCGATGGTTGCTCAGCGAGCTGCCTGACCGAGATCTGTGGAAACAGCATCGTCGACCCCGGCGAAGTCTGCGACAACGGCAACACGGTCAGCGGCGACGGCTGCTCCGCGGATTGTCTGTCGAACGAGACTTGCGGCAACGGCATTGTCGACCCTGGCACCGAGGCCTGCGACACGTCCGGACAAAGCGCGACCTGCGACGCAGACTGCACCTTGGTCACCTGTGGTGACGGCACGGTCAACAGCGCCGCTGGCGAGATGTGCGAAGACGGCAACTTCAATAATGGCGACGGCTGCTCGGCGAACTGCCTGTCCAACGAGACCTGCGGCAACGGCTACACCGACAGCGGCTTAGGTGAGGTCTGTGACGACAGCAACATCGTCTCGGGCGATGGCTGTGCCGCCAACTGTCGCTCCGACGAGAGCTGTGGCAACAGCATCGTCGACATCTTCGAGACCTGCGACGACGGAAACACCGTTGACGACTTCACCTGCGCTGCCAACTGCTTCCTCATGTGCCCTCCAGGCTACGGCGAGTGCTCTGGTGGCACGTCGACCTACTGTTCGCCCTTCGGCGACGTGGTCCTGACCGAGTACTGTGACCCTCTTCAGGG
>PFUG01000582.1 GCA_002789955.1 Deltaproteobacteria bacterium CG_4_9_14_3_um_filter_63_12 | reverse complement strand
CTCAAAACCTGACGGCAGCTGTGCTCAGTTTGTCCATGGTCGACGCCAGCCGCGTCACGTCCACAGCCGTCCCAGCGGCATTGCGAGGGGGGGCAATTCTGGTGAGCGCCCAAGCGCGGCTCACGCCAGTCATATCGCCCGCAGCTCTGCCAGGGGAGCCAAAAAAGCACTTGGGGACCCCTGACGGATCGCTGGGTTCCCCATGATACGCGCGATGAGGTTGTAGACTTCGTCGCACGTTGGTCCACCACCACAGAAGTTCCAAACTTTCGTTTCGCCATCTGGCTTGGGATTTCGAAGGGCAAGTTCGACAACTGGAAAACGCGCTACGGCAAGGTCAACGAACACAACGGCAAGATACCTCGCGATCATCGGCTTGAGCCAGAGGAACGCCGTGCCATTGTTGAGTTCCACGAACAACACCCTTTGGAAGGCTATCGGCGTTTGGCCTTCATGGGACTTGATGCCAACGTTTTTGCCGCCAGCCCATCGACGGTCTATCGCGTCCTGAGCGGCGCCGGTCTTCTCGACCGCTTCAACACCTCGCGCTCGAAGAAGGGGACTGGGTTTATGCAGGCACATCGACATCTCCTACCTCAACATCGCGACGACCTTCTACTATCTGTGCTGTGTCCTCGATGGCTACAGCCGCTCCCTCATCCACTGGGAGGTGCGCGAAGCGATGACCGAGGCCAATATTGAGGTCATCCTTGAACGGGCTCGCGAAAAGATCCCCGGCGTCACGCCTCGAATCATCTCGGACAACGGGCCGCAATTTATTGCACGCGACTTCAAAACCTACATCCGGCTCGTGGGGATGACCCATGTTCGAACGTCCCCTTACTACCCGCAATCCAACGGGAAGATCGAAGCTCTCCACAAGACGATCAAGACAACGACCATTCGTCCCGCATGCCCGCAAACTCTCGCCGAGGCACAGGCCCTGATGACTCGATTCGCCGCCCACTACAACGAGCAGCGTCTCCACAGCGCCATCGGCTATGTCACTCCTGCTGACAAACTCGCGGGCCGGGAGAAGGAGATCTGGGCTCAGCGTGATCAGAAACAGGAAGCGGCGCGGGAGCAACGGCGCCAACGTCGTCAAGAGGCTCGGGGGGTAGCATGACGAGGCCACAACCGGAGTTCGAAGCCCCTGCCGGAGGCACCGTCCGCCCATCGCCCATAAACTTCACGCAGCCCAGCGCGCAGGCCGTGTCCAGGGCGAAGCGAGTCCGCGAGCGCAGAGCGAAGCGATCCCTTGACACGGCTGAGCACTGGGCTATCACGCATTCGCGATGGGTGGAACGGGGCTGGTCATGGCTTCGCTCATACCTCCCATTCCAAACTCTGTTATTCTGAAACCAACGAAGTCGCGTTCACGCCGAACCAAAACAGGGCACAAGATCACTCTTTTTGAGGAACATACTCGGTTGGCGGTTTGCCAAACCCCTCCCAAAACACCCACAACCTGCCGCAATCAGGACATTGCAAGAGGCTTGTCATTCTCTGATAGAGAACCTCTAGGTCGCAAGGTTTGGAAAGCCCATCGAATTCAACATCAGAAATCGTCAGCCACTCGATGGGGCACGGAATCTCGCCATAGTTCAAGACTTCACTACATGTGCAGCGCAGTTTTGGCATCGTACGCCTACTCAAGCAGAATCACTTCTTTGATTCCTGTAGCGCCAGCACCCTGTACGCGGGCGGTGACATCTCCAAGATCCTTGGCAGTGACAGTGGTGTTTCGGAGATCGACAACTATGCCTTCAGCTTGACTTCCCTTTTTGGCAATTGCCGAGACGATCCGATCGGAATTTGCTGTTTTGGGTGAATAAACGTCGTACGGAACCCCATCGACAAGAAGATCTGATGTTGTCTTGTCGGCACGTGTCCCTTCCGGCGGTCGCAGTACGACGGTTCGTCCTGAATCTGCAACCTTCTGCGCAGACCACAACTCGCTCTCACTGTACTGTGATTTGTCGCCGACAACGTTCAGCCCTCCCTTTGGGGCAAGGGGTGGACCATGCGCCTGTTCTCCGCACGACTCGCCGATCCCCCAGCGCAGATGCGGACTTGGGACGCCCATCGGCCCGATGAGCACGTCGCCTTCGAGGTCCAAAGCCCCGACGCCTTCAAACGGCAAGGCGGCCGCGACTCCGACGGGACTTCCGACGACGAGGACCAGCGCCAGAAGCACGGTCTGGACGAGCCAGGCTGCGACCCAGGTCGCGATATTTCCTTTAGCTGCTGCCATTTGGGACGCCTCGATAGCGGCTAAATGGGGAAAGCCCGGTAGCACCTGGCCAACCGGAGCTCGAAGCCCCCGCCGGAGGCACCGTCTGCCCATCGCCCATACTTTCGATCAAGCCCGGAGCGGAGGCTGTGTCAAGGACGGCGAAGCCGAGCGAAGCGGTGCCTTGACTCAGCCGAGCACCGGGCTATGCGGGACTCGCGATGGGCAGCGGTGCCGGAGCGGGAGCGCGGCTGGACAGCTCCAAAAACGAGAGAGCATGACGCGCCGGAGGAAGCGGGCACCCCGGCAGGCGCTGTCTCCCCGCGCCTTGTCGGCGAGGAGCCAGCCCGCCCCGAGTTCCGGAGGGAGCGCAGCGACCGGAGGCTTGTACATAATTTCATTATGTAAAGCCGAGCGCAGCGAGGCCAAGCAGCGGGCCGACCAGGGCAAGGTCGGATAATGGCGCCATTATCGGAAGCGCGGCTGTGCCGCGCGTCCTTGCCCGTGCCCAGCGCTTCGAGCGCTGGGAGGGCGGCCCGCTGCGCAGCTCGGGGCGGGCGGTAGAGCCAACGGTCGAAGCTCATGAAACGATCGCACCGGCGCGGGGCTTAGGTTTCGGACTCGCTGCTGGGATGTCGCTGCAGCTTGGCGGCTGGATGCGTGGCGTCGTGGATCGCCTTGAGCTGACGAATCGAGACCTGCGTGTAGATCTGCGTCGTCTCGAGCTTGGCGTGGCCAAGCATCTGCTGGATGTAGCGGATGTCGGCGCCGTGCTCGAGCATCAGCGTCGCCATGGTGTGACGAAAGAGATGACACGAGCCTCGCTTGCCGAGCTGAGCGGCGTCGACGTAGTTCCGGACGAGTTGGCTCATACGATTGCGAGTAAACGCCTCGCCGTCTTTGGTCAGAAAAAGGGTGCCGTCGTCGGGTGGGACCAAGAGCTGTCCACGCACCTCGAGCACGTACTTCTCGACCCAGGCCGCAGCGCGCTCTCCGATGGGGACGACCCGATCTTTCTTGCCCTTGCCTTGGCGCACGATGAGCGTGCCGCGCTCGGCATCCAGGTCGTAGAGTTGCAAGCCAATGGCCTCCATCCGGCGGATGCCCGTCGAGTAGAAAAGCTCGAGGATGGCGCGGTCTCGCAAGCCCAGCGGCTCGCTCACGTCGGTCTGGGCGAGCACTTGCTCGGCCTCGGCTACGCTCAATACGTGCTTCGGCAGCCGATGCTCGATACGAGGTAAATCCAGGTCGGCGGCGGGGTTGTAGAGGATCTGGTTCTGCCGAGCCAGGTATTTGAAGTAGGCGCGGACCGGGACGATACGAGCGTGCTGGCTGCGAAACGAGAGGGGCCGGCCGTCTTGCTTGCGATAGTAGTAGAGGTATCGCTGGTAGCGCTCGAGGATCGGCTTGGTGATCTCAGAAGGCCTGTTCAGGCCGCGCTCTTCGCACCAAGCGATAAAGTAGCTCAGGTAGAGCTCTCGGTTCTCGACCGTGCGCTCGGAGTAGTTTTTCACGCGCATCCACTCGAGGTAGCTCAGAGCGGTGTTCGAGAGCCCATCCGGGTGCGCAGAATCGGTGACGATGCGCGCCTTCTGCTTGCTACGCCGCGCCATCAGTGCACCTCCGCATCCGCAGCGGCTAAAGGAGGGAGAGGTTTATGACGTCCCAGCACGTACGTGCGGCCGTTGGTCGGAGAGGGAGTAACTGCGGTTTCTGGAGCCGCTCCCAAACCTTCTCTAGAAGGCAGTTCACTACTAGCTTCTCGCTGTTTTTCTCGATCCCCAATGCCACCCAAAGCGGCCCCCAATGGCCCCCCAAACTTCCCATTGATGCCCCCCAAACTCTCCGTCGTACCTGACTGTTCGTTGCTCTCTCCCTTTAGTCGCTGCACATCGATCAGCCCGCTAAAATGCGGCTTCCCGTCGTCCTTGCCGTCGAAGACCAGCTCGTAGACGAAGCGCTGGCCTCGTCCACCTTGGTGGACCAGCACATACTCGAGCTCGACCAGCCGACCCAGATGCACCCGCACCTGGTCGTAGCTCCAGCCGCTGTAATGACGCAGCCCTCGTCGGGTGAATCGATAGTCGGAGCGGGCGACATCGTCGCGTTTACAGGCCTCCACGATCATCTCGGTTACGAGCACCAAGAGCCGTCGGGTCTGCGGCGCCAGCTCGTCTAGTGATCGGCCAAGGACCTCGTGCATCAGCCGGTTTGCGACGGCAATGTCGTCCAGCGTCGCCTCGATGTATTCCACTCGCCGGCCTTCATGAGCCACCGACTTGCGAGGCCGCTGGTGCTGATGAAGCAAGGCGATGGCTCGGATCAGCGTCAGGTACTTCATATGATCCCGACGAGTGCGAGTCCGGCTGTCCAAAAAGGTCAGCTCCTTGGCGTAAGGATTGGCCACCATCACCGACCGCAGCAGCCGCTGCGCGTTCTGATGTCGACGCACGATGGCCGCACGATCACGGCCCGCCAGCAGCCCTTCGAGGGTCTGACTCTGCCGCTGCCGCTCATGAATGGCGCGGGTTTGGTGGCGTTCCTCGTCGACCGTCAGCACCAGACAGCGGTTTTGAAGCTCCTCGTCCACGTCGATGGCCGTGGTCGTCAAAAAGATCGCCACCGGCCCCTCGACTCGGTACTCGTGGGTCACCAACCGCCCGCTGGACGGATCCTTGCCCGTCGACGCGATCGTCACCTCCCCCTCCGACTGCAAGAGTTTCAGCGCGTAGCTCGCCCGCTCCGCGCCTTCCTCCTCGACGATCGCCAGGATCTTGTGCTTCAAATCCGACTCGCCCATGTAAAAGAGCGACTGCCCCGTCATCGCCGAGTATTTCGTCTGGGACTCGTCGGGCATCAGCCCCAGCACCGCCTCCATGAGCGAGGTCTTTCCCGCGGCCGACGAGCTCTGGATGATCACTGCAAGCGGCGTCTTGAGGTGTCGTGAAACGGCGGCCAGATAGCCCAAGAGCTTGTTGGACTCTTCGCCGACCACTCCGCATTTATCAAAGTCTTCGAGGATTTGTTTCAGTAGATTTGGAGAGCGAAGCAGCTCCAGAGCCTCGGCCCGGTCGGTGTCGCTCAGCGTCACCGTCTTCGTCTCCGGCCGAAGCGCCCGCTGGATCTGGGCGTCTTGCAGCTCTTCGAGCTTCAAGAGCACCCGACCCATGTCGTGCTTCACCACGTCGGCCTCGAGGCAGAGTTAGCGCGCGGCCTGGGCGATGTAGACCGAGCGCTGCCGCGACGAGTAGAGATCCAGCGTGTCCACGTGAAAGCCCTCGGCGCCGCTTCGAGAGACAAAGACATTCACGCGAAGCTGCCCATAACCGAGGTTCTTCTCCAGGTTGCGGACCCGATAGCGCCGCTCGCCCAGCGTAATCACCACTTCGTGCTCACGCCGCTCGGTGGGTACATCGACCTTCGGCCGAGCGGGCTCGGGCGAGGCAGCTAAAGAAGGATTTCTCTTGTCGCTTTCTGGACGCCAGCCCTCATCTTCCGGCCAAAGACCGGCGGGTGATTCCTCCTCGAGCTTCGATGTCGCAGTTTCCACCTTGCTTTCAGGAGGTTTTGCCTCGCCCTCTAGCTCAACCTCATTGGCCGGATCTCTTTCCTTCTTTAGCTGCCTCACCGACGACTCCCCGCTAGCCGATGACCTCACGATCTGCTCGACCACACCAGCCCGCTCGAGGGTCAGCCCGGAGCGCTCGACCAACGACGGAATCCACTCCGCTTTTCTCAGCGCCACACCGAGACTCTGTCGTGCTGGCGTCACCTTGAGCGCGTATGCGTTGGCGTCCATCCCACGCGGGAAAAGCACGCGGTAGCTGCCGATTCCCTTGGCCGCCAGCTTCTCGGAGACCAAGGCCGCAGCCTTGTCTCCAGCCTCGTCTCGGTCGAAGGCGATCAGCACCCGCTTCGTCCCCCAGCGCTCGAAGGCAGCTAGGTGATCGCGCGTAAAGCCGCTGGTGCCGTAAGCAGCGGTGACATTGCGATACCCATGCACCCAAAAGGTCAGCGCGTCGATGAGCGACTCGCACAGCACGAGCTCTTCGGCGCCATCGAGCGCGGCGGCGTTGAAGACGCCGCGGTGCGGCCCGGGGAGGTAGAGGTGATCGGGCGTGCCCTTGCGCAGGCTCGACGTGATCTTGCGGCCGTAGAGCTCGGTCACCTCTTCGTTGTCGATGACTGGAATCACCAGCGAGCCGTTGAGGTGCTCGTGGCCGCTCGTACGAAACACGCCGAGCCGCTGCAAACGCTCCCGCGTCTCCTGGCCCTCTTTCGTCGTCTTCGCTGGCAGGCGGTAACCCAGTGTCCGATTGGCGTAGCCGAGCTGAAAACGTTCGAGGGCCTCCGACGAGCGGAGGCCGCGCTGCGCCAGATACTCCAGCGCCTTCGGCTCGGCCAGCAGCGTCTTGTGGTAGTAGCGCACCACCCGCCGCAGCAACTCCTGGTCCTCGAGGTCAGACTTGACCACCGGCGGCAGTTTGGCCGTCGACGATCGGATCGGCGGCACCTGGCTATTCGACGAGCTCGGCGGCGTCACGTCGTTGCGCAGAATCTCTGCAGCATGGCGAAAACTCACGCCCTCGGCCCGCATCACCCAGTCGATGGGACCGCCGCCGGCGCCACATGCACCGAGGCAATGCCAGAGGTTCTTCGAGGGCGTGATCACCAAGGAGGGATCGTGGTCCTCGTGAAATGGACAGAGACCAAGGAGATCCTTGCCGTGCTGTTTGAGCTCGATGCCCCTGGCCTCGGCCAAGCGCTGCACCGAGATCTCTTGTTTGATCCGCTCGAGCTCGTGTTTGGGGATGCGGGCCATGGGTGCCTCCTTGTGAAGCTGTTTCCCGGATAGCATACCCAAGATTCGACTTCAATCAACCCGTCATGGGATAAACCATGCTCGACACTAGTCGCCCACGCACCTAGACTACCCCGTAGACCACACAAATGGTGACAATCATGGGCGATAAACAGACCTTTGGGCAGCGGATTCGAGAGCTACGACAGCGACGTGAATGGTCGCAGCAGGAGCTCGCCGAGAAAGTCGGTGTCAGGCAAAAACAGATCTCGGCCTACGAGCGAGACATCAACGTCCCCTCCGGGGAGATCTTTATCGCGCTGGCCGACGCCTTCGAAGTCTCCCTCGACTACCTCGCTCAGCGCGCAGAGGACCAGGGGCCGCGCGCCAATATCGGCGATCTCGACCTGCTAGAGCGGCTTCAAGAGATCGATAAGCTCTCCGAGGCCGACAAGGAGCTCGTCAAGGGGGTTCTCGACACGTTCATCGTCAAGAGTCGGTTTCAAAGGTTGGCGGCGGGGACGGGGTGAACATCAGGCCGAAATGAAACGGGTGCAGATCCTGAACTTGCGTTCAGTTAGTGGCTCCGCTAACGTCTGGATTCGTGCATGGTCTCGGCTCATGCGGTGGCCCGCTGGGGCTTGGCTG
>PFUG01000384.1 GCA_002789955.1 Deltaproteobacteria bacterium CG_4_9_14_3_um_filter_63_12 | reverse complement strand
GAGGAGCCGCTGAGACGCCTCGAGCGCCAGCTCTTGAAGCTCTCCTCCATGATGTCGGAGCCTATGCCCCAAGACTTCTCGCCACGCAGGTTCTTGTGGGGACGTCCCTTGCGGAAGGGCTCGTCGTGGTGCTCCATGGGGATCTGAATACGCCCACCCGCAGGGTCTTTGGCGAGCAGAGCGAAGTACCAGTAGTGCTCGGACTCGGTCGCGTTGTCGACGACGGCGTTCACGTAATTCTCGATGACGTGGATCTTGCCCAAGGCGCCGGCCAGCACTCTTTGGAAGTCCTTGATGTCGGTCTCGTCGCCGGTGTGCGGGCTGATGGGCTGACGACTGACGATCAGCTGGTATTCCTCCACCTCTGGGAGCTCTTCCGGATAGGACCAGGTGAAGCCGCTGAAGTCCGCGGGTCGTGCGCTCACGTAGTCGAGCCGGCGCGGGTCTTGTCGGATCCGCGGTCCGTCGGGGTTGGACCAGTAGGCCAGCTCTCCGTACTGGGCGAGGTCGGCGCCGAGCTCGAGCTTCTGTGCCTTGGCCCGCTCGACGGCGAAGAAGTCTCCGTCTTGGTTCTTAGCGAGGACCAGATAGCGGTTTTTTTCGTGCATCTGGTCGTCGACCAGCGCGACCACCGGTCGAGAAATGTCGAGACGCTCGGCCTCCTCTTCCAAGTACCCTTCGAGGAGATCGAAGGCGCAGTCGTCGTCGAGGGTCTCACTGGTCCGGAAGACGACGTAGCCAACGATCTCCGCGTCGCTAGGCGGATCCCAGGTGATCAGGCAGCCGTCGAAGTCGTCCTGGGTGTACCAGTTGAACGGGTTGGGTGCCTGTCGGGCGTAGACGAAGCGAACACTCTCTGGGACCTCAGCCATACCACGCGCTCCCATATCTGCAGGATCCAGCAGGGATATCACCCAGGCCCGCGTTCGTCGAGTGGCGTTGACAGTTCAGGACCGCCACCCGTTCTATTTAGCCGGGCCACGACGCTCTTTCCACTTGCCCCACGACAAGAGTCTGTTATGACTCGAGAAACTTCCATTTCCACGGAGAGCAGGATGCAAATGAAAGGAAAGACCGTCGTAGTGACGGGGGGAGGAAGGGGTATTGGGCGTGCCATCGTCGAGGAGTTTTGGCAGGAGGGAGCCACGGTCGCCTGCCTCGACGTGTGCACCTCCGAGCCGCCCACGCCCTCGAGCCCCGAGCAGCCGTTCATCTCGGTGGACGTGGACATCACGGACTTCGACGCCGTCGACACGACCATCTTAGGACTAGTCGTTCGCCTCGGTCGCATCGACGTCCTCGTGAACTGCGCCGGCATCAACCGCGACCGCGTGGTGTGGAAGATGAGCGAGGACGATTGGGATCAGGTCATCGACGTCGACCTCAAGGGCTGCTTCAACACCGTCCGTCCGGTGGCAGCCTTGTTCAAAGCCCAGAAATCAGGACGCATCATCAACATCTCGTCCATCAACGGCCTGCGCGGCAAGTTCGGCCAGGTCAACTACTCGGCCGCCAAGGCCGGGGTCATCGGTCTGAGTAAGGCCCTGGCCAAGGAGCTGGGCGCCTTCGGCGTCACCGTCAACGTCATCGCGCCGGGCCTGGTCATGACCGAAATGGTCAAAGCCGCCCCCGCGAAGATCGTCGATGCCGCCCTTGACGAGATGGTCATCAAGCAGCTTCCCGAGCCCGTCGACATCGCCAAGCTCGCCGTTTTCCTGGCCAGCGACGGGGCGCGTTGCATCACGGGCGAGGTGATTCGGGTGGACTCGGGGCAATATATCTAGTGCCCGTCCGGAAATGCCCCATCTGCGGCGTCGCCTTCCTCCCTCGCTCCTCGGCGTACCGGTCCAGCACGAGCCCCATCCCAGCAGCTTTGCGTTGAACCCGACGCCGCCCGGCGATTAGTTGGATGAACCGCCACGTGGCCAAGCTTCGACGCTCACGCCGCTGGACTCCAGCAGGCGGCACTGCGCCTGCGCCCAGCGAGCGCGCACGGCGATCACCAAGGTCCGCGCGCGCTGGGCGTCCTTGACCAGCCCCGCCACCGTGCGCGGGTCGCCTCGCCCCTCGCTCATCCAGAGCTCGGCGAGCGCCACGGCGTCGTCGGCCGAGTCGTTGAGTTCCGCGAGGTCAGGCGACAGCGCCTCGTACGCCACGAGCTCGATCAGCGCCGTTCGAGCCGCGCGCTCGAACTCGCTCAACGCTGCCGCGCGCTCGAGCTCGGACTCCTGCTGCTGCAGGGCAAAGCGCTCGCTGTCCGCACTCTCGATGCTGCCAAAGGGCACGATTACGGCCAGCTGCGCGGTCAGGGACTCCAAACCCGAGTTGGGCCCGATGCCGTAGCCCAGCTGCACGAAGTCCAACCATGGCAGCGCCTCGTCCGAGGCCCCTTGCGAGCGATGCCGCCAGGCTTCTCCTAGGTGTTCGAAGACCTGCAGCGAAGGGTGGTGTTCGCTCACCAGCGTTCGCACCACCTCTGAGCGGGTCGCCAACGGCCCGGCCTGAGGCTCGACCGCGAGCGGCAATGGCGCGGCCGCGCCCAGCGGCTCAACGATTGGTGTCGGCTGGCTCTCGAGCCGCGTCAGGCGCAGGTCGAGGGCGAACTCGGTGGCCTCGAGGTCGTTGGTGTTTCCGGCGGCGTTCCAGTCTGCGCTCCAGCGCTCGACGGCCTCCAGCGAGCCCTGTAGGCGCCTCTGAGAGGCGTCCAGCTCGACGTAACGGCTCCACTCGGCCGCTTCCTGGCACTGGGTCACGCGGCGGTTGAGCTGCAGGACATCGAGCTGTGCGACCTCTGCCCGCAGCTCGGCCTGCCAGGTCTCCTCCTCGTCGTCCTTCGACCAAGGGGTCTCGAAGGGCAGGCGCGCGAGCACCTCGACGCCGTCGCTCACGCTGCCCGTCCCCAGGTCTCGCAGCCGCACCTCGACGCGGTTCACCGCCGCGTCGAATCTGGACGCCGCCGCCTCGATGCTCTTGTGCTGTGCCACCATCGCGGGGTCCTCGGAGACATCTGCCAACGTCGAGAGGGGCCGCGCTTCGGCGCAGCCCCACAACGCCACGGCGGCACACCATCCGGCCGCCCAGACCGCACGCCTCCTCATCGCAGCGCCTTGTCGAACTCGACGCTGAGCAACTGCCCCACGCCCAAGTCACAGGACTCCGGCACCGTGATGTAGACGGGCAAGCCGTGGATGGGGAACTGCAAGAAGCTGCGGATCTGACCGGGCGCCTCCTCCACGGTGGCCCCAACGCGAATGACGTGGCCCGGCTCGTCGCAGGCGCCAAAGGGATCGGTGATCGTCGCCGGCTCGTCGGTCTCGATCTGTCTGGGGCTGGTGTCGGCGGACACGTAGGCCACAATCTCGTCGGCACGCTCGGGCACCAGTGACGCCACCGAGGCGCCCTTGAGCACGGCAGCTCCGCGCTGCAACACCATCGCCACCCGGCCGGGCTGACGGGCGACTACCGTCAAGGTCTGCAGATCCTCCAGGACCTCGCTGCGCCGCACCCGGAGCAACTGCAGCTCGGCCGCGTAGAGCGCGGCGCTGGCTCGCTCCAGCGTCGGAGACGTGGGCAGGGCGCCACCGAGGGACTCGAGCGCCTGCACATGCTTGCTCTCCGCCTCGATCCGCTGCTTGGCGCCAGCGCGCTCTGCTTTCGCCAGGCCGCGCTGCCAGGCGGCGGCGAAGAGGTCGTCCGCTCGCCGAGTTCGGGCCGCCACGCCGGCCTTGACCTCGGCCTCTTGGGCGTCGGCGAGCTCGGCCTTTTGGTTGGGTTCTACAGCGACCGCCCGAGCCAACTCCAGGTCTCGTTTGGCCGCCTCGAGGCGGTCGGCGAAGCCGGCGAGCTCTTGCCGATGGTCCTCGCCGAGGCGGGCCAGCTCCAACACCGAACGTTTCTCCATGCGGTCCAGCTCGGCGTCGATTGCGGCCAGCTCGCGATTCAGATCCCGCGACGACAGGGTGACCAACGGCGCGCCGGCGTCGACAAATTCGCCGACTTTCACGTGCACCTCGGCCACCACGCTCGCCACGTCGCTGGGGTGTTCGAACGGCCGCGCCGTTGCCACCGCCGGCGCCTTGATGCGGTTCAGAGACCCGAACTGCAAGAACATCAGCCCGCCCACACTGGCGAGGAAGACAAACAAACCCACCGGTTGCAAGCGGATCCGGTCGGAAAACGCTTCGAGCCGACGGCGAAAGCGATCGGCGGGCGTGATGGGAGTGATGGCCGTTGAGGCCTTTGGGGTCGACATCAGTACTCCAAGGTCGCTTCTTGCAGCAGCAAGCGCGCGTTGACCGCATGCAGCTCCGAGCGCAGCCGCGAGACGAGCTCTTCGGCGGACGCGGTCTTCCAGAGTTTCACTTGGTAGGCGTGCTCGACCACCGAGCCCTGCGCCACCTCGCCGATGCTCAACAGCATGCGTCGATGGCAGAACTCATCGAGCAGCGCTTTGAGCTTGAGACCCGAGTCGTCGTCCGTTGAGAGGCGGAAACGCAGCACCCCGTCGTAGCGCGCGCGAGACGCAAACGAGCCGCCGTGCAGGTAGATGGCTACGGCGCAGAAGGAAACCGTGCCGGCCGTCGCCGGCAACAGCGCCCCGACCCCCGCAGCCACCCCAATGGTGGCGGCCCCCATGATGAACACCAGATCGCGCGAAGCCTTCAAGTTCACACGGAAACGCACCATGGACAGCACGCCCAGGAGACCAATCCCAGCGATCACCGAGTGGGACAGCGACAGCACCAGGATCGTCGAGGCCACGCACGCCAAGGTGACACTGTGGGCGAAGCCACGAGAGTAGCTCAATCCCCGGTATGTGAGCTCATAGGTCCAGGCCAACATCTGTCCAAAGACGAACGCCGCCAACAGCCCCTTTATCGGCGGCAACCACACGCCGCTCGCCGCGTACCCCGTCACCTCGCCGAGCAGATCAGGCATAGAGCCCCCACAACTGACTCACGTCCAGACCACGGGCGGCGCTCCGCATGATGTCGATGCCGTGACCATACTTCGAAAACCCGCGGTACTTCAGCTCGAGGCGGCGCACCAAGTGCGCCATCCAGTCCGGCATCATCGACTCGCATTTGAGCTCGAGCACCGTCGGCGACTGCAAATCGTCGTAGAGCGCGGCGTCGTCGACCGTCACCCAGGGCTCGTCGGCGAGACCGAGCAAGTGCCAGTCCGTCACGGCCTGCACGCGAATGTCCCGGTCGAAGGTCAGGCGCGCATAGTTGTCGATGGTGCTCACGAACGCCTCGCGCGTGTAGGCCACGAGCACCGCCGGCTCGGCCCCCGTACGCGAAGTCCAGTAGGCGAAGGCGTCCAGATGGTGCTGCGCCTCGGCCGACGGCTTGAGCGGCACACCAAACCCGGCGACCGCCTCCGCGACGCTCTCACGAGCGATGGCGACCCGAGTCTTCGAGATGATGTCTCCCGTCTTGCGCTTGACCTCCAGAAACGCAGGCCCCGTCCGTCCATACGTGCGCACCCGCAGCTTCAGACGATCCGCGTCCCCCCGGCGCCAGGCCTCGTGAAACTCGTATGCTGGTGTGTCCAAGTAGAGGCTGTAGATGGCGTATCCACCATGGCTGGGGTTGAAGCGATCCGGCGAGCAAAACGGCTCAACATAAGCGCGAATCTGGTCCGCCACATCCCCCGTGATGAGGTACTTGCGCTCGAGTCTCTCGAATGTGTTTCCGAAATCGGCCATGCTGTGGGCGGCTCGACGCCAAGAATGTGCAGTTCGATTCACCGCGCACCAGGTGCGGGATGGGCCTCGATCTCACATCGTACCGCAGGCCAAAAGTGAGACAAATTCCTCTGCAGTTCAGGCTCTGTGTGCTCCTCGCCGGCCTCCTCTCGGCGAGCTGTCACGCGGGGCACGCCGAAGAGACCCACACGAGCGCGCCCGCCGAGCCCGCTGCCGCCGAGCTCGCTCAGCCCCTGAGCGCCCCTTCTCCCTTGGTTCTTGTCCGGCCTTTGGGACGGCCGCCGCTCTGCGAGCCGTCCGCCTTGGCGCGAGCGCCCTGGGACCCGGCGCTCGCTTTGGTCGGCGACAACGAGCTCGACGACACGCTCTTCGCCTTCTCTCTCGAGGACGGCTCCCTGCAAGGCCAGCACGACCTCGAGCTGCCCAAAGGCGTCCGCCCCCACGACCTCGAGGCCATGGTCGCCCTCGGCCCCGACGAGCTCGTGTTCGTCGGCTCACACAGCCGCAACAAGCACTGCGAGCGCCGCCCAAAACGACACCGCCTGCAGTCCATCACCCTCGCCGACGACGGCTCTTGGCTCCCTGGCCATTCCATCGACACCGACGCCGACGAGCTCTTCGCCAGCCTCGAGAGCTGCGCGGCGGCCTTCCCTGCGGGGGCTTTGGCACAGACGACCTGCACCGCCTTGGTCGACGCGCGAGAACGCGCCGACCAAGGCGAAAAGCCCTGCGAAGCGCTGAACATCGAGGGCGCCGCCCAAGTCGCAGACCGAATCTGGCTCGGCCTGCGCGGACCCCAGCTCGACGGGAAGGCGCTGCTGCTGCGCCTCGTCTGGCCCACCGACACCCTGCGCTTCGACGGCGTCGCCACGGTCGACCTCGCTGGCGCCGGCGTCCGTGAGCTCGCCGCCACCGCGGAACAGCTTTACGTTATCAGTGGCCCACAACAGGACGGCGGCGAGTTTGCGCTCTGGAGCCTGCCATTGACCGCGCTGGAGGCCGACACCGCCTTGGTCCCCACCAAGCTCCGAGCGCTCCCGCCGTCGTCCGAGGGGTTGCTCCTCACCGACACAGACGCCCTCGTCGTCATCGATGGCCGCAAGGGGGATGATGCCCAATCCTGTGCCGTCGACGGCCAACAGGCCTTGCTGCCACTGCACCCTGACTCTGCCAAGACCACCTCGCCCAAGGTCTCACCATGACAACGTGTCCGGCCCAACCGTCCCACACTCTATTGGATTTCCCGCGCGACTCGGCACCGTGTGGGCTCGAAGAGAGCCCGCTGAGTCCCTACGCGCGCTCCACGGGCTTCTGGATAGGCCTCGCCGCGCTCTTCGCCCTGCTGGCCAGCGCCTGCGACGAGCCGACAGACCGCGGGCCCCGCATCGACGCCGTCGTCAGCCCCTCGTCGGCGGTCACGCAGCAGAACAAATGGGTCATCCTCGCCGGCGCCGGGTTTGGCCTCTACGAGGCAGGACGCAGCACGATCTTCGTCGATGGCGTCTGCGCCGAGGTGGCGACCTGGAACGAGCGCGAGCTGCGCTTCCTCGTGCCCTCGGGCATCGGCCTGGGCAATCGCGTCGTGGTGGTAGTCCGCGCCGACGGCAGACGCGCTCACACCGCTATAGAGCTCACCGGGGTCGACCTCCCCGCGCCAACGACGAGGTCCTGCGACAGCCTCCAGCCTATCGCAGTGTACGACGTAGTCGAGGACCGCTTCGACGACGTCCTTGACCTCTCCGACACCGACGTCGACTGGACCTGGGACACGGCCAGCCCCCCAGACGTTCCCCACGACCTCAGGCCGGACGTCCCCATGGAGGTGCCGCCCGATGTGCCCTGGGACACGACCCCGCCACCGCCTTGGCAATACCAGTACGTGCTCATCCAAGACTTCAGCGGCAACGCCATCGGCCGCAACCCTGGCGCCGACATCGACGCCCTCGTGCTGCGCAAG
>PFUG01000093.1 GCA_002789955.1 Deltaproteobacteria bacterium CG_4_9_14_3_um_filter_63_12 | reverse complement strand
TGAGCGTGAAGGCCAGAACCGCCCCTTCGCCGGCGCCTTTTGGCAGGGCCGCAACGGGGAAGTTCACGTACTCATTTCCGACTTCCAATACGGCTACTGAGCCTTCGATTCGGTCGACGACGATCTTCATGTGTTCCATTCCCAGTCAGAAAGGTGTCACGACCCCGCAGCCGCTCGAGCCAACAGGATCACGTGTTGTGTGAAGGACCGACGCTGCTCGTCAAGCTAGTCGGCGGCGTTCTGCGTCGTGCACAGATGCTCGAACTTCTCGATGGTTTTGGGACCGATGCCTTTGACTCGGGTGAGGTCTTGGCAGCTCGCGAAAGGTCCGTTCTGTTCTCGTTCTTCGACGATCTTTTGTCCCTTCCCCTCGCCGATTCCTGGGAGCGAGGTGAGCTCCGAAGCGGAGGCCGTGTTGACATTGATTCGCCCAGGCTCGTCATGACCACGAGGCGCAGACCCCCCCTCGACCGGCTCAACGACTTTGTTCTGGACCGGTGTTCCCCCACCGCCAGAGACGGTGATCTTCGAGCGCATCTTGTCGACGGACTTTACGCCGATCCCTTTGACGTTGGCTAAGTCATCGACGCTCTGGAAGCGACCATTGGTCGTACGATACTCGACGATCTGCTCAGCCTTCGCCTTCCCGATCCCTGGCAGCGCGGTCAACTCTTCGGCGCTCGCCGTGTTGATGTTGATGAGTCCATCCCCTCCGCCCTTCTCCTGTGGCACTGACGACGGGTCGACCATGTCGGGGGCTTTGTTCACCGCCGCCTTGCCCCCTCCGCCAACGGTCGCTTTCGAGCGCAGCTTGTCGACCGTCTTCGCGCCGATGCCCTTGACGTTCGCGAGGTCGTCCACGTTCTTGAAAGGGCCACTATTCTTTCGGTACTCGACGATGGCGTCGGCCTTCGTGGGACCGATTCCAGGCAGCTCCGTGAGCTCGGACGACGACGCTGTGTTGATGTCGATGAGGCCGCCCTCGGCCGCCTGCGCGGTGAGGTCGGCGGAAGCAATCTCGTCGGATGCGGGCTGTACGCCCTCGACGATCTGAACGGTTTTGCCGTCGGAAATCAGCTGCAGCGTACCACTCAGGTCGGTTCGATAGATGTCGACCCCAAAATCCTTCAAGCGGGCCATGGTCTCGCCACCAGGATGTCCATACGAGTTGCCGGTGCCGACGCTGATGATCGCCGTCTTGGGCTTGAGGCTCTCCAGGAACGCCTCCGAGCTACTGTGGTTCCCGCCATGGTGCGCGACCTTGAGAATGTCACACTGCATCAGGCCGTTCTCGATCATGGCCTGCTCGGTGGGTTCCTCGGCGTCGCCAGTGAGAAGCATGCACACCTTGTTGTGGGTCAGCCTCAGCACAACCGAGTTCGAGTTGAGGTCCGAACGCGTTCCACTGAGCTCCTTCTCGCCAGGCCACAAGACCTCTAGCTCGGCGTCCGAGCCGAGCTTATAGACCTGACCAGCCTTTGCGGTGCGATAGGTGATGTCTTTCTCCTCGACGGCCTTCATCACGCCCTCATACGTGTTCGTCGTGTGGGGGAGGCCATTGTCGACGTAGACCTTGACCTCGAACCCTCGCAGCACGGCCTCCATCCCACCGATGTGATCGGCGTGGGGGTGCGTGGCGACCACCATGTCGAGAAGGGTGACCTTCCTCGCCGTCAGCATCTTCGCGACGTCGTTCTTCTTCTCGCCGGCATCGATGAGCACGGTCTTGCCACCGCCAGTACGGATCAACAGCGAGTCTCCCTGACCCACGTCCAGCATCTCGAGCGTCAGCGTCGAGGCCTGTGTCGGCGTCGAGAAGAGACCCAAGGCGAGAAGCACGAGAAGAAATCGGACCATGATTCTCCCTCCATGTCTGCAGCACAGAACACTTTGGCCGAGACCCTTGCGTCTCGCAAGTCCAAACGACCGTTCGATCCAAGGGCGCTATGCGTCGCGACGGAGGGTGCTCGGTTTGGTCTAACCGTGATAGTTTGACGCAGTTTCGTGGGCGACATTGAAAAATGCGAGGAAGGAGCGCAATCCCGTCGTGATCGTCAGACCTCTCGACCCAGCACCGACCCCTCTCGAGGGCTTGCGCGGCCTCTCCGAGCTCGCCTTCCCGTTCTTGTTGCACAGCGCGCAGCTCGGTCCGCAGGGCCGTTACTCCTTTGCCGGCGCCGATCCCTTCCTGCAGTTCGTCTCCCACGGCACGCAGATCGAGGTGTGGCGCGGCGCGCAGCGGCAACGCTTCGAGGCCGATCCGTTCGTCGCGTTGCGGGAGTTAATGCACACCTACCCTATGGCCTCCGCGGTTGAGACTCCCTTTGCGGCGGGCGCGGTCGGGTTCTTCTCGTATGACCTGGCCAGGGTCATCGAGGATTTGCCTCAAGAAACCCAGGACCCACATCCCTTTCCGGACATCCATCTGGGATTCTACGACGCCGTTGTGACCTGGGACGCACAGGAGGGTCGAGCGCTCATCACCTCCAGTGGCTTGCCTCTGCGCGGCCGCGCCGGCCAGGAGCACGCCGCGCAGCGGGCCTCGTGGCTCGAAGCGCAGCTGAGGCGGCCAAGAGGGTCAATTCCCCACAGCGCAACGCCGACAGAGATGACGTCGAACTTCAGCCGCGAGGAGTACGTCGCTGGCGTCGAGGAGGTGAAGCGGCTCATCGGGGCCGGAGACCTCTTCCAGGTCAATCTCTCACAGCGCTTCACGGTCAGACCCCGGCCCGACGGGCTCGAACTCTTCGAGCGGCTGACGCGAGTCAACCCGGCCCCCTTCGCGGCCTATCTCGAGGGACCCGACGGCAGCCAGGTCCTCTCGGCCTCCCCGGAGCTCTTCGTGAGAGTGCGCGGAGACGAGGTCCTCACCACTCCCATCAAGGGGACGCGGCCCCGCGGCGACTCTCCGGAGAGCGACCTCGCCCAAGCGCAGGAGCTTCTGAACAGCGAAAAGGACCTGGCCGAGCTGGTCATGATCGTCGACCTGCTGCGCAACGACCTGGGTCGTGTCGCCCAGTTCGGCAGCGTCACCGTCGGGGCGCTGCCGACGCTCAGCAGTCATCCCACCGTTCATCACCTTCACGCCGACATTCGCGCGCGGATCGCCCCACACCTCGATCGCTTCGATCTGCTCCGCGCTGCCTTCCCTGGTGGCTCGATCACCGGAGCGCCGAAGGTGCGCGCGATGGAGGTGATCGAGCACCTGGAGCCCTGCCGTAGAGGTGTGTATACAGGCGCCATCGGAGCCTTGGGCTTCGATGGTGGAGTCGACCTCAACATCGCCATCAGGACTTGCGTCGCCGCGGGGGACACCCTCACCTTCTCAGTTGGTGGAGGCATCGTGGCCGACTCGGACCCGGCCTCGGAGTACGAGGAGACCCTCCACAAAGGGCGCGGCCTGGCCAAGGCCTTGGGGATCCACGATTTTTGAGAGTCAACGCGCTGCAACCCCAGCGCCTCCGGCACTGAGAGACCTTTTGTCCATGACCACTTCGAGCGCCCGCGTCCTCATCATCGACAACTACGACTCCTTCGTCGGGAATCTCTACCAGTACGTCGGCCAGCTCGGCGCGAAGCCCCTGTTGCACCGCAACGACGCGCTCTCTCTGAGCGCCGCCCGCGCGCTGAATCCAACCCATCTGCTCATCTCGCCCGGCCCGAAGGGCCCCCGAGACGCTGGCTGCTCGAAAGACTTTATCGCCGCGTTTGCGGGTCAAATCCCCATTCTCGGAGTCTGTCTCGGACATCAGGCCATTGCCGAGCAGTTCGGCGCCCAGATCGTGCCCGCCAAGCGTCTCGTGCACGGCAAGACCTCCTGGATCCACCACGACACGCGAGGGCTCTTCCGCAACTCCCCCAATCCCTTCCGGGCGACGCGCTACCACTCCCTGGCCGTCGAGCGCTCGACGCTGCCTGACACCCTCGTCATCACGGCTTGGACGGACGACGGCGAGATCATGGGCCTAAGGCACCGAGACTGCGAGCGGGCGCCCATAGAGGGCGTGCAGTTTCATCCCGAGTCGATCTTGAGCCAAGAAGGGCTCACCATCGTCGCTCGCTTCTTAGAGCTCGGCTGCAACGCCGCCCACGCTGTCGCGCAGCCCTTGGAGCCGCGCTGATGGCCGCCCGCGACGCCCACGTCTGGCGAGACGGTCGCTTCGACACGGTCGCGCTCACCGAGCTGCCGCCGGTGACCGAGGGTTGGGGTCTTTTCGAGACGCTGCTCGTCGAGGCGAACGCCCCGGTGCTGCTCGACGAGCACCTCGACCGTATCTTCCTCTCGGCCAGGCTCCTCGGGCTCCCGATTGCGCCGGCAGAGACTGACGAATCGCAGCGCCGCGAGCAGGTGCGCGCCGCCAGCCTCGAGCTCGCCCGCCGAACGCCTTACGACCCAGGTCGCATGCGGCTCGCGCTCGACTCTGGGGTCGTCACGCTCTCGCTCGTTCCCTACGACGATGGACCGTCCGACGAGGACCGCCGCCGAGGCGCCTGGGCGGCCATCGCCGACGAAAGTGGCCATCCCCTGGGGGCGGAGGCCGGTCACAAGGTGATTCCTTACACGCCGCTCATCGAGGCCCGTGAAGCGGCGCAAGCAGCCGGCTGCGTCGAGGTTGTGTTCAAAGACCACAAAGGCCACCTCTTGGAAGGCAGCGCCAGCAACCTCTTCGTCGTTCTGGAAGGTGCGCTGCTCACGCCACCTCTGAGGGGGATTCTCCCAGGAGTGACCCGTGCTGCAGTGCTCGCCGCCGCGCGGCGACTGCGCCTCTCGACCCGCGAGGCCGACGTCTCAGTGGCCGACCTGCCGCGCTTCGAGGAGGCCTTCATCACAGGCAGCCTGAAAGAGATCCTGCCGCTCAGCCGCTTGGGCGACCAAACCCTGCCGGTCGGCCCCATCAGCCTGGCGCTGCTCGCCGCGCTGCGCAGCGATCGGGCAGCCGGACGCTGAGGCAGAGGGGACCTGAGCAAGAGGAGGTCTGCCGGGTTCTTGCCCGCCGGTCGCGCGGCGCCGCGCCCCGAGCACGGCTGTCGCAACGCTGTGTCGTGGCTGTGGCGGACTTCTCCCGTGCCAAGAAGCACGAAAGCCCCCGCCAAAGCAGGGGCTCCCGAGAGCACGTCCAGAAGTGTGTCTAGAGTCTGTCAGGCAGGGCGCGCTTTTCGCGCTCGGGCGAAGGGTAAAGCGTCCAGCGAAGGTCTTGGGCCGGATCGATGAGCTGGCATCCAGGGGTCAGACACTTGTTGTCATATAGCATGGGGCTGGTCCCGGAGGTCAGGCCGTTGATGCTGACGTGCATGTGATGGTGGTGGAACTGGTACCAACCTCGGCCCGTGTCGGTGACCTCATAGGCCAAAGAGCGATAGCTCGCATTGCAGGCGTTGCCTGTGTACCAGCCCGCAGCGCAGAGCTGATCGATGGCGGATTCAAAGAGGACCCCTGCTTGTCCATCCACACCCATGACACGCAGCTGAAGTTGATTGCCAACGACCGCGTCGTGGAGTGAGGCGGCGAAGAGCGCCGAGCGCCAGACGTCGAGGAGATAGGGAGTGGAGGTGCAATGGTACTGATCCACGTTGCCGATCATGTGATCGCAGATCGGTCGCAGCTGGTTGTTCGCGGTGTTGACCTGGAAGTAGCCAATGTCCATGTCGTAGCCGTTCACGTGGGTGCCTGCGGGGTGACCCGGAGAACCGACCGACGTTCCAGGGATGGCGCCATCGGCCTCACTCATGTCGCCCAGCGCAACAGCGCCGCCGTTTCCAGGCCAACCCACGGCGAGGCAGTCCACCTTCGCGGCGGCGTACTTGATGAGCAGCATGAGGTCTCGTCTGACGTAGCTGCGATACTGGTTGCTGGTGGTCTCACCATTGATGGGATAGTCCCAATATCCTGTGCCAAGGTCCGGATCGAAGGGGACGATCTCGCCGCAGTAGGCCGCCGTTCCCGTGCAGTTGATGGGAGGAAGGTTGGTGCAGACGGGGTGAGTGCCCGTGGGAGGCGTGCCGATGTCGAGCACGCAGCGCTGATTGCTGCAGATCTGGCCGGTAGGGCAGGAGTTGGCGGTACACGGCGCGGTCTCGCACTCGTTCGTCGTGGTGTTGCACACCTCGCCGGTAGCACAAGAACCCGCGGTGCAGCCAGGCCAGCACTCGTTCCAAGAGGAATCACAAGCGTAGCCAGTGCGGCAGTCGGCGGCGGTGTTGCAGGTGTCCATGCACCAAGTGGTGTTGTCGGTGAAAGGGGTGCACTGTTGTCCGGCGGCGCAGTTGTCTGGGCTCTCGGTGCAGCCCTGGTGGCCTCGGCAGAGGCCGCCAGGGAAGCCATTGGCGGCCGTCAGGCACTGGCCGCCGGTGCCGCAGTCCGCGTCGGTCGCGCAAGGACCCCCGACGACGCCGGTCTGATTGGGGTCTGGGACACATTCGCTGGAGGAGCTGCAGACCTGGCCAGCGGGGCACCCTCCAGGCTCACACCCAGGCCAGCACTGGCTCCACGAGTCGCAAATGTAACCGGAGCGGCAATCCGACGTGGTGTTGCAGAGCAGGAGACACCAGTTGTTTCCGTTGGTGAAGGGAGTGCATTCCGTGCCGCTGGGGCAGCTGTCGGGGCTCGTGGTGCAGTTCTCGCCGGCGCGGCAGTAGCCGTTGGGGAACTCAGGCGCCGTCAGGCACTGCCCGTCGGCGTCGGCACAATCGGCGTCGGTGTTGCAGGGGCCACCAATGGGGCTGCCGGTCACGGGGATGTCAGGTTGGACATCAGCCGGAGGATTCGCCGTGTCGGCGGTGGTCCCGTCGGTCACGAGGTCGGCGACGTTGGTGTCGGCGAGCAGAGTATCGTCGAGCGTGCCGTCGAGCGTGCCGTCGAGCGTGCCGTCGAGCGTGCCGTCGAGCGTGCCGTCGAGCGTCACGTCAGGGTTCGTCCCATCCTCAGGGGTGCCGGTCGTGTCGAGCACGTCGGTGCCTGCGTCTGGCAGGGGATTGCTGGTGGTCTGCCCATCGTCACAGCCAGTGACGACGAGGAGCAAGGCGATGGCGAGCAGAGTGAACCGGCCGAGCGGACGACCGGTTTTCGCACCGCAAGTCTTTGGAATGAAACGAAAATCGGTCGTTGGGAAGCGAGGCAATAAATCCAAATGACGCACGACGAACCTCTCAGATGGCGGACCCGACCTCAGAGCGCTCATCGTGATATACGAGGACGCCGCTCCGCTGCCGATTCTCGATGATAGGGGCGCATCAATAGCCCATCCCGCCGAGAGTTTCCAATCATTTTTTCCCCGCCCCGCTGCCCCAGAAACCACAACGGGCCCCCCGATTTGGGGAGCCCGTTGTCAGCGCAGAAGACCGAGCTTATCTGCAGACACCGCCGGTGCAGGCACCCGTGGAGTCACAGGACACGGTACAAGCCTGTCCTGAGGGGCAGTCGGTGTCGGCGTTGCAGCCACCACTGAGTGGAAGGCAGACACCGGAGACACAGATCACCCCGGTCGGGTCGTCTGGATCGCTGGTGCAGTACTGCGTCGAGCAGTAGGCGCCGGCGCCGCAATCGGCGTCGTTGGTGCAGCCTTGGCCAGCGGCCGGCTCACAGAAGCCACCGCGGAAGCAAGGCGGGCAGGGCTCATTGGGCAAGCAGCTGGGGCATGACTCGATGAAGTTGCAGACCATGCCGCTGGGGCACTCGGCGTCGGCAGAGCACTCG
>PFUG01000007.1:9421-9556 GCA_002789955.1 Deltaproteobacteria bacterium CG_4_9_14_3_um_filter_63_12 | reverse complement strand
CTCTCGAGAGGGCGCAGCACGCTGCGCCCCTGCGACCGGGTCTGCTCTCGAGAGGGCGCAGCACGCTGCGCCCCTACGACCGGGTGCGTGGTGTGGAGTCCCCTGATCATGGCGGGCTAGCATCCAGAAATTATG
>PFUG01000007.1:1894-9407 GCA_002789955.1 Deltaproteobacteria bacterium CG_4_9_14_3_um_filter_63_12 | reverse complement strand
CCATCTACCCAGGTCTTGGGGGCGCGCAAGTCCCGCCGCTACCAAACAAGTCGGCCGTGCCAGACCGCGTCATAAACGCTGTCTTGACCGGCTCGAAAATCCTTGCTACGTTGTAACCCTTCATTGTCTACATGATTAGTATGGTTTAGTTCATGTTCAAGCTCAGCGCCCGCGCCATCTACGCTGCCACCGCAGTCCTCGTCCTCGCCCGCCAGGGGGGTGAGGGTCTCGTACAGGCGCAAAAGATCTCTGCCGACCACCAGATCCCCCCCAAGTACCTCGAGCAGATCCTCGCTGCGCTCGCGCGCGGCGGCATTGTGCGTTCGGCCCGCGGTGCTGGCGGCGGCTACGCACTGGCACGTCCCGCCACTGAAATCACGCTTGAGGCGGTCATCATCGCGGTCGAGGGCACTCCCATCCCAACCTCCATCGAGATGCCCGCCGTGCTCGCTGAGATCGTCCTACGGGCCCAAACCGAGGTGAGCCGTATTTTGGCCCACTCCATAGCCGAACTGCTCGCCGACGAGGAGGCCTACGGTGGCGTCTCGTATTGCATCTGAAGCCCCCATGCCCACACCATCCCCTGTCGCCCTGGTTGTGTCCGACCGCCCAGTGCGGAGCATTGCGAAGGCCATCTCGTGGCGCATCACCGGCACTCTCGACACGATCGTAGTTTCCTTCGTCGTCACCGGCGAGCTCACCCTCGCTCTCTCCATCGGCGCCGTCGAGGTGGTGACCAAGATGGCCCTCTATTTCGTGCACGAGCGGGTGTGGGAGCGCGCCCGTTTCGGCCGCACAACGGTGCCTGCTCCCGAGTACGAGATTTGAACCCGCCAACGCAGGAGCCTCGCCATGTCCACCCAACACACTCCTCTCCCTGATGGCCCCGCACGCGCCGCCGCCTACAACGAAGCGGTTCGAGGCCGTTCTCCCGAGGCGATCCTCGGATGGGCCCTCGCCGAATTCGGTCACGACGGAGTCGCGCTGGCGTCAAGCTTGGGGCCCGAAGACCAAGTGCTGACCGAGATGTTTGCGCGGGTCACCCCGACCCCTCGGCTCTTCACGCTCGACACCGGCCGGATATTTTCCGAGACCTACGCGCTCATGCAGCAGACGATGGCCGCCTACGGCGTGCGCTATGAGGTCGCCTTTCCGGAGGCGAGCGAGGTTGCGGCGCTGGTTCGCGAGCACGGTCCCAACCTCTTCTACGAAGGGCGCGCGCTGCGGCTTGCCTGCTGCGAGGTGCGCAAGGTCCGCCCCTTGCGTCGCATCCTCACAGGTCTCGAGGCCTGGCTCTGCGGCCTGCGCCGGGACCAGAGCCTCACGCGGACCGACACCCAGGTCGTCGCTTGGGACACAGAGCACCACCTGTTCAAGGTCTCCCCACTCGCCGGCTGGAGCGAGGAGGCCGTCTGGGACTACGTTCGCGCCCACGCCGTTCCGACCAATGCGCTCCATGCCGTCGGCATGCGCAGCATCGGCTGCGCGCCCTGCACGCGGGCCGTCGAGCCAGGCGAGGACGTCCGGGCGGGCCGGTGGTGGTGGGAGGAGCCCGAGCACCGCGAGTGCGGTCTTCATTCGCGACACACGAGCGGTCCAAACCCAGCGAAGCCAAACCCGTAGCGAACAGGAGCCGCGATGGATTCTCTCTCCAAACTCGAAGCCAAGAGCGTTCACATCCTGCGGGAGGCATACCGCGAATTCAAAAGCCTTTGCATGCTCTGGTCCATCGGCAAGGACAGCACCGTCATGCTCTGGCTTGCTCGCCGAGCATTTTTCGGCCATGTCCCGTTTCCGTTGGTGCACGTCGACACTCACTACAAGATCCCTGAGATGATCGCCTACCGGGACCGCCTTGCGCGCGAGTGGCACCTCGACATGATCTATGGCGAGAACGCGGACGTGCTGGCGCGCAAGGAGACCTTTCCCGACGCGGCAGTTGACCGCCTCACCTGCTGTCGCAGCCTCAAGCGCGACGCGCTCAAGCACACCCTCATTGGCGACTGGCCCCGCTACCGCATGGACCACACGCTGGGCGAGTACGTTCCTGACAGTGGGGGCTCCGGAGGTTGCGAGCCGTTCACTGGGGTCATCGTCGGAGTGCGGGCCGATGAGGAGGGCAGCCGCTCGAAGGAGCGCACCTTCTCATCCCGGGACCACGAGAACGAGTGGGACGTCGCCGACCAGCCACCCGAACTTTGGAACCAGTTCAAGACCGACTTTGCGCCGGGTACGCACGTCCGCATCCACCCGCTGCTCGATTGGACCGAGCTCAACATCTGGGAGTACATCGAGCGTGAGGGCATCCCCATCGTCCCGCTGTATTTCGACGACGGGAGCGGTCAGCGTTACCGCTCGCTGGGGTGTTGGCCGTGCACCAACCCCGTCACCTCCAACGCGCGCACAGTCGCCGAGATCATCGCCGAGCTGCGCAGCGGCTGCTTCGCGCACGTCGCCGAGCGCTCCGGACGAGAACAAGACAAAGAAGACGGCGGCGGCCTCGAGACCTTGCGCCGCGAGGGGTACATGTGAGCACGCCAGAATCCAATCGCGAGTTTATGAACATCGTCGTCGTGGGTCATGTGGACCACGGCAAGAGCACCGTGGTCGGTCGTCTTCTTGCGGACACGGGGAGCCTGCCAGAGGGCAAGCTCGAGGCGGTTCGGGAGTTTTGCAGGCGCAACGCCCGGCCCTTCGAGTACGCCTTCCTGCTCGACGCCCTCAAGGACGAACAGGCTCAGGGCATCACCATCGACAGCGCGCGCTGCTTCTTCAAGACTGCCGCGCGCGACTATCTCATCATCGATGCTCCTGGCCACGTCGAGTTCCTCAAGAACATGGTCTCTGGAGCCGCCCGGGCAGAAGCTGCGCTCCTCGTCATCGACGCCCACGAGGGCATCCGTGAGAACTCTCGGCGACACGCCACGATGCTGGCCATGCTTGGTGTGCGCCAGCTCGTCGTGCTGGTCAACAAGATGGATCTTGTCGGCTACGACCTCGACGTCTTCGCCAGGATTTCCGCCGAGTACGAAGAGTTCCTGCACAAGGTCGGCCTCACCGCCGCGGCCTTCGTGCCGATCGCCGCACGTGAGGGGGTCAACCTCACGACGCGTGCCGACTGGTACACCGGCCAAACCGTCCTGGAGCGGCTCGACGCCTTCCCCATGGAGCCCTCGCCGGTGGCCAAACCGTTTCGCTTGCCGCTCCAGGACGTCTACAAGTTCACCGCCCGCGGCGACGACCGTCGCATCCTTGTGGGGACCGTGGAGACGGGCACGTTGCGACCTGGCGACGACGTGGTGTTCCTGCCCTCAGGCAAGCGCACCAGGGTTCGCTCGATCGAGTCCTTCCACCACGCCGCTCCCCTCCTTGCCCAGGCTGGCGAGGCTCAAGGCTTCACGATGACCGAGGAGCTCTACGTCCGGCCTGGTGAGCTGATGTGCCGGGCCGACCAGTCCCCGCCGCACGTAGGCACTCGGTTCCGCGCCAGCGTCTTCTGGATGGGCAAGGCCCCGCTGCTCCCTGACAAGCCCTATAAGCTCAAGCTCGCCGCCGCCCGTGTCCCCGTGCGCCTGGCCGAGATCATCTCGGTCATGGACGCAAGCGACCTCAGTCTGAGCGGAATCCGGACACAGGTAGACCGCCATGAGGTCGCCGAGTGCATCTTCGAGACCAGCCGTCCGGTCGCTTTCGATCTCGCCGCCGACATGCAGGCCACCGGCCGTTTCGTCCTCGTGGACCACTATGAGATTGCAGGTGGTGGCATTGTTCTCGCCACCAGCGACGACGACACCCAGACCACCCTTGCAGACCATGTGGCACGCCGTGAGGCGAGCTGGGAGGGGGGGGCCGTCGCGCTGTCCGAGCGCGAGGGTCGCAACGGCCACCGCGCCAAGCTCGTCGTCTTCGTCGGCGAAGACGACGCACGGCTGGGAGAAGTGGGGCGAGCCCTGGAGCGCCGCCTGTTCGACGGCGGCTTCGCCTCGTACTACCTCGGTCTGGCCAACCTCGAGAGGGGCCTCGACGCCGAAGTCCTCGACACCTTCGAGGTCCGCGAAGGGCGCTTGCGCCGCCTCGGCGAGCTCGCGCGCATCCTCACCGACAGCGGACAGATTGTGGTCACCACCGTGAGCGACACCGAGCAGGCCGACCTCGAGACGTTGCGTGCGCTCAATGCGCCGCAGGAGATCCTCACCATACGCCTGGATACAGGCCCTAGGGATCGCTGCGCCGGACTAGAGACCACCCTGAGGCTAGCGGCAAGTGCGACCACCGACATCCTTGTAGCCGAGGTCTGGTCTGAGCTTGGCCGCTCGCAGATCCTTCCCGAGTACGCGATATGAGCACAATCCACACACCGCGGCGTCAGGGCAAAGTTTGGCTGGTGGGCTTTGGCCCTGGCGACCCTGAGCTCCTTACCTGCAAAGCGCACCGCATCCTCGGCCAGGCCGACGTGCTCTTCTACGATGCGCTCGTACCCGCCGCGCACCTCGCCGTGTACCCAGGGCGCAAGCGGGCCGTGGGCAAGCGGGATCACACGGAACAGGCCGGGATCAACACGCTGCTGCTCGAGGCAGCCCAGCGCGGAGAGTGCGTCGCCCGGGTGAAGATTGGAGATCCCATGCTCTTTGGCCGGGGCGGCGAGGAGCTGGCGTTCCTGCGCGCCCACGGCGTCGCCGTCGAGGTCGTACCTGGAGTAAGCGCGGCGCAGGCCGCGGCGGCAGTGGCTGAGGTTCCGCTGACCTTGCGGGGTGTGGCGCAGCGGCTCGAGCTCCGCACGGGGCATGGTTGCGCTGCCGCGACTCCTGAGCGGCCAACCGTCGTCTACTACATGGGGGCGGCGCGGTTGGCGGTCATCGCAGCCGAGCTGCTCGCCGAGGGGCACCCGCTGGGCACCCCCGTCGCCTTGATCGAAAACGCGACCCGCCCCGAACAACGCATCACCCACACCACGCTCGCTGAGCTGCCGCAACAGACAGCGCGTGCTCCACTCACGCTCATCGTGGGTGAGGTCGTCAGAGGAATTTCCTTTCCTGGCCGTTGACCGCTAGGCAAGTAAGTCGGCGTGGCCGGCCACCGAGAGAGCACACTTTAGCTGAGAGATAGATCCATGAGGTCCAAAGAAATCGCCCCAAATCTTGCGACGCCCCCCGAGCTCTTCAGCAGGGAGGAACAGAACAAGCTGCGCAGCACAAGCCTCGTCGGTGAGTTGCCCATGGACCTGCGCTCAGAGGCGCCCGACCTGTCGTGGGAATCCGAGCAGCTCGCCAAGTCGCACGGCGTCTACCTTGAATTCAATCGGGATCAAAAGCGTGACAAGGACTGGGTATTCATGATCCGCTTCGCCAACCCCGGCGGAGGTCCCATTGGGCGCACACAGTGGCGCATCCTCGACGAGCTCGCCTCGGTCCATGCCCTCGACCCCGAAGGCAACGCCTCATTGCGCCTGACGACGCGCCAGGCCATCCAGCTGCACTGGATCCACAAACCTGCTCTGGTCCCCATCGTGCGCACCCTTGCCGAGGCCGGCCTGCGCAGCCTCAACGGCTGCGGCGACAATACCCGCAACGTCTTGTGCTGTCCCCTTCTTGCCTCTGGTGATCCACATGGCATCTCCGCGCTCGCCCAGGAGACGGCAAATTACTTCCAGCTTCCGGTCGAGCCCTTCGTGCGCGTCTTTGGCATCGACCCTGAGGCCGTCCCCGTTCCGCTTGAGTCGTTCGCATATGGACCGGCGCTGCTCAACCGAAAGCTCAAGATCGCGTTCTCGGCTGCGCATCGGGCCGCCGACGGCACCCTGGTTCCCGACAACTGCGTTGAGTTGCGGTCCAATGACATCGGCGTTGCCCCTGTGGTCGTCGGCAGTGACGTTGACGGCTTTCAAATCTACGTCGGCGGCGGGCAAGGCGAGCGCCAGAACCGGCCGACGTTCGCGGCGCTCGGCGAGCCGTTGGCGCGGGTCGCGCGCGAGGAGGTCCTCTCGGTGCTCGACGCCATCGTCGGCGTGCACCAGCAGTGGGGCGACCGGCAGAACCGCCATTGGGCGCGGCTCAAGTACGTGGTGCGCAGCATGGGTGTGGACTGGCTGCGCGAACGCGTCGCGGAACGGCTCGGCAGAGCCTTGCCGCAAGCCGATCCCGCGGTTGCAGTGGGGCCCCGGGAGCTTCACCACGGATGGGCGGAGACTCCAGACGGGCAGTTCGCCCACGGGGTCTTCATCGAGAACGGCCGGCTGACAGACGCCTCGCCCAACGGCCGCCTCAAGTCCATGGTGCGCCGGCTGATGGACGAGCTGCCCATATCGCTGATGGTCACGCCAAACCAAGACCTGCTCTTCACGGGCATTGCGGCGGAGGCGCGTCGCGAATTCGAGCAGCTCCTCGACCACCACGGCTACGGGAGCCGCCACGGCCGTCCACTCTCGACGTTGCGGCGACTCTCCGGCGCCTGCGTTGGCCTGCCGTCGTGCAGGCTCTCCTACTCGGACTCGGAGCGTTTCGAGCCCGAGCTCGTTGATGCGCTGGAGGCGCGCGGGTGGTCGGACGTGCAGGAGTCTATTGGCATCACAGGCTGCGAACGGCAATGCTTCCGACCGGCGACCAAGAGCATCGGTCTTATCGCGACCGGGTCCGATCGGTACCAGGTCGTGCTCTTCGGCGACGTGGTTGGCGATCACCAGGGGACGCGCTTGATCGCCGCGGATGGTCGTGTCTACCTGCGCTCGGTCCCGCGTGCGCAGGTCGTCGACGTCATCGACGCGCTCCTGCGCCACCACCGGGACCAGGGGCTGGCTGGCGAGGGGTTGGGGGCACACCTGCGCCGGCTTGGGTTAGGGGGGGTCGTCACCTTGTTGCAGACGGACCCAGCTACCGCCGAACTCGCCCGCGGTTCGCGAGCACCCAGCGGAGCCGGCGGACCGGACGAAGACAAGAGCAAGTAACAAAATGTCCACTAGAGCCAAGGGGTAGCGATGACACTGAGCCCACAACCGCAGTTTGATTTCCCGGTCTGTCTCCAGCTCGGCGGATGGCCGGTGCTCGTCGTCGGCGCCGGGCCTCCCGTGGTCCGCAGGGTCAGCGCGCTGCTTAGCGCCGGGGCCAAGGTGTGCGTCGTGGCCCCGGAAGCTTGCCCCGAGCTCGTTGCCCTTGCCGCGCAGGGCGGCGTGCGCTGGGAGCAGCGCGCCTTCGTCCCTGACGATTTGACTGGCGTGCGCCTGGTGTTCGCGGCGACCGACGATCGCGAGGCGAATCGGCAGATCGGCGCCGCAGCACGAGACGCGGGGGTATTGGTGAATGTGTCCGACGACCCAAAGCACTGCGAATTCACGATGCCCGCAGTACACCGCCGCGGCAACCTCTGCCTCGCTGTTTCGACCAACAGCACCGCCCCAGCAGAGGCAATACGGGTGCGCGACCAGCTGGCCAAGCTGGTGTGAGGAACCGCCCCCTCACGCGAGCGAAGCAAGCCTGCCCGCTCTCAAGGCCGGCGAGCCGCCGGCGCTCCCGTTGCGGCT
>PFUG01000007.1:0-1862 GCA_002789955.1 Deltaproteobacteria bacterium CG_4_9_14_3_um_filter_63_12 | reverse complement strand
CGGCGAGCCGCCGGCGCTCCCGTTGCGGCTCTTTCGCTCGCGACGGGGTCGGGCGCTCCTATGCCGCTCTCGGCGCCAACTGCGTCGGACGCTCTCAAGCCATCAAGCGAGCGAAGCAAGCGTGCCCTCAAGCGAGCGAAGCAAGCGTGCCCTCAAGCGAGCGAAGCAAGCGAGCGAAGCAAGCGTGCCCTCACGCTAGCGAAGCAAGCGTGCCCTCAAGCGAGCGAAGCAAGCGTGCCCTCACGCGAGCGAAGCAAGCGTGCCCAGCCCACAAAGCCCCGACCCACAAGAACAACGCGCTTTGCGTGGTCGAGATGGGGTCAGCTGCAAGGAGCCGACGACCGAGCGACGCAGGCGTACACCGGTACGCCGAGGAGCGAGGGAGGAAGGCGACGCCGCAGATGGCCCCATATCGACCACGCAAAGTGGGCTGGGGGGAGTACCCTACCCCCCAGCCCGTGTGTTCGCCATTTGCTCGTCCCGACGGCGTTTAAAGAACGGAGTCAAATTGAAGTCGAAGTGCCCAACCTTTGGACGACCGCGGCATAGGCCCAACGCAGTGTTGGGTGAGTGAAGCCGCGGACAGGACTCGAACCTGCATCCAACGATATAGCTCCGTCTGCTTGATTCGGGACTGGCGACTAATGCTGAGCTTGAGCGATAGTCTGAGTTTCACGGGGGCTGCCTCTACCAGTTGGGCTACCGGGTCGCATGGTGTGAATGACCCGGGCAGGACTCGAACCTGCACTGACACTCCCTTGTGAGTTTGAGGCTCAGTTTGAGTTTATGGGCCCCACAATATTAGGGGGCCCCGCTCGTATCGCTCCGCAACAGCGAAGCAAACTTGTTTCTAATTGGGTTTCATCTGCATTGCACGGTTTTGCTCACTGAAAGATCCAGTCGAGCACCTTCTTGCCGGTGTGGACGGCGTCGACCTCTAACGAGTTGGCCTCCTCGCGGGCGTGTTTCACGGCGTGGAGCAGGGTCTCGACGCGCTCGGAGAGGGCCTTGACCTTCTGCGCGGGCACGGCGCCGGAGTACTTGATGGTGCTCCAGAAGCCGACCACTACGTCCTCGTGCCAGACCTCGGTCTGCGCCGGATGTTCTTCGGTCGCTTCGTACTTCACCAAGACGCGCGGCACTTTTTTGGTGCGGTGGGTCTCGACGGGTTGGGTCGCGTAGCAGGCCTGGTTTTCGTCGAAACGCCAGACCTCGTTGGCGTCGAGCAAGGGCAACTTGTCGACCAAGGTGCGGATGTCGCCCAGCTGCTTCTCGAGGAAGAGGAGGTAGGTGACGGGCACGCCTTCGAGCAGGACCTCGCCGTCGATCTCGACGTTGGCCTTGGCCTCGATGTTTCCCCAGTCCTTGGTGGCGACGATGTCGAAGAGCTTGATGAGGGCGCGTTTGGCCTCGTCGAGCTGCTCTTCGGCGCGCACCTGGACGCGGTTCTCTTCGGCGGGGAGGTGGTCACCCTCGTCGTCCTTCGGGCGATAGGTGCGCGAGATCCCCGACAACAGCGAGGACTTTTGCAGGGTGTGGTGAACCGCCGTGAGCTGTTTGTAGGACGTGGACTTCACGGTCTTTTCGACCGCGACGATCTTGTTCAAGGCGACTTTCTTCATGACTTCCTCTCGATGGGAAAAGCTTTGAGTGTGATTCTCGGAGTTGCGTGAAGGAACGCTATCCATACACCGATGTGACAAGCGCAAGAATTCTTTTTTGGCTCGCCACCACGGGCAAAGGACCTGGTCGCTTCACTTGGCCTGAAGCGAGCGAAGCCTAGTGCCCGTCCGGAAATACCCCATCTGCGGCGTCGGTCGAGTAGCCAGGGACGGTTACCCGTCCCCAGCTCTCACAGAACC
>PFUG01000083.1 GCA_002789955.1 Deltaproteobacteria bacterium CG_4_9_14_3_um_filter_63_12 | reverse complement strand
TCCTGGCCGGCTTTTTCTCGAAGGATCAGATCCTCTGGTACGCCTGGTTCAATCAATTCCCGGGGACGACGGGGGTCATCCTCAGCTGGGTGCTCTGGGGCGTCGGGACGCTGACGGCGGGTCTGACCGCCTTCTACATGTTCCGCCTCTACTTCGTGACGTTCGAGGGCGAGTGCCGCGCGGGCGAGGAGCTTGCTCCCACCATCAGCGAGAGCCCAACGAGCATGACGGTTCCTTTGACGGCGTTGGCCCTCCTGGCGATCGTCGCCGGGTATCTCGGGATGCCGCATCTGTTGTCGGGCGGAAATCTCTCCCTCGAGACCTTGCAGCTCTGGCTGAACTCGGTGCTCACCAGCAGCCCCGCGGCGCCAGGCACGCCCGAAGCGCTCTCGAGAATCAGCTATCAAGAGCTGACGCACACGACAGAGCTCGCCTGGGAGTGGGGTCTCATGGCCCTCAGCGTCGTCGTCGCCTTTGCAGGAATGGCGCTCGCCTACTTCATGTACGTGAAACGTCCGAGCGTCGCGGTGGATATGGCCAGCCGTTTCGCAGGACTGCACCGCTGGTCCTCGAACAAGTATTACGTCGACGAGCTCTACGACAAGACCGCCATTCGCGGCACGCTTTGGCTCGGGAAAATCTCCCACAGCGTCATCGATGTGATCCTCATCGACTTCCTCATGGTTCGCGGCGCCGCTTGGCTCTACGAGATGGGGGGAAGCATGCTGAAGTACTTCCAAAACGGGGACCTGCAGCGCTACGCCGCGTACGTCATGCTGGGCATGGTCGCCATTCTTTATCTCGTGTTGCTCTGATCTGAGGCTCGCCGGACCGCGAGAACTGAAGGGATTTCTTCGCTAACGGGCGACGGATCAATAGGCCAGTGACGATCACACTGCTCAAACGAAACGTGGTCGGCCAGAAGGTAGACGATGGACACACTTTTGATGACAGCTCAGGTTGGACTCGACGTCAACGTCCCGTGGTTGACGCTGGTCTTGCTGATTCCGCTCCTTGGCGCCGCGTCGTTGCTCTTCTTCCCGAGTGAACAACACGCCATGGTGCGCACCATCGCTTTGGTGGTGTCCTTGGTCGAGTTCGGGTTGAGCCTCGTGCTGCTCGTCGGGTTCAAGTCGGACTACCACGCGTTTCAGTTCGTGGAGACCCACGATTGGATTCCCCAGTTCGGCGTCTCATACCTCGTGGGCATCGACGGGATCGCCTTGTGGCTGGTTCTTCTGACCACATTCTTAGGCCCGATCATGATGCTGTCGAGCTTCAAGTACATCCAGAAGCGGCAGAAGGAGTACTACATCTCCCTGCTCTTCTTAGAATTCGCCGTAGTTGGCACGCTGATCTCCCTCGACATGTTCCTGTTCTACATCTTCTGGGAGGCCATGCTCATCCCGATGTTTCTGCTCATCGGTGTCTGGGGTGGGCAGCGGCGCATCTACGCGACCGTCAAGTTCTTCATCTTCACGATGGTGGGCTCGGTCCTGATGCTGGTCGGCATCCTCTACATCTACTTCAAGACCGGCGCCGTCACCCTCGATGGCAGCTATTCGTTCGGCTTTAGCGCTTTCCTCGCCGTCCCGTTAACCACGACGGAACAGCTCTGGCTCTTTGGCGCCTTCTTCCTCGCCTTCGCCATCAAGGTCCCCCTTTTCCCCCTTCACACGTGGTTGCCCGACGCCCACACCGAGGCTCCCACCGCTGGTTCGGTCGTCCTAGCGGCGGTGCTCCTGAAGTTGGGCACCTACGGCATGCTCCGCTTTGCCATGCCCTTCTTCCCCAGCGCGGTCGTCGAGATGGCGCCCTTGATTGGCTCGTTGGCGGTCATTGGCATCATCTACGGCGCTCTGGTCGCGATGGTGCAGAAGGACGTCAAGAAGCTCATCGCCTACTCGTCGGTGAGCCACCTCGGGTTCGTTGTGCTCGGCCTGATGGCGCTCACTCCCCAAGGCTTCGAGGGTGGGGTTTTCCAGATGCTCGCCCACGGCATCTCCACAGGCGGGCTCTTCCTCTGCATCGGGATTCTTTACGAGCGTCGACACACTCGTGAGATCAAAGAGTACGGCGGGCTCACGCAGCAGATCCCCGTCTTCGCGGTGTTCTTCATGATCATCGTGCTCTCGAGCGCTGGCTTGCCAGGCATGAACGGCTTCGTCGGTGAATTCCTGGTGCTCACTGGCACGTTCGTGAGCGGCACCCTGATCGGTGGCTGGGGACAAGTCCTGGCGATCTTCGCGGCCACCGGCATGGTCCTCGGTGCCGTGTATCTGCTCTGGATGTTCCAGCGCGTCATGTTCGGTCCGTTGTCGAACCCGAAGAATCGCGAGATCAAGGATCTCAATGCGCGAGAGGTGATCTACCTTCTGCCGATCATCGCGCTGGTCTTCCTTATGGGAGTATTCCCCAACGTCATGCTGGACGACATTCGCCCGAGCAGCCAAGAGTTCTTCCGTATCTTCAACTCGAAGCTCGAACGGGACCGCGTCTCCGATGGTGAGGCCGAAGTGTCGGTGGATTTGAGCGGTTATCCGCACGCCGAACGCCTCGCCCTCCGCTTCCGGACTTCTGAGTTCGAGAGCACCAGCGATGATGCGGTCGTGACGGCCGAGCAGAGCTATCTTCTTCGCGCAAACGCCTCGATTCAAATGATGTCGGCGTCCTCTGGTGTCGTGGTTGGACTCGCCCTCGAAGACGATGTCGTCAAAGAGGCTGTAGTGATTCCAGCTCTCCTGCGGTGACCGAGACGTTCGAACTCACGAGACAGACTCACTTGTCTTCAAACGGAAACGTGTGATGCTCATCAAGAGTACAGACCTCATCGCTCTCCTGCCGTTCTTTGTTGCCCTTGTCGCAGCGACGGTGGTGATTCTGGTGGACGTGTTTCACCGGACGGACAAGCCTCGTGCTTACGTGGCCCACATTGCGACCGCCGGCATGGTCCTGACCTTGGCCAGCGTGTGGTACATGCATGGCAACGTCGAGGCTGGACCGGCATTCGGCAAGCTGATCTACCACGACGGTTTCAGCACGTTCCTCAACGCGCTCTTCGTCCTCGCCGCGATCCTGACCATCATGGTTTCGCCGAGGTACCTGCGCGAACATGGGGCCGAGCGCGGTGAGTACTACGCACTGATCATCCTCGCGACGACCGGCATGATGTTGATGGCCGCCGCTGGCGACCTACTCATGGTGTTCCTCGGCTTGGAGATCATGTCCATCGCGATCTACGTCTTGGTCGGCTTCTTCCGAGCCGACGGAAAGTCTGCAGAGGCGGCGACCAAGTACTTCTTCCTCGGAGCCTTCGCCAGCGCGATCTTCCTCTACGGAATGGCTCTCATCTACGGGACCACGGGTGGGACCAGCCTCGAAGGCATCGCCGCGGCCGTACGCGCCAGCGCCAGCAGTGGCGACAACGTCCTCGTCCACATGACCGACGACGTCAACGCGACCAGCACGTTAGACCCTCTCTTTTACATCGGTTGCTTGATGCTCCTCGTGGGCATGGCCTTCAAGGTCGCGCTCGTGCCCTTCCACATGTGGACGCCAGATGCCTACACCGGCGCGCCCTCTTCGACCGTCGGCTTCATGGCCACTGCGGTCAAAGCAGCGGCCTTTGCCGCGCTGATTCGCTTGCTCTTTATCGGCCTGGGCGTCGAGGCGACGAGAATTGACTCCCAAGGTTGGGTCAAGATGCTGTTCTACTTGTCCATCATCACGATCATCGTTGGAAACCTGATGGCCATCGTACAGACCAACGTCAAGCGGATGCTGGCCTACAGCTCGATTGCCCACGCGGGCTACGCGACCATCGGCTTGGTTGCCGCGGGATACACCGGAGCGGGCGCTGGCATCTCAGGATACGCAGGCGCCTCCTCGGTCCTCTTCTACCTCCTGACCTACACCTTCGCGACGCTCGGAGCGTTCGGCGTGCTCTCCTATCTTGGGAATCGCCATCGCGAGGTCACGACCTACGACGACCTCTCTGGCCTCGGCTACAAGTACCCTGCCATCGGCTTCATCCTCGTCGTCTTCATGCTTTCGAGCGCTGGCATTCCTCCGACCGCCGGGTTCGTCGGCAAATTCCATGTCTTCCGAACCGCCATCGTCGCCGGCGAAATCAGCGGGGACAACAGCTTCATCTGGCTCGTCGCGATCGCCTTCATGGCCAGCGTCGCAGGCGCTTACTACTACTTGAGGGTCGTCGTTCACCTCTACATGAAAGAGAGCAACGGCGAGGTCCCAGTGCTGCGCAGCAAATTGACCGGCTTCGCTTTGGCGATCAGCGCGTTCTTTACCTTGTTGATCGGTGTGTACCCCACTCCCTTCATCGAAATCGCCAGCGACGCGATGAAGGACTTCCAGGGCGTCGAAGTGGCTTACGGACCGCAAGGCGAGACGCGAGCCGCCGGGCTCAACGTCCTCCCTGAAGAAGACGCAGCCAAAGTCGAGGCGAACACCATCCGAATCGACCCAATCGTGGCCCCAATGCCTGACCAGGCGCCTGAGTCCCACGATGGACATGGCCACTGAGAAAGGGACACCGATGGCACAGTCGTCTGACGTTGGCACAAAGCATGTTTGGCGGTGGCGGGACGAAGATCCAGAGGCAATTGTCCTACTGATCTTGATCCTCGTCGCCATTATCGCCGTCCCTTGGCAGGGCTGCGCTCCGCCCCTCACCCAAGGGAAGCCGCACCCAGTCGTCGAGATTGCCAAAACCTCGCTCGAGGACGCGAGCCATTCAACCGGTGCCCTTCCCAACTAGGCTGATCGCGAGGACCTCCTCGCGACCCCGTCTCCTGTGGACGCCTGTAGAAGGCCCCGCTTGACACCAAGGCCGTGCCAGGTGTAGGGACCGGTGCATCTTCGTATCTGTCGCGAGTTCAGGGGGTGACACCCTTTCTGTGGGTATTCTCTTTTCGGTCAATCGCAAGTCGCTTCAGTGCCCTGCGCACCGACCGTTGAGACCATTCGCCATCGGGTGCCGCGCCTTGATTTGATCGCGCACTGCAGGACGGCTGTCTGTCGGGTTCTGCTGGGCGCGGTTCGTTGGTTGACCTGTGCAGGGAGTATCGAGATGAGGAAGGGACTACTCACCGTAATGTGTGCGTTCGCCTGCGTATTGGCCATCGCATGTGGTCCAGGTCGCGAGCAAGGTGCTGTGCAGACCGAGGACGAACTCATCGGCGGGAAAACTGCGGGTGACTTCGGCGCCTTGATGAACGAAGCGGCTGCAGCCTGGGAGCAACGCGCCGACCGCAAGCAACTCACAACCGCCATCACCGCCTGGGAGAAGGCCATCGACACCCAGAGCGAGGGCTTGAGTTCAGAGCAGCGCCGTCAGAAGGTCTACGTTGCTTACGTCTCCCTCGCACGGGCCTACTACTTCCTCGCCGATGGGCACATCCGCTTCGACGCCGATGACGTCGATGACGTCGCCGAGCCCATGATGGCCGCCCACGACAAGGGCACCCTCAACGCCGAGAAGGCTATGGCCGTCTACAGCCCCGACTTCCGCAAGGCCATCCTCTACGAGAAGCCCATGGGGCAGGCGATCGGCAATCTCGACGAGGGCGCCGTCGACGCCATGTACTGGTGGTCCGCGAACATCGGCAAGTGGGCACTGATCAAGGGTTTGGACGAGGCCTTGAGCCGCGTCGACTCGATCAAGGCGACCATGGAGCGCGTAATGACCCTCGACCCCGACTACTTCTACCGAGCCCCTAACCGATATTTTGGGAGCTTCTACACCAAGTTGCCCTTCCCCACCGGAGATCTCCCCCAATCGAAGCAGAACTTCGAAGCCGCCATCGCTGGGGCGCCCAACTACTTGGCGACTCGCGTCCTCTACGCCGAGCTCTATGGCATCAAGACCAATGACAAGGCCCTCTTCGAAGCCCAACTCAACGCGGTGCTCGCCGCGCCAGATGGAGCAGATCCAGCCATCGAGGCCGAGAACCAAATCGAGAAGCGCAAAGCCAAGCAGCTGCTCGACACGATCGACGACTATTTCTGAGCTGGACTCGCCGATGAATCATCGGCGAGCCACCGCGGTCAAATCAGCCGGTTGTCGAGCAAGAGAATCCAAAAGAACATGGGCGCCTCACCACTTCGTTGGGAGACGCAACCGTGACGCAACGAGCGACCTCGCCATCGGTGGGGGCAAAGAAAGGAGTGAGCGATGAGACGTGGTGTGGTGTGTCTGTTCCTGAGCTTGGCGGTCGTCTGGGGTTCGCCGGTCTTCGCTGGCGACTATGAGTATGAGCTCAACCTGGGAACCATCGCGACCAAAGACACCCCTTGGGGCAAGCAGCTCACGATGTTCAAAAAGACCATCGAGAAGGCCAGCGACGACCGCATCAAGGTCAAGCTCCACTTCGGCGGCAAGATGGGCGACGAAGTCTCGATGGTGCGACAGCTGAAACGGGCGGACCTCCAAGCCTTCGCCGGCTCCACCGCCGCGATCGCCTCACAGGTCCCCGAGGTCGCCGTGTTCGAGCTCTGTGGCTTGTTCAAGGACCTCGACACCGCCTACAAGATCGTCGACGAGAAGCTGACCAAACCCATCTCCGAGATCCTCGAGGCCAACGGCTTCAAACTCTACGTCGTGGGCGAGAACGGCTTCCGCAACTTCGCCGTCGTCAAGGACGACTTCAAAGGGATCGAAGACCTCGCCTCGCTCAAGATGCGCTCCCAAGAGGCCTGGTTCCATGAAGAGATGTATCGGGCGCTCGGCGGGAATCCGGTCCAAATGCCCGTCAGCGAAGTCGGCTCCGGGCTTGCCCAGGGCAACATTGACGGCTTCGACAACACGCCCCTCTACGCCTACGCGGCCGGCTGGCACAAGTACATCAAGACTTGGATCGTCAGCGACCACATCTACCAACCCGCGATGATCGTCTACAACAAGGATTGGTACGACTCTCTCCCAGCCGACCTGCAAGAGGTCGTGATGCTCGACCAAGACGTCCAGCTCAAGCTCGGACGCAAGCTGGTCGGCAAGATGATGCCCAAGCTCGTCGAGAACATGGAGGCCGCAGGCGTCAAAATCGTCCACTTCACGGACGAGCAGAAGGCCGAGGTCGCCGAGAAATGCAAAGTCGTCCACAAAATGTTCGTCGACAAAGTTGGCGGCCGCGCCCAAGAGCTGCTCGACGACGCCTACGACAAATAGTCGCCAGCGTTCGACGACAAAGGCCCACAGCATCGCTGTGGGCCTTTGTCGTTGCTGACCGCTAGCGATAGCTAGAGTCCATCTTGAAATGGCGTGTTTTGCTGAGATCGGTGAAAAATGCGACCGAACTCTGAATCCTTTCCGAAGGACATCTTGCGAGTGCCCGTTCGGAAATGCCCCAGGTGTCAGGAGCCGACGACCGAGCGACGTATGCCACGCACCGGTACGCCGAGGAGCAAGGGAGGAAGGCGACGCCGCAGATGGGGTATTTCCGGACGGGCACTCGCTAGTGTAACGCTTCACATGTGTCCGTGCTTATGAGCGTGGCCTTTCAGGGAAGCAGGGCTCT
>PFUG01000666.1:7771-14966 GCA_002789955.1 Deltaproteobacteria bacterium CG_4_9_14_3_um_filter_63_12 | reverse complement strand
GGCAGAGCCCTGCTTCCCTGAAAGGCCACGCTCATAAGCACGGACACATGTGAAGCGTTACACTAGCCGGTTCATCTGGTTGGCTCGGTTGGGCTGCTTGGCTCTCCAGATGTAATACAGAATAGAGCTCACGAGCACGTTGACGCACGGGATGAACAGGAAGGCGATCGTGTAGATGAGGTATTCGTTCTTGCTGAGCGGCGTGTCGACCGTTTGACCAGGCTGCGGGCCCCGCGAGTTCGGCGCGTGGAAGGACGCCTCCACACTGAATGCACTTGAAGTTGTTGTCGTCATTTGGGGTTCCACAGGTCTGACAATACATAGCGTTCCTTTTTTGACCTTCGACGGCGGGCACAGCATGACCGCCTCGAGCGTTGGTATTCACTAGATGTGCTTGGCAGAAGTGGCGAGCCTGCCATGAAAATCGCCGGGTTCGAGCGGTATGCTATCGATATTGCTTCGATCTTATCGCAGAGCCTCCTGTGGCCTGGTTGAGTGTGTGGATCGGTGGAGAAGCGAACACAGGGGTTTGAATTCGTCAACCTCGCCGTCGCAGTCGTTGTCGAGGCTGTCGCAGACCTCGTTGGCGCGCGGGTCGGCTCCCGCTGCATAGCCCTCACCCCTCGTCGCGCACCAGATGTCCTTGCTGGCGCAGCTCGTTGATGCACGCGCTGCGCACGTGCTCCATGGTGATCGCGCCGCGCTCGGCGACGGCCATGCTGGCGGCCAACAGGAGCGCGTTCTTGATGTGGCCGCCCGAGAGCTCGAAGTCTTCGGCGAGCTTGTCGAAGTCGTCTGCATGCGCGGCGAAGAGCGAGGCGGGCACGAGGGTCCGCCACAGCTCCAACCGGTCCTCGGCTTCCGGGGCCGGGAACTCGATGTGGAAACGAATCCGCCGCATGAACGCTGGGTCGATGGCGGCTGGATTGTTGGTCGTCATCAGCAGCACGCCGTCGTAGGCCTCGAGTTGCTGGAGCAGGAAGTTCACCACCGCGTTGGCGTGACGGTCGTTGGAGCTCGAGACGGCGGTGCGCTTGGAGAAGAGGCTGTCGGCCTCGTCGAAGAGCAGCACGGCGTTGCGCCGCCTGGCCTCCGCAAAGAGCCGGCCGAGGTTCTTCTCGGTCTCGCCGATGTATTTGCTGACGATTTGGCTCAGGTCGACTTGGTAGAGCTCGGCTTGGAGCTCTCGCGCCAACACTTGCGCGGCCATGGTCTTGCCCGTTCCGGGAGGCCCCTTGAACAGCGCAGACACCGACTGTCCATAGGCCAACTTGAACTGTTCCCCGAGCAGCGCCGTCGCCTCACCGCGGTGCGCGGCGAAGCTCGTGAGCTGGCGCAGCTTGTCGTGCGCCTCCTCGGGGAGCCGCAGGTCGTCCCACACGAACCCCAAGGTCACTCGCCGCGCCAACCCCTCGAAGTCGTCGCGGATAACCTGGCGCGCGAGCTCCAACGCTTTGCGGTCCGAGATGACGGCGCGGCGGCCTTTGCCGGCCAGCTCTTGCAGGAAGGCCACGCGCAATCGCCGCAGCTCGGCCGGCGACAACGGAAAGGTGGTCAGGAGCGTGGTGTGATCGATCGCGCCGCAGGGCAGGTCCACCATTTGGGACTGCCAAAAGGCTACACGCGTGGCCAGTGTCGGGGGTTCGACCTCGATCGGCAGACAGCCGCCAAGGCTCCGCGTGACGGCGTCGACCCGCACACTTGCGGTCAGGAAGGTGGGGGCGCTGGCGTCGGCGATGCAGCGGACCAAGGTGCGCACGAGCGCGGCTTCGGGCGCCCCAGCTCCCAAGCCCCAGAGGGACTCGACCCTGTTCAGCACGACGCTTCCGCGCAGAATGCGCGCATGGAAGAAGGCCTCGCGACAGGCCTGTTCGGCCTTGGGGGCCGCGGTCAAGAGTGGAACGTCGAGGCAGACCACCGGGCCGCCGCTCTGGCTCGCCAGCGCTTGCGCCAGCTCGGGCACTTCTAGACCGTCGTCTCCGTAGAGGAGGACGGCGTGCGGATTGCGGCACAGGGCCCAGCGTATGCGCTGGAGGGTGGAGAGCTCGATGCAGAGCGTGTCAAGTCCGTCTGGGTGGGCGACGAGCTCGACGCCGATGGGCAAGTCGCAGTCGGTCTCGAGGCCGAGGAGCGTGCCGAGCAGGGCTGGGTGCAGGGCGACCTGTACGCCCAGCGGCGCGGACTGGGCTCGTTCTGTCCGGATCGACCAGAGGCCGCTGCGCTGCAAGGGATGGTTGGGAGCGAGGAGTCGCAGCGCGTCGAGGTCCTGGGCGCCGTCGGGATCGCCCAGCCGCACGAGAAACTCGATGGTGGGCAGGACGCTGTTGCAGGCCAGGCGAAAGAGGCGAGCGACGTCGCTGTCCAGCGCGGGGGCGATGGCGAAGCAGAGGGCGGAGGTCGCGGCCCAGTCGCAGCCGAGCTCCGCGACGAGCTCGGCGAGGCGGACCTCGATGGGGTCGTCGCTGTCGGGCTGGGAGAGGCGGGCTTGGAGGGCTTCGTCGAGGGCGTCGAGCTGGGCGTCGAGGGAGTCGAGGAGGCCGACGGGGGGCTTGCGGTGCAGCACCAGTGAGGTGGCCTCGCTGTCGTTGACGAGGTCGAGGCGGTCAGCGTTTGCCTGAACTCGACCGCTCTGTAGGGAGAGGGCGAGCCAGCGACGCAGGCAGATGAGCGTGCGCTCTTTGATGACGTCGCAGACGGTGGTGGGCGCAGCGGACTCGAGTCGGCGGAGGAAGGAATTCTTTTTCTGGCCGTTGACCGCTAGACAAGAATATTCTCGTGGCTGGCCGCTTAGCGAACTTAGTTTACTCGCGATGGGGGACGAATTGGAGTTTGTCTGGCTCATGACGGAGGGCCTTAGCGGGTGTGGGGCGAGGTGCCCTTGCGCTCAGTGATGTCCGTTGTCGGCCAGTGGGAGGGAAAGGTTTCCTGTTTTTTTTTGGTTTCTTGTTTGTCTTTAGAGATCAGGGCGTTGCCAGCCGGCGCTGAAGTTTGCCCGGTGCATCACGCTTTCCGTGGGCTTTTAGCCATCCAGCGAAGCCCATAACCTTCTGGACCAATGCTTCCCGGTCAGAGACCCAACGAACACTCGCCCCCCGACCGGCCTTGGCCCCCAGACGCTTTCACATGCTAGAGTGCCACCCAGCCGCTTCCTCGGATGTTTGCCTCTCTGGCTTACGACCCATTTTCGCGTCATTCCCATGACTTGCGGTGCGGAGATCGGGTCGTCCTCTCGGTAATCTCGCTCGAGGACCCCAACCATGGTTCGCTCGCCGCTCCGTCTCCTCTCAATTCTCCTCGCGTTCGTTGGCCTCGTCGCCCCCCTCGCCTGCTCTACGCCGCCGCCGGCCGACGAGCGCAGCGACGAGCAAAAATGCGCCCAAGATGACGCCGCCGACAGCTGTCGCGCCGCCTGCGACAAGGGCAGCGTGACCAGCTGTCGATTCCTGGCCGGTTTCTACCAGGTCGGCAAAGGCGTCGAATACGACCTGGCCCGCATGGTCGCGCTCTTCGAGAAGATGTGTGCCCTCAAGGACGTCCAGGGCTGCGAGGACGCGGCGAAACACTACGACATGGCCGATGGCGTCGCCTTGGACCAAGCCAAAGCGCGCGAACTCTTCGCCAAGGCCTGCGTCGGCCAGTCGGTAACGGCCTGTGAGCGGCTCGGACGAATGTACGCCGAGGGCCAAGGCGGTGGCCAGGACCTGAAGAAGGCGCGCGGCCTCTACGAAAAACTCTGCACCCTAGAGGTGCGCGGGGTGTGCGTCGAGCTCGGCGTCATGTACCGCGACGGCACGGGTGGCGAGGTGGACATGACGCACGCCACCGCGACGCTGCAGGCCGCTTGTGACGCCCATTACGTCGACGGCTGCGCCGAGCTGGGCATGCAGTTCTTCGGCGGTGCCGGCACAGAGCGCGACTACAACAAGGCTCGCGACCTCTTCAAGCTGGCCTGCGATGGCGACATCGCCACCGCCTGCGACGGGCTGGCCGTCATCTACGAGCAGAATCTCACGGGCGAGCAGGCTTTGGTCCGAGCCAAGACTTACTACGAGAAGGCCTGCAAGCTGGGGCTGACCCGATCGTGCGAGCGCGCGAAAACCATCGAATGAAGCCCGACAAGAACACAGCTCGACTCGAGCAGAGGATTGACTCCCCAGCGGCGACAGAGGGATGGGATGATGCCTGAGCCCATCGCCCTAGGCCCCTTCGACCTGGTCGAGAGCTGCGGCGCGGGGGGCATGAGCCAGAGCTGGCGAGCCACCTGTGGAGCCGACCACAGCCCCGCGGCGGTCAAGATCATGACCGCGCGTTTGCTGCACAAACCGAACTTTCGGGTCGGCGTCAACGCCGAGGTCCGAGCCGTCGCGCGCCTCGAGCACCCAGGAATCATCAGGGTTCTGGACTTTGGTCTGGTCGACTACGAGGCCGCCACCGAGTCCGATGAAGTGCTCGTTGCGGGCAGCCCCTACTTCGCCATGGAGTTGTGGGCCGAGATCGCCGCGGGGCGCGCCAAGCCCGCTGGCGAACCCCAGCGCGCCCGTGCCGTCTACGTCCTCGCCGAGAGCCACTGTCGAAAGCTCGACGATGCCGGCCGCACCACCCAGATGCGCGCCGTCCTCGAGGAGCTCGACGACCCATGTTGAGGGCATTGCTCAAGGGCTCCATCAAGATCGTGTTGGCGATCTACTTTCGGCGCATCGAGCTCAGCGGCGAGCTCCCCGACGAGAAGGTCGGAGGACGCTTGTTCTACGGCAACCACCACAACGGCCTGGTCGATCCCGGGCTGGTCCTGGCCTTCGCGCCCCTGCCCATGTCGCCGTTGGCCAAGTCGACGCTCTGGGACAACCCCGTCATCGTCCCCTTCCTCAGCGCGACTGGCGCCGTCCCCGTCCACCGACGACAAGACGTCGGCGGCGACGATGTCGACAACGACGCCATGTTCGCGCGGGTCATCGACGCCCTCGACGCAGGCGAGAACATCCTGATGTTCCCCGAGGGCATCAGCCACAACGCCCCCTGCATCGCGCCGTTCAAGACCGGCGCTGCGCGCATCCTGCTGGGCACCCAGCCCGACCGCGCCATCAGCCTGCAGCCCATCTTCATCGACTTCGACCACAAGACGAGCTTTCGCTCTCGGGTCCTGATTCACTTCGGGCCCTCGGCGCCGTTCGTGCGCGCGCCCAGTGACGACCTGCGCTCTGTGACCGAGACGCTGCGAGCCCTCCTCGAGGAGAGCTCGACGCTGACCGGCGACGAGCCCTCCCAGCGCCTCTTGGAGCGCGTCGCGAGCTTGCTTCTCGAGGCGCCGCCCAGCGCCGATGAGCGCAGGGGCGCGAGGCGGCTCGATTCGCCCGATTCCGGTGCCGGCGAAACCCCAGCAACGAAGTCGGATTCCCCCTCTCCGGTTTCGGGGGAGAGGGGGCCGAGCTGCCACTGGATGCAGCGCCGCCGCGAGGCGCTGAGGCGCGCGCGCTGCGCCCTCCAAGCCGTGCGGGCGGCGGGCCTCGACGGTCCTGTCGAGCGGTACTTCGAAAAGCTCGAGATCCACCGGATTTTCGACCGCGACGTCGCGGCGCTCCAGGCGCGGAGCCAACGTGCGGGCGAGTGGCTATGGGAGGCAGCGTTGCTGGGCTTGCTGGCGCCCTTGGGGTTAGTGGGCATGCTCCTCTTCTGGCCGCCCTACCGCATCATTGGCTGGGCCGCCGGACGGCTGGCCAGCGAGCCCGACGAGCTGTCCACGGCCAAGATCCTCGGCAGCTACGTGATTTTCCCCATCTTCCTGGCCGTCTACGGGGTCGTTTGTTTCTTTCTCTTCGACGGCGGCTGGGCCTTGTCCGGCTGGGTTCTTGTCGTTGCGTCTGCCTTTGCGGCTCTCAACGTCCGCGATCGCCTTGACCGCATGAGGCGTGTAAGGCAGTGGCTGCGTTCTCGGGCTCTTCCTGAGAGCGAAATGGCGGCCCTGCGCGCCGAGCGTTCGGGACTGTTGGACTCGCTGCTGGGCTTGGAGTGCGTCAACACCGCTGGACCTGAGGGACATGAAGAAGCCAACGCCTCCTGAGCACGCCTTGCGGTTGCTCCGCGCCGTACAGAATGGCCTCTTCGGGGGGCCGCCGGTTCCGACCGTCGCGCCCGAGCCCCCTGAGGAACCGCAGGAGGTCGAGGCGACGCCTCGGTTTCCTGTTCCCAAGAACCTTCGCACTCTGTTCGATCCGAACACCGACCGAGTGATGGAGGCTATTCGTGCGCTCGCTCCCAGCGAGCTGCTGACCGTGCACGCCGAGCATTTGCGGCGGTTTCCGCAGTCCGACGTGCCCTGGGCCGCCTGGGCCGGGACTCTGCAGGCGGCGCTCGACGAGGGCGTCGATGCGCTCTGTCTCCTCGCGGATGACGCGAGGGAGGCGACGCCGAAGCTCTTCGACGGGATGCCGTCGGGGATGCGGCGAGTGCTGCAGACTCAGTTGGTGCAACACGTGATGGCGCGCCGGGTCGCCGAGGACGGCGACTCGGCGCGCCTGTCCGACGGCAAGCCCGTTGGCGCCTTGGCCCTCGAGGCTGGGATGTTGGGCACCGCGGAGTCTTTCTTGGTGCGGGCGGTGGAGGCTGACCCTAGCGACGGGCTCGCCTCGCTCTATCTGGGTCGGCTCTTCGAGGAGACCTGGCGACCGGCGGAGGCGTTTCGGTGTACGCTGCTCGGACTGTGGCTGGAGCCCGCGGCCGAGTCCCTGGTGCCGATTCGACACGAGGAGGTCCTCGAGCTCATCGACGCCGCCGACGAGCTCGAGCTCGAGCCGGCTGCGGCTTGGGCTCCGGTCTTGGCGTGCCTGGGGTCGCGGCTGTCGAGTGCGCAGCTGGTCGAAATTCTTCCGGAGGGTCCGCGCACAGCGCCGCAACGTTTTGTGGCGGAGTTAGAGCGTCTGCGGACGCTCGGGCCCCAAGCCGAGGAGCGCCTGCAGGTCAAACGACGTCTCCTCGCGATCGAGCCCCTGTTGAAGGAACAGATTCGTCGTCTATGATTGGGGTTTTGCTTCTTAAATGCCGCCGCAAAAACCCAAACGGTCCGCCTAGCCTAGTGTCCATCTTGAAATGGCGTGTTTTGCTGAGTTCGGTGGAAAATGCGACCGAACTCTGAACTCTCCCCAAAGGACATCTTGTGAGTGCCCGTTCGGAAATGCCCCAGGTGCAAGGAGCCGACGAC
>PFUG01000666.1:0-7751 GCA_002789955.1 Deltaproteobacteria bacterium CG_4_9_14_3_um_filter_63_12 | reverse complement strand
ACCGAGCGACGCAGGCGTACACCGGTACGCCGAGGAGCGAGGGAGGAAGGCGACGCCGCAGATGGGGTATTTCCGGACGGGCACTAGCCTAGTGACGGGATCGACTACCCGTCCCCCTGGCTTTGTGGTAGACGCTCTTCTTTGCCTCGCCGACCTCGCAAAGGAGCACAAAGAACATGACTTCGCCGCACGACATGACCCGCAAAGTTCTGGATATGTTCGCCGAGATCTCCAAGATCCCCCGCCGGTCCAAGAACGAAGACCAGATCTGCGATTGGCTCAAAGCTTGGGCCGAGCAACGTGGCCTCGAGGTGCGCACAGACAGCGTGCGCAACATTCTCATCGCGGTGCCTGGCACCAAGGGCATCGAGAACGCCCCCATCGTCGTGTTGCAGGGTCACGTCGACATGGTCTGCGAGAAGACTCCCGAGTCTTCGCACGACTTCAGCAAGGATCCCATCGAGCTGGTCTATGACGGCGAGTGGCTGCGAGCGAACCAGACGACCCTCGGCGCCGACAACGGCATCGCTCTGGCCATGGGGTTGGTCGCGGCCTCGGACCCGGCTGTGGCCCATCCCCCCTTGGAGCTGCTCTTCACCGTCGACGAGGAGACCGGTCTGACCGGCGCCAACGCCATCGAGCCAGGCTTCATCAAAGGCAAGATCCTGCTCAACCTCGACTCCGAGGACGAGGGCGTCTTGACCGTTGGATGTGCGGGCGGCATGGACACCCTGCTCACCCTCGACCTTGAGCACGAGAACGCCCCGGCTGGACACCAAGCGTTCGACTTCGTCGCGGGGGGAATGACCGGCGGCCACTCGGGCGTGGACATCATCGAGATGCGCGCCAACGCCTTGCGCGTGATGGTTCGCGCCATCGAGGCGCTCTTGCCCCACGGTGTGAAGCCTTTCGACCTCAAAGGCGGCTCGGCCCACAACGCCATCCCGCGCGACGCGCGGGCCGGGTTGTTCATCCCGGCTGGCGCGGTCGACGCTGTGAAGGCCTCCCTCGACGCTCAACAGTCGCTCTTGCGCGCCGAGTTCGCCAACACCGACCCCAACCTCAAGCTAGTCCTGACGCCCAGAGCCGAGGCCCCGAAACGCGTCATGAGCGCTGCTGGCGCTCGCAAGCTGGTCGATTTCGTCATGGCCATCCCACACGGGGTCGCGGCCATGTCCACCGACATCCCTGGCCTCGTCGAGACCTCGAACAACGAGGCGATCCTGGCGATGGTGGGCGAGTCCGTGACCATCAAGACCAGCCAACGCAGCTCGGTCATGAGCCGTATGCGCGCGCTCACCTTGCGCATCGAAGGGATCGCCCGCTTGGCCGGCGGGCGCGCCGAGAGCGGCAACGGCTACCCCTCCTGGCAGCCCAACATGGACTCCCCTCTGTTGGCGCGCTGCGTCCGCATCTACGAGGAGATGTACGGCAAAAAGCCCGTCGTGGAGGTCATTCACGCGGGCTTGGAGTGCGGCATCATCGGCGCCAAAAACGACGGCATGGACATGATCTCGCTGGGCCCGACAGTCAAGAACCCGCACAGCCCTGACGAGAAGATCCACATCGGCTCCATCGGGCTCGTGTGGGACTACCTGTTGAAGGTGATGGCCTCGTTCGCCGACTGAGAGCAATCGCCCAAAAACAAAGCGGCGGCCATCGGCAGCCCCTTTGTTTTTTGGGCAGCGTGAACTACGGCCGGAGTTCCATGATAAGGAAGTGCCGGCCCGCGTCCAGTTCGAAACGGAATCGGCGACCGTGCCAACAAGCCCCACTCTCGCTCAGCGACTGGCCGTACGGACCTCACTCCCGACAGCTCGAGCGCACCTCGTCCGAACACGCGCTCTCCATGCAGGTCAGGTCGCCAGCGCAGCTCTGGCTGCAGCTCAGCAGCTGCAAGAACAGCTCGCAGTGTTTCTGGGAGCCATTGTCGAGGCAACTCTGCATGCAGGGCTTGTCGGAGCAGGACGCGAAGCAGCCGGCAATGTGTTTGCAGTTCGCCACGCCGCCGCCGTCGCAGCTCAACGCGATGACGGGCTCGGTCGAGACGTCAACGGGCGGGTTCGCTGGGCCGTCGAAGCTGGTGATGGCCACGCACTCCTTCGTCCAATTGGCGATGGACTCCTCGGTGAACTCCCCAGCCATCAGCCGGTCGACCGTGACCTCGGTCTGCATGCGCGCGACGAGGCAGACACAGACTTGCCGTGTCGCCCCCGTCACCACACACTCTCGGACCAGCGCCGCGTAGAGCTCGTCGGGATATGGCTCCGACTCGGCTTGCGCCCACGAGACCAACAACAATAAAGTGAACAGCAGCATGACCGAACGCTTCATCAGACACTCCGATTGGATTTTCGCGCGTAGGCACGCGGACCTGAGACGCCTAGCGGTCAGCGGCCAGCGGCCAGCAAAAGAAACCGCCTGGACCGAATCGAGCCTGGAGAATCGCCCGTTCCTGTGACGTCCGAGCTTCGCTGCTCCTTCAACGAGATCTACCATGAAATCGTCCGCGATCCTCTTCTCTCTCCTTGGGCTTCTCTGCTTCTCGTGGGGTTGCGACGACTCGGGGGGCAGCAAGGACCCCGATGCCCAGTGCCAAGGGACCCAATGCGGGGGCGACACCGACACCGTCTTCGACATCGTCGCCGACGTCGAAGGGAACGACACCACCACGGTGGCGGACACCCAAGTCGACACGGCTCCCGACCTCGTCCCCGACCTGCCCAACTGCGGCTCACCGTGCGTTACCGGCAGCACCTGCTGCGAGAACGCCATCGGTGGCTTCGAGTGCTTCGACCTCGACAGCGACGCCAGCAACTGTGGCGCCTGCGGTACGACCTGCGAGAGCGGAGCCTGCTGCGGCGCCGCCTGTGGCGCCGTCGGCGTCGACTTGCTCTGTTGCGACAGCCACTGGACCGACGTCAAAGCCAGCGGCGAGCACTGCGGGCAGTGCGGCACCTCGTGCGGAGCCAACGGCCTCTGCCTCGACTCGGCCTGCGTCCCTGAGTTCGTCTTCGAATCGACCGGACTCTCCACAGGCACGGCGACTATCCCCGCTGGCGGCTCGGTGGCGTTCACCAACGGCACCCTCACGGACACCCACCAAGCCCTCTTCGATGATGTCGCGTTGGGCAGCACCGAGGTCCTCGCCCCCGGCGCCCAACAGCTCTTGACCTTCCCGACGGCGGGCGGCTACAGCTTCCGCTGCGGCGTCCACCCGACGCGCCTCGTGGAAGCTGGCCTAGTCATCGTCCAGTAGTTTCGCCATCGGGAGGGCGCAGCACGCTGCGCCCCTACAGCGTTGCACGCGGTCACACCGACAGCGCGCCTTTGCGGAAGTCGCTACCACCGATCTTCACGTTCACCAGCGCGGGCGTTCCGGCGGCGAACGCTCTCTCCAGCGCCGGACGCAAATCGGCCAGCCTCTCGACGTACTCGCCGTGCCCGCCTACCGCCTCGACCACACCTTCGTAGTGGGTGTAGTCGAGCGTCGTGGCGACGGCGTGCGACTCGCCGTAGACCATGACCTGGCCGCGATGGATCTGGGTCCAGCAGGCGTCGTTGCCAATGATGCCGACGACAGGGATGCCCTGTCGCACCATGGCTTCGAATTCCATGGCGTGGAACCCGAACGAGCCGTCGCCGTAGAGGATGACGACCTTGTGGTCGGGGCGAGCGAGCTTTGCCGCCATGGCGTAGCCGGGACCGACGCCGAGCGTGCCGAGAGGACCGGGATCCATCCAGTTGCCCAGCCCTTTGACGTCGAGCGTATACGCGGCCGTCGCCACGAAATCGCCGCCATCACCAATGACGATGGTCTTCTCGTCGATGAAGCGGTTGATCTCGGCGCAGAGGCGCATGGGATTGATGGGCTCAGCGTCGCTCTCGAGCTCTGCTGCGGTGCTGGCCACGAGCCCCTCTTCGATCTTGCGCACGCGGTCGAGCCAGGCGACCCGGGCGGCGACGTGCTCGGGGCGCACGTGGCTGGCGAGCTGCCCCAAGATGGCGTCAGCGTCGCCGACGATGCCCACGTCGACCTTGCGGTTGCGGCCGATCTCCGCGCCGTCCAGGTCGATCTGAATCAGCTTGGCGCCGTCTGGAATCTTGGAACCATAGCCCAAGCGGAAGTCCAGGGGTGTGCCGACGACCACGACGCAGTCGGCGTCTTTGAGAGCCTTGGAGCGGGCGCGCTTGAAGGAACAAGGGTGTTCGGCGCTCAAGGCGCCGCGCGCCATGCCGCTGACGAAGGTCGGCTGCGGCATGACCTCCAAGAGCTTCGCCAGACCGTCTCGGCTGCCCGACCAGCGCCACTGGCTGCCCACCAGAAGCAGAGGCCGCTCGGAGCGCGAGAGCACAGCCACGGCCTCGGAGATCGAGGCCGGATCGCCGAGCGTCCGCGCCGAGGTTCGATAGCCCGTGTAGGCGATGACGTCGTCCTCGGAGACGGCGCTCATCAGGATGTCGATGGGCATCTCGAGGTAGACCGGACCTGGCACTCCGCTCATGGCGACGCGGAAGGCGCTCTGTACGTAGTCCGCTAGGCGTCGAGTCTCTGGCACGCTGACCGACCATTTGGTCACGGCCCGCATCAACTCGACGTGATTCATGTCCTGCAGGCCGCCCCGATCCTGGCCGCCAAAGAGTCCGACGTTCTTGGCCGCCTGACCGCCCATGATCACCATGGGCACCTGGGCCCGCTGGGCGTTGGCCACGGCGGTGACGGTGTTGGTCAGCCCTGGCCCGGCGGTGACGATGGCCACACCCGGCTTGCCGGTGAGTCGCGCCCAGGCATCGGCGGCGTGGCCCGCGGTCTGCTCGTGACGGACGTCGACTACGCGAATGCCCTCGTGCAGACAGCCCTCATAAATGGCTTGCACGTGCCCACCACACAGCGTGAAGACGTGCGTGATGCCTTCGGCCGCGATGGCCTTGGCGACGATGTTTCCTCCAATGACGTAGCCCATTCGGTCCGCTCCTCGAGGTTGAGTATCCACCGCATCGACGAGCGGCTCGTCGAAGCCTACGACTCGTCTTGTGCTGACGATCAGATTTTCACGCGTTACTCGGTGCCAGCGCGCGCTCAGTCCGCAACGGGCCACTCGACGAATTTCGTCGTGCTCAACAGTCGTCTGGAAGGGTTTTCTGCGTGCCGTCTTCGTCGACGTAGGTCCAGACGGCCTCGCGGTTCACGATCCGCAGCTCGAGCTGCCCCGGTGTGGCCAGGTCCATCCCGGCCTCGTCGAAGCGCTCGCGCATCCGACGGAGGCGACATTTGTGAGGCTTCTTAAAGAAGGGCTGATGGCACTGACCGATGCGCTGATAGTTGGTCAGCACCGCGTCCTCGAAGACGGTAACGTTCATGATGCAGTTGCCCCGAGAGTTGGGCGTCACCCGGGCCTTCGAGATTTCAGGCGAACGGAAGGTGTAGCGGACTCTGCCGTTTTTGCCGCTCAGCTCGACCTTTCCGTCCGCGTCGATGAGGCCGCTGATTGCGACCTCGATGAGCTTGGCGTCTTCCCACTGGCTGACCGCGAGGCGTTTGGCGACCTGCATGAAGGCCTCGGCGTCGAAGGGCACGGTCGGCGTCCACTCCCCGTAGATGCGGACTCCCGCACCGGAGGGTTGGTCAGGCACAGGTTCGACTGGGTCGGACGGCGGCTCGACTGGGTCCAAGACCAGCGGCGTCGGGGTTTCCGTGGCGTTCGGCGTCTCTGGCGTTGAGGTTGGCTGCGTCGGGGTCTCCGACGTCGCTGGCGCGGCCTTGGAGTGAGCGGCTACGGCCACGGCGGCCCCGTCTTCTTTCGTGCCCTTGGCGCTCGAAAAGAACGTCACCCCCCAGGCCCCAAGCCCCACCAACAGCGCCCCGAGCAGGACGTAGAGCACAGGATGCAGCCTAGCCTTCGGACGCGCACTCGATGGAACCGCCCGCGCCTCTGGACCAAGCTCCAACTCGCCGGCATGCCAGCTTGGGTCCTCGCTCTTCGGTTTGGCTGCGCTCTGGTCTTGCACGCCGGCTTTCGACGGCGTGCTCTCTGGCACCGGTGTCGGAGTGGGTTCGGCCTGCGTGACCGCAACGCCCGGCTCGGTCACCGAGTCGCGGTGTCCGGACTCTGTGCCCCATTCGACGGGACGGCCGCCGGGCAGGGGTCTGCCGGGCGTGTCCATCAGCAGCCCGCCCTGCACGGGGGACGAGGTCTCGAGCCCGCGCGCCGTACGCAGGGCGCGCCGCATCTCGAGGGCCGTCTGGAAGCGCGCATCGGGGGATTTGGCCAGCGAGCGCTCGACCACGTCCTGCAACTCAGGCGTAAACCGGAAATTCGGATTGAGGTCGTTGAGCCGCGGCACGACCTGGGTGACGTGACCGACGATGAACTGCACGGGGGTCTCGGCCTTGATCGGATGAGCGCCGCTGAGCATCTCGTAGAGCAACACGCCCACTGAGTAGAGATCGCTGCGGTGATCGACCTCGCCGTCGGCCTGTTCTGGGGCCATGTAGCGGGGGGTACCGACGATGGAGCCGGCGGCGGTCAAGCCGGAAGCGGTCAACAAGTCTTGTTCCACCGACTTCGCGACACCGAAATCCAAGACCTTGACCAGCTCGGTCCCGCCCGCCTTGCTGGAGACCATGACGTTCTCGGGCTTCAGATCTCGATGCACCAGTCCTTGGGCGTGCGCTTCGGCCAATCCGTAGAGGATCTGGTCGACGAGCTCCAAGGTGCGCTTGGTCTCGAGGCGAGGGCTCTGCTCCAAGATGGCGCGCAGGGACTGGCCCTCGACGAACTCCATGGCGAGGTATTGGGCGCCCTCGGCGGTGCTCCCGAAGGCGATGATGCTGACCACGTTGGGGTGGTTGATGCGGGCGGCGAGGCGAGCTTCGCGGCTGAAGCGGGCCTGACTGGCTTCGTTTCCGACCCGCTGTTCGAGCACGAACTTGAGCACGACGCGACGTCCGACGTCGAGCTGCTCGGCGAGGTAGACCCGTCCCATGCCCCCCTCGCTGAGGGTCTCGAGTAGGCGGAAGCGCCCGTCGATCACCCGGCCTTCTTGGAGTTCGCTGCCGCTCATTTGGGGTTGTTGGCCTTGCTTGCCCACCGCCGAGGAGAATGAAGGGGTCTGCGGGCAAGGTTCGAGTCACGCATGTCGCTGCTCTCACGGGTGAAGTGGGGTATTCTGGCCTCGCCCAGCGGCCTGGTCAAACTCACCGTTCCAAGTCGTGCCTGGAGACGTCGTGCTCGAAACCTACAAAACACTGTTGGGACGTGGGTTTCTGCTGTGCCTGTGCCTGGCGCCCTTGGAGGCCACCGCCCTGCCGGCGAACACCCGCCAGATCGCGGAAGGTTACTGGATCGGTGGCGCTCCCAGCGACGAGGGCCTCGAAGCGCTGGCGGAGGAGGGAGTTCGCCTCGTCGTCAGCCTCTACGAGATCGGGCCCGAAGCGAGGCACCCCAGCGACGGTGACTGCCGCGCAGGTTCTCGCCCAGGCTCTTGTGCGTCCTATGCTGAAGTCAGTGGGAGCCTATTGATAACACACCACGAAGGACAGAGAAGTAAATCGAGTATTCGGTGACCTCCGTTTCGAAATCCGTCAAATATGACTCTAACTGCTGGACCACAAAGATCTCACCATTGGATTCGTAGGTGTCACAAACGCCATCATCCTTTAGGAGGGTTTTGCCTTCCAGGAAAGGGTGCGGCCGATTTTCGGCACTTAGTGGGAATTGCTGAATCGATAATAAAGTTAAGCACTTTCG
>PFUG01000184.1 GCA_002789955.1 Deltaproteobacteria bacterium CG_4_9_14_3_um_filter_63_12 | reverse complement strand
GACGACGGCGTGCTGTTCGATTTCTTGCAGGGCCTGCGCGCCAGACGCCAAAGCGTGTTCGTTGTTCCCAAGCCGCTCGTGGGCGAGGCTGACAAGATGGTGACCGTGCACGACGCCGTGAGCCATGGAGGCGACTTTGCCGAGGCGGATGGCCTCAGTGGCGTTCTCGAGTGTCTGGTTGAGGGCGTCTTCGGATTTCTGCAGGAGCAGGAGTCTGGCGATGGCGATGTGCGCGTGGATGCGCAGGTAGTTCACCTCGGTGGTGACGGCGAGTCGCTGGCCTTTGCGCAGCGTGGACTCGGCCTTTGGGAAGCGCCCTTGTTCTAGGAAGACGACGCCGAGGGTGAGCAGGGCGTCGGCGAGGACGAGGTTGTCGCGCACCTGTTTGGCGAGCCGCACGCCTCGGCGCAGGATTCGCTCGGCCCGTTTGGGTTCGCCGATGAGGAGGTAGAGGTGGCCGAGGTTGGGGAGAATGCCGGCTTCTCGGCGTTGGTAGCCGATGGAGCGGCAGCTGCGCAGGGCCTCCATGTAGCGTTCGAGGCCGAGCTCGTACTCGCCGCGGCTGACGTGGACGAGTCCCATGTTGACGGCGATGACCTCGCGCAGGTCTTTGTCTTGGATCTCGAAGTTGTCGAGGGCGTCTTGGTAGACCTCGAGGGCGTCGTCGTAGCGGCCCATTTGCCAAAAAGTGTCGGCCATGGCCTTGAGGGCCCAGGCTGCGGACTCGTGGTCGTCGACGGTGTTGAACTCGAGGAGGGCTTCGCCGAGGAGCTCGATGGCGGCCTCGGCGCTGCCGGTCTCTCGCATCATGGTGGCGGCCCAGGTCTTGGCGCGGGCCAGCTCGCCGTATTCTCCGGCATGCTCGGCGCGCACGAGGACCTCTTCGACCAGCGGCATGGCCTCTTCGAAGTTGCGTTGCTCGTACCAGTAGCGGGCGAGGCGGTTGAGGACGCGCAGCTGAGCGACCTCTTCGAAGTCCTCGTTGATGCCGATGCGTCTCATCTCGAGGAGGGTGGCGTAGCGCTCCTCGTGGTGGCTGAGGACGGCGAGGATGTGCTCTTTGACGTCGAGGGCTCGGTAGTAGGCGTCACCGCAGGCGAACTTCAGCGCCCGGTTGATCATGCGGAGCGCCTCGGTGTGACTGCTGTTCTTCATGGCGTCGTCGGCGGCCAGGAAGTAGAAGTCTGCGGCTTCAGCGGTGCGCGTGGCGCCCTCGAGGTGTCGGGCGATGTTGGCCAGGTTGGCGTGTCTGTGTCCGGCCTTGACCTCCGCGATGAGGTGGTCAGCGAGCCGGTCGTGAACGTCCTGGCGCTCTTCCCAGAGGAGCTCTCGGAAGGCGACCTCGTAGACGAGGGTGTGCTCGAATCGATACCCGGCCTTTGAGAGCAGGAGCCACTCGAGCTGCACGAGGCGCTTGAGTTTGGGTCCGATCTCTTCGCCGAAAACAAAGGTGGCGTCGCGCTCCTCGAACTCGATGCCGAGAATGCTGCAGTGTTGCAGGGCTTCTTTGAGCTGAGGTTCGAGCTCGTCGATGCGGGCGGCGATCACGGCCTCGAGGCTGGCGGGGAGCCAAGTCTCGTTGGCGGAGCCGCCCAGGGTGTAGCGCTCGTTGACCAGCTTGAGGACTTTGCGGGCGCGCAGGGCGTCGACCATCTCGCGGATGAAGTAGGGGACGCCACCGGAGCGATCGAGGATGTAGTCCATCGCGACCTTGTCGACCTCGAAGTCGCCGAGGCGCTCGCGGATGATGATGGCGGCGTGCCTGCGGGAGAGCTCGGTGAGCTGCTCGATGACCACGTTGCTGGAGTAGAGGAGGCGCTCGTGGTTGGCGTGGGTGTCCGCCATGGGTCGGGTGGTGAGGAGCAGGAGGATCGGGCGAGGCGGGGCGTTGCCGAGGAAGTCGGCGAGGAAATCGACGGAGGAGGAGTCGCAGTAGTGAAGATCCTCGACGACGACGATGAGGGGTTTGTTGAGCGCCAGCCGCTCGAAGAGCCGGGTCAGCGAGAGGAAGATCCGGCTGCGGCGGTGCTGCGAGGAGAGCACCTCGAGGCTCGACGGCGAGTATTTGACGTCGAAGAAGAAGCCCAAGGTGTGGAGGAGGTAGAGCTTCTCCTCGTCCTCGACGTTCTGGAAGAACTCGTCGACGATTTCCTCGATGCGGTGCTTGATGGTGCGGATGTCGTGTTCGACTTCGATGTCGAGTGCATCGGCGAGGAGCTCTCGGACGGTGGCGTAGGGGGTGTCGTTGGAGTGGTGGGTGGCGAGGCTGCGCAGGACGCCGACCGCGTCCCCCCACCGCGCCTCGGGGACCACGGTCTGCGACTCGACGCCGCGGAGGAACTCTTCGACGATGGAGCTCTTGCCCAGTCCGGTGGCTCCTTTGATGGCGATGCCGAGGCAGCGCCGGTCGACCTGCACCTTGTGGAAGCGCTCGCGCAGGGCCTTGAGGGGGAGCTCGCGACCGTGCAGCACGTTGTAGCTCTTGCGCAGCTCGGCTTGGCGTTCTTTGCGGGTCTTGGGGCGCAAGAGGCGGTAGACGCTGGGGTTGCTCCAGCCGTAGCGCTCGTCTTCCTCGAAGGGGATTTGCTTGAGGAAAGCCAGGTCGAAGGTCCTGCGGATGCGCTGGTAGATCTTGCCGCCGACCAGGATTTCCCTGGGCATGGCTTCGGTCGCCATGCGGTGGCTGAGCTCGGTGACCTGGCCGAGGATCTGGCGCTCGTAGACGCGGTTTCCGGCCGGTTGTGAGATGTGGGCGCGGCCGAGCGCCATGCCGATAGAGACGTGGATGGGGGTGTCGAGGTTGAGGTTGATGCCGGCGACCGCCTCGAGGAGGTCGAGAGCCATCCAGACGGCGCGCTCGGCGTCGTTCTCGCTGGAGGCGGGGAGGCCAAGCAGGATGAGGAAGCTGGTCTCGCTGAAGCGCTCGACGATCGCTCTGTTCTTGAAGGCGATGGCTTCGATGATGCGCATCAGCTCTAGGAGGAGCGACTGCCATTTCCCGTCTTGGCTGGCGGCGCGCAGCTCGGTGAAACCGGTGATGTGGCCAGAGACGCAGACGAAGTCTTTCTTGGTCCGGCGGATCTCACCGGGGACCGAGACGTCGGCTTGAATGGCGGGAGTTGCGGGCGTCAGGTCAGCGCCGGTGACCGAGGTCGAGGCGAGGGTGCCGACGATGGGTGGGGTGCGCGCCTCGGGGCCGTGCAGCACGGTCTGCGCTCGCGTCTTGGCGCGCTCGTCCTCGGTCTTCATCTCGATTTCCGCGATGGTCGCGGCGACGGTCTGGGCATCGTGGATGTCGCCGGTCGCCATCAAGATGCGATGCAGGTCGACTTGAAGCTCACGAGCCGACTCGTGTCGCTGAGCCGGGTCGCGGCTGAGGGCGCGGTAGAGGGTCTTTTCGAGGGCATCTGGGAAGTTGGGGTTGAGCGCGTGCAGGTCGGGCAAGATGGCGTTGCGGACCAACGCCAAAGTCTCTTCGCTGGTCGTGAAGCGAAAGAGCGGTTTGCCGTAGAGCATCTCGAAGAGCACAGCGGCGGCGGAGAAGAGGTCCGAGCGACCGTCCACTGGTAGGCCTCCGGCCTGCTCGGGACTCATGTAGCTGTACTTCCCCTTGATCGAGCCCTGTGCCTCGGAAGAAATCGTGCGAGTATGGGCGATGCCGAAGTCGACGATCTTGAGGTTGCCGTCCTTGCTGATGATGAGGTTCTGTGGGCTGATGTCACGATGGACCAGCCGCAGGGGCTCACCGTATTGATCGGTGCGTCGGTGGGCGTAGTCGAGGCCCTTGCAGATCTCGATACCGAGGAAGAGCGCCTCGCCCAAGGGCAAGGTGCCGACGGAGCGAATGCGTTGCAGGAGCTCGCCCAGATCGGTCCCTTCGACGTACTCCATGGCGAGGAAGTAGTCCTCACCGACACGTCCGAAGTCGTAGGTCTGGACGATGTTGGGGTGGTTGAGCGAGACCGCGATCTTGGCCTCGTCGATGAACATCGCTTGGAAGCGCTCCTTCTTGGCGAAGGCCGGCAGGATGCGCTTGATGACCAGCGTCTTCTCGAGCCCCTCGGCGCCAAAGCTGCGCGCCAAGAACACCTCTGCCATACCCCCAGACCCGATCATGTCGGTCAGTTCGTACTTGCCAAAGGTGATGGGTTTGAAACCAGAGGTCATGGGAAGGGGGGGCAAGGGGACGAGTTTGAGCACGTCCTTCCGGAAACGGGCTGACAGCGGACGCGAGTTGGCCGAAGTAGCCTATCACTATGGCGTCAGAAGTGGAATCCACCACCTCCAGACGTGTGAGGCCGCAAGCGCCTTGCTGCCTCGCTTCGCCTCAGCGGACCAAGCCTGGAAAGGACGACTGCCGAAGCGCTTCGTATAGGGCGATCGAGACCGCGTTCGCAAGGTTGATGCTGCGGACCGTGCCGGGCCGAAACGGGATCCAAACCAGTCGGTCCGCGTATCTCCCGACGAGCTCTGGGCCCAGCCCTTTCGTCTCTCGGCCAAAGACCAGCGCTGTTCCTGGGGCATAGGCCTCGGCCGCATAGCTGTGGGTTGCGTGACTCGAGAAGAGCACCATGCGCTCCCGCGGGAAGATCGCCTCGATGGCCTCGAAAGATGTGTGCACGGACAACCCGACGGACGGCCAGTAGTCCAGGCCAGCCCGTTTCAAGCGCTTGTCGCTCAGCTCGAACCCCAAAGGCTCGACCAGGTGCAGGTGAGCCCCACTTGCCGCACAGAGACGTGCGATGCTGCCGGTGTTCGGCGGGATCTCGGGACAGACCAGCACGACGTGGAAAGTCTGATCGGCATCGGTTCCCCACCTGGCGTCAACAGGGCTAATCACAATGGTCGAAGGCTCGGTCATGCACAGACTCGCGGTGGAAAGCACGGCGGCAGAAGGCGCCGCGCGAGCGGTGTAGCGCGAAAGTGCCGTGAACTCAACAGCCTTCCTTCAACTCAAAGCGCGTCCGACCTCCATGTTGACAGCACTTGACGGGCCAAGTACCGAGGATTTCGTTTCCACGACAGCATTTGCAGCGGTGGGTGTCGCGCTCCATGAATGTGAGCTGCGGATGCCCGGACGAATTGCGGCAAGGGCGCGAGTGCTCTATCCCCTCACATATGTGTATCTCCTGGCCTTCGTCATCACGATGGTGTGTACGACTTGGACCGCCGCGCTGATGCCCAAGACGCTCACAAAACGCCCCGTCGTGCTGAGCATGGCCCTGGCGAGCGCGTGGACCTTCGCGGATTTCTTGGGGAATCTCTGCGGTACTCCGCACCAGGTCGAACTCCTGGCGAGGGTCTTTGCGCCCATCTGGGCCTTTCTTCCGCTCGTGATCCTCACGCTCGCGGTGCTCTACACCCGGTCCACATGGCCCCCAAAAAACTCATGGTGGGTCCGGCTCGCGGCCGCCGTACCAGGCATCGCCTCTATCGTGCTCGTAGAGACTGGTGCCCTCTATTCGTCCTTTCATGACCCCTCCGAAAATGGCGTGTACTTCTGGTCGGAGACCACCGCCTGGCAGTGGCTGATCAACGTCTACTTCCTCACCTATCTGGCCATGGCCACCCAAATGGTCCGCAAGAGCGGCCAAGAAAAAGACGATCCCATCCTCCGTCGGACTGGACACCTGATGTTTGGCGTCACGTTCTTCGGACTGATCGGAGGCGGCGTCGCCACAGCCAGCGCCACCGGCGTGGAGCCGCCCTTTCTCGGCTCCATAGGTGTGGCGCTCATCGTCGTCATCGCCACGCGAGGGATCTTCAAGCACCGCTTCTTTACCTCCGTCGAGGCCATGCGCGTCGAGCGCGACCAAGCCATGCACGCCTTGATGAGGCGCGAAGAGGTGCTCGGATCCTTGTCCCTCGGCGTCGCGATCGCGCGCCCCAGCTCCGCGGGGACACTCGACCTCGTCTACCAAAATGTGTTCTTCGACCGCTTCTTCGAAGGAGCGAGTCCCTTGACGTTGACCTCGATCTTCTTGCCCGCTGGCGCCAAGGCTCCACGCCTCTTCAGGGAGGTCGAGCACAACGGCCGCCAACTCTCGGTGCAGAGCTACGAAATTCTCTATGACTCGGAGCTCGCCTTCCTCTTCTCGGTCGACGACCTCTCGGAGAAGAAGTGGCTCGAAGCGGAGTTGGCGCAAAAGCACGCTCAGCTCCTGCAGGCGCAAAAGATGGAGGCGGTCGGGCAGCTGGCGGCCGGCATCACCCACGACTTCAACAACCAGCTCCAGTCCATCTCGCTGCTGACCGAGCTCATGGTCAGGCTGCCCAACGCCTCCGCCGACATCAAGGAGCTCGCCGGAGAGATCGTCGCTGCCGTGCGGCGGGCTCGAAGCCTCACCCAGCAGCTCCTGAGGTTCGGTCGCAAGCAAGTGCAATCCCCGGAAGTGGTCGACGTGGTCGAGGCGATTGGCAGTCTCGAGAGGCTGCTCGGCTATCTATTGGGCTCCGAGGTCAAAGTGCAGCTGCGATTCCCAACAGCGGCGGCCACCATCACCATCGACAGGGTGCAGTTCGAGCAAGTCCTGATGACCTTGGCGACCAACGCGCGCGACGCCATGGCCGACGGTGGAACCTTCGAGATCAGCGTCGAGGTCCTCGACGAGCAAGTCGCCATCCGCATCTCCGACACGGGCCACGGCATGACACCGGAGATCATCACACGGGTCTTCGAGCCCTTCTTCACCACGAAGGGACAGGGAGGCACGGGACTGGGATTGGCCGTGACCCAACGGATCGTCGAGCAAGCTGGGGGCTCCATCTCCGTCGAGTCAGCCCCAGGAGAGCAGACGGCCTTTACCCTGCGCTTCCCACTCACCTTGACGACCATCACCGTCCTGGAGAGCGAGGAGCCGCCTCACCGTGGCGAGTTAGAGGCCCGCTTCGAGGGCACGATCCTGGTCGTCGACGATCAAGTCCCCCTGTTGCGCGGCTTGGTCCGAGTGCTGCAAGCCGAGGGCTTCAGAGTCCTGGGAGCCACCTCGGGAAAGGAGGCGCTCGCCCTCTTCGAGACAGAAAAGGTCCACGTCTTGCTCACTGACTTGACCATGCCCGAGATGGGCGGCGTGCAACTCGCCCAGCTCCTGCTCCAACGGCACCCAGACCTCTGCGTGCTCTACATGACGGGCTACAACCCGATGACCCGGGTGTTGCGAGATAAGGGCGAAGCGGTTCTGACCAAACCCTTCGACCAGGACGTCTTGGTGGCCGAGATCGAGAAGCAGCGTGCGAAGGTCAAGCCACGCTCTTGAAAAACCGTTTCCCGCCCACCGCTGTCGCGACAAACGCCACGACGAGCACCCCCATCGAGACGATGAACGCGGGGCTCGAGGGCTCGAACAGCGACCCCCCCACCAGCGCGTAGAGCACGGCGCCAGGCACCAAACCCACGGTGTTCCCGATGACGAACGACTTGGGTTTCACTCCCGTGACTCCCGCTAGGTAGCTCACCAGCGTGTAGTGGGCGATGGGAACCACGCGCAGCACCACCATCGACAGGGCGCCTCGCTTCACCGCCAAGAGGCCCATGACTTGCCTGGCTTTGGGGCGGCTGGCTAGGCGTCGGCAAACCCAATCGCGACCCGCTCCCCGCGCCACGAAGTAGCAGATCATCGCGCTGGCCGTGTCGCCCACCAACGAGAGAGCGGCCCCCACGAACGGTCCAAACAGCAGCGCACCGGCCATGATGACCCACATGCGAGGCAACCAGAGCAGCTCGAGGACCATCGAGAGCACGATGAAGACGACGAAACCCGCCGAGCCAGAACGCTCGACGGCGAGCGGGAGCGACTGCGGCTCCACCCACCCTGCGGCGAGCGAGAGCACACAGAGCCCGATGGAGAGGGCCACCAAGACTCCGAGGCCGATGACTTTTCTGGGGATTCTTTGAACCTCGCCCTGCTCGACGGCGACCGACATAGCTGTCTCCTTGCTCACCGCCGAACAGGACGATGTCGCGCCGAGCTTACTCGCAGGTGATGGGTTCAGGGAAGGTGCAGTGCCCAGCCATGCACTCCGCTGGCGGCGAACACGATGGCCCTGAACCTTCGGTGCAGACGGCCCCGTCGGCAAGCGAGGCGGCACAGGTCCCCGTGGGGCCAGCCCCCATCTGACAATAGGACGCCGCACAGACAGTGAGACTGCCGTTCACAAGGCCACACGGCTCGCCGAGCGCGCCGACGCCCAGCGTCGCGCACACGTGGGTGTTTCCGTTGCAGAACAGCCCTGACAAGAAGCTGCAGTTCGGGGCGGTCTCCTCCGCCTCGTCGCACGGCTCACCAACCGCCGCCGCGTTGGCGCAAATCCCAGTGCCGCCAGTTCCCACGCACGACAACAACGAGGCGCACGGCGTCGCGGCTGTGCACGCGTCACCAGCGCCAGCCGGAACGACGCAGGTGTCCGCGTCGTTGCAGACGAGGCCACGGTCGCATTTGCCTCCGGCGCACGGTTGCCCTGCCTGTGGACGGAGCGCGCACGTCCCACAGGAGAAGTCGCCTCCTCCAGCACAGAAAGAGCTTTGGCACTGCGCCCCGTCGCCGCAGGCGGCGCCATCGACAAGCGTTCCTGCCAAGTCGCACTCTGCTGGCAAGTTGTCGGCAAAGAACGTTTCGCACCCCATGCTGTTCACGGCGGCTAGACACGCGTCGAGCTTGGCTTGGCTGAGACTGGCACCGGGAGCGGCGAGCGAACGCTCGCACGGGCCCGATAGCCGCGCGCCACAAACGGCGGCGTCACCAAAGCTCATGGCGATGAAGATGTGCGCACACCCGTCGAGCATATCGCACACAGCGGCTGCAAAGACGTCACATACTGCAGGGACATCGACTGTACCGTCGCCTGCTTGATCTGTACCTGTACCGTCGTCGGCCTCCTCTGTTCCGTCTGCTTGATCGTTGTTGGTCACGTCGGCGCTCGTAGCGTCCGAGGTCGAGTCGTCGACCTGGTCGGTCTGGGTCTGGTCCGCCATCACGTCGGTCGGTTTGGCGGTCGATTCGTCGTCGCAAGCCGTCGCGGTGAAGGAGAGCGTGAAGAGGGTGAGCAGCAGCAGATGTCTCATGATTGGCCTCCGTTGGAGATGTGGAACGTCGATGTGAAAGAGCTAATCGCCGAAGAGCCAGCGACGATAGATGCTCACCGGCATTCCAGGAGCTTCGTAGACCCAGGCGCCAGCCTTCTCGACGACGCAGGTCGAGGTGGGTGGACCGGGCTCGTCGGTGACCAGGGTGACGGCGGTCGTCGCCCCAGCTTCGTCCAGGTCGATCTTGATGGTGAGCTTGCCCTCCGGCGCCGCGCCTTGTCGAACGGCGGCGCGGTAGCACTCGACGATGTCGCCCGTCCCAGCCTCGACCGTCTTCTCCAAGCTCGTCGCCACCGCAAACGGGACGCCGTCAGAGACCTTGAAGCCTTTTGGCGTCACGCGAGCCACGATGTTCTCGTCGGCGATGGGGTCGCTGTCGCCCTTGTCAGCGAGGTCCGGCGTTACGACTGGGACGGTCACGACTGGGACGGTCACGACCGGAGGCGTCACCACGGGCACGACGGGCACGACCGGGTCCGTCACGACGGGCTCGGCGATGACCACAACGATGGGCGTCGTCGGTTCGGCGGTCTTGGGGTCCGCCGCCTTCTCTTTGTTGACGGCGACTTCGGCAGCGGTGACGGACTTCTCGGCGTCGGCGATGGCGTCATTCCACGGGTTGGAGGGGATCAGCGAAGCCTCGCGCGTCGGGTCTGCGACAGGCTGTGGCTGGCCACAAGCGCCAGCGATTAGGAGCAATGCCGCGAGAATGGCCAAGCGGACGACCGATATGAGAGGGCTCGAGTTTCGAAGGCTCATCGCTGTTCTCCAAATTCGTCACCCATCAAGGGTCAACTCAGTTCGCTAAGCGGCCGACCACGCAGATATTTTTGCCTAGCGGTCAACGGCCAGCAAAGAATTTGCCAAGGCTCGGGTCCACCTTCGAGATGCACCTCGCCCCAGTCTGCCACTTTCCTTTGGATCTTTGTAGGTTGCCCGCTCTCGCTCTATGGCTCCACGCTTTTCTCGGCTTTGGCGAGCCGCACCAAGACGGCGTCCGCATCGACGAGCTCGCCCACCGTCACCAAAATCTCCTCGACCACCCCGTCCTGGTCGGCGCACACGGCGCTCTCCATCTTCATGGCCTCCAGCGTCAGCAGTGTCTGACCTCGCACGACCGGGTCGCCCGCCGCGACCAAGAGCTGAATCACTTTGCCGGGCATGGGCGCACGGCAGCTCCCTTCGGCCACCCGCGCCTGCGCCTCGGGGAAGCGCGGCACCGCGTCGAAGACGAACTGCTCTCCGCCACACTGCACCCAGCAGCGCTCGCCCTTGCGTTCGACCGAGAAGCGCCGAATGTGCCCAGCGAGCTCCAGCCGCAGCCCGCCCTCCCACCGCTCGACCACGCGCACGACCTGGCGCTCGCTGGCCCTGAACGCCTCGCTGTCGTGCCGCCGGCTCTTGCTGTAGCCCTCCGCCACCAACAGCGGGAGGGTCAACAACTCTGCGCTCTCCAGCGTCTCGTCGGCGCGCAAGCCCTTCTTCGCCGCCCACGCCTCACGCAGCGCTTCGGTCGTCGCGTAGCGCTGAGCGAGCCAGGCGCGAAAGCGTCTTTGCAGCGCCGCGTCGTCCCCAACCACGACATCGAACCTCGCGGCCCCTTGCGCCGTAAACGAAATCTGCAGCCGCTCCCCTTCGCACGTCCACTCAGCCACGTTGGGACGCCAGCGGCTGTTTCGCCAGCTCATCGGCAGGCTCGGCAGAATCGCCCGCGCCGCGTCGACCTGCAGCGCCTCCACCAGGCTCGCCGCCGTCGCGGCTTGAGCGCGCAACGTCTCGAGCGGCGGCGCGACGCGCTCCCCCGCCAGCATCCTCCCCACCAGCTCGGTATCCACTGCCCCAAGGTCCCACTCGGGGCTCTGGAGCACCTCGAGCAAGAAGCGACGATTCGTTTTGGGGCCTGCGATCACCGTGTTCGCCAACGCTCTGACCATCCGACGCGACGAGTCCCTGCGTCGGGGGCCCCAGGTGATCAGCTTTGCCAACATGGGATCGTAGTGCATGGACACGTCCGACCCACTCTCCACGCCGGTTTCCACGCGCAAGTGAGGGTCGTCAGGCGTTTGCCAGCGCACCAGCTCGCCAGTGCAAGGCAGGAAGTCGTTCTCGGGATCCTCGGCGTAGATGCGGCACTCGATGGCGTGGCCGTTGGCCTTGACGTCCTCTTGCCGCAACGTCAGCGGCTCGCCGGCGGCGATGCGCAACTGCAGCTCGACCAGATCGAGGCCAGTGATCTCCTCGGTGATCGGGTGCTCGACCTGCAGCCGAGTGTTCATCTCGAGGAAGTAGAAGTTGTGGCGCGCGTCGACCACGAACTCGACCGTCCCCACCGAGCGGTAGCCCACGGCCTCGCCGGCGCGCACAGCGGCCTTGGCCATGGCGGCGCGCAGCTCGGGGTAGGCTTCGAGCAAGGTCGAGGGCGTCTCCTCGATGAGCTTTTGGTGTCGCCGCTGGATGGTGCACTCGCGCTCGAGCACGTGGCGCACGTTGCCCTGGCCGTCGCCGACGATCTGGAACTCGATGTGCCGCGGCGTGCGCAGGTATTTTTCGACTAACATGGCGCCATCGCCGAAGGCGGCCATCGCCTCGCGACGACCGGCCTCGAGGGCGCTCTGAAAGCCCTCGACGCCCTCGACGATGCGCATGCCTTTGCCGCCGCCACCGGCCGAGGCCTTGAGCAGGATGGGGAAACCGACGGCCTTGGCCTCTTCGAGCAAGGCCGCGTCGCCCTGTTCGCCGACCTTCCCGCCCGGGATCACCGGCACCTCGTGTCGCACCATGAGCTGCTTCGAGGCGATCTTGGAGCCCATGATGCGGATTGCGTCCGGCGTTGGGCCGATGAAGATCAAGCCAGCGACTTCGACGGCCGCGGCGAAGTCGGCGCTCTCGGCCAGGAAGCCGTAGCCGGGGTGGATGGCGCCCGCCCCCGAACGCAGGGCGGCCTCGAGGAGCCGGTCGCTGCGCAGGTAGCTGTCGGCGCTGGCCGCGGAGCCTATCCACAGGGCCTCGTCGGCGTCGCGCACGAAGGGCGCGCCCCGGTCGGCGTCGGAGTAGACCGCGACGGTGCCGTAGCCGAGCCCGTGACAGCTCCGCATGATGCGGCGGGCGATCTCTCCACGATTGGCGATGAGGACTTTTGAGAACGTCATGTTTCGCTCTGCTTCGGTAGATTTCGACGGGGCTATCGGTTCTTCGGGAAAAGTTCACCACAGAGAACACAGAGAGCACAGAGGCGAGGGCAGCGATTCGGCACTTCAGATTCTGCTCGTCAAATCAAAGCCTGCTCTGTGATCTCTGTGTGCTCTGTGGTGAGCTCGAATTCGGGGGTCGCTTCGCGTCCCAACCTGAGAATTGTGCGTTTACCTCAGTGTCTGAACACACCCCACTGGCTCGTCCCTTCGACGGCGCGGTTGCTCGCCGCCGACAACGAGATGCCTAGGATGTCGCGGGTCTGGCGCGGGTCGATGATGCCGTCGTCCCACAGGTGGCCCGTGGCGTAGAAGGCGTCCGACTCGTTGTTGACCTGCGTCTCGAGCATCTTCTTGGCCATGCCGAGCTGTTGCTCGTCGACCGCGATGCCCTGCTTCTCGGCCGCCTCTCGCCGCACGATGTCGAGGACACCGGCGAGCTGCTCGCCGCCCATGACGGCGATGCGGTGGTTGGGCCAGGTGAAGAGCAGGCGCGGGTCGTAGGAGCGGCCGCACATGGCGTAGTTGCCCGCGCCGTAGCTGGCGCCGGTCATGATGGTGAAGAGCGGCACCTCGGAGTTCGACACGGCGTTGATCATCTTCGCGCCGTTCTTGATGATGCCGCCTTCTTCGTACTGCCGCCCGACGATGAAGCCGCTGATGTTCTGCAGGAAGACCAACGGGATCGCCTGTTGGTTGCAGAGCTGGATGAACTGGGCGCCCTTGTTGGCGGACTCGGAAAAAAGCACACCGTGGTTGGCCAAGATGCCCACGGGGTAGCCGTGGATATAGGCCCAGCCGCAGGTGAGCGTGCCGCCATACTCCCTCTTGAACTCGGCGAAGCGGGAGCCGTCGACGATGCGGGCGATGACCTCACGAGGATCGAAGGGGACCCGCACGTCGGCCGAGGCGATGCCCAAGAGCTCGTCCGGAGCGTAGAGCGGGGGCTCGACGGCGCGGGGCTCGGGGCCGTGCTTGCGCCAGTTGAGGTGGGAGACGATCTCGCGGGCGATGCGGATGCCGTCGAGCTCGTCGTCGGCCAAGTAGTCGGAGACCCCCGAGATGCGGGAGTGCATGGCCGCGCCGCCCAGAGACTCGTCGTCGGTGACTTCGCCCGTGGCCATCTTCACCAGCGGGGGCCCGGCGAGGAAGACTTTGGCTTGGTCCTTGACCATGACGACGTAGTCGCTCATGCCGGGCAGGTAGGCGCCGCCGGCGGTCGAGCTGCCGGCCACCACGCAGATGCTGGGGATGCGCTCTTTACTGCGGCGAGTGATGTCGCGGAAGGTCTGACCGCCAGGGACGAAGATCTTGGACTGGTTCATCAGGTCGGCGCCGGCCGACTCGACGAAACTGACGCCCGGCAGTCGGTTCTTCTCGGCGATCTCGGCCAGCCGCAGGCTCTTGTGCAGTCCCCACTCGTTGATGGCGCCGCCCTTGACGGTGCCCTCGGTGGCGGTGATCAGGCACTCGACGCCCGAGACCACGCCGATGCCGCCGACGATGCCGCCGCCGGGCTCGATGCCGCGGATGCCCTGGCCGGCCAGGGGCATGAGCTCGAGGAAGTAGCCGTCAGGGTCCAGCAGCAGCTCGATGCGCTCCCGAGGCAGCAGTTTCCCACGTTCCAGGTGGCGTTTGACGTACTTCTCGCCGCCGCCGGCCCGAGTGGCTCGCTGCGCCTCTTCGACGGCCTCGACCAGCGTCGACATGGCGGCGTAGTTGGCTTGGTAGCGTTCGTCACGAGTGTTGATGCGGCTCTGGATGACCCTCATGAGTCGACTCCATCGGGTGGTGGTGCTCTAGTGGGCAGGTTCTACCACTGTTTGATGGGCCGCGGCCACGGCATGGGTGTTGGTGGCGTGGCCATGAGACGCTGCAGCTGGCGAGCCTGCCGAAGGATATTGCCGAGCTATTATTTGTCCGCCAAGGATAGGGCGTTTGGACAAATTTGCGGCGGCCTCAAGGTTGGGGGGCAGCGCGCGCTCGAGCCCGCCCGGCCAACAGCCCGTCAGGTCTCGAGCTGGTCTCACTTTTCTTTCTTCTTCTTGCTCTTCTTGCTCTTCTCTTGCTCGCGTTCCAACTCGGGCCAGCAGATGACGTTGGGGTCGCCTGCGCCGGGCTCGTTCCAGCCCGGCGGCCAGATGATGCCGCGCTCGTGGTGGAGCAGAAGCTCGTCGTAGACCTCGCTGCGATAGTGGATGTCCACCACCACGATACCGTTCTCGTCGAAAGGCTTGTCTGCTCCCTCAGTCAGGGCAAAGGGAAACACGAACTCACCCGTTCGGTCGACGTACCTCCGGCAACCGCACTCATCTCGGCAGGGCGAGGATTGCCAGGTTTCTGCAATGCCCTCACTGAAGGGTTCACCGTCACTCGCGGCTAACACCCGCTCCCCCTCGAGGTCGATGTAGCCGCGCCAGCCGTTCTTCATCTTCACCCACGCCAACCCATCACTGAAGCTGTCCGCATACTCGAAGGTGGGGGGCAGTGCCCAAGTACCATCCGTGCGGACGAAGCCATGATCGCTCTCACGGGTCTCGTGGTCCCAAGTCCCCACCCTGGCCACGCCCTCCGGTGTAAAATCGTCGGCGGTTGCAAACTCGATGGGCCAGATGAGCTCTCCGTCCAAGTTGATGTAGCCACGAAACCAATCGGCGTCTACGTGTCGGCCATCCGGCTCGCCTTCTACAACTACTGCCATTCCTTGCGAGAAGTCGCGGGCAGTAATGTAGTTGAAGTCGGTGATTGGAGCGCCTTTCAGGTCTATGAAACCGTCCTCCTGCCCTAATCTGTCGACAAGCTCAGGGACGACTTGAGGTGACAGCTTCACTAGAGAACGCCCTTCACTGAAGTCCTCGGCTTTCTCGAATTTGTAGTCGATCTCCAGCTTGCCAGTTTCATTGATGAGACCAATGACCCAATCACCAGTTCTGGTGGGACGGAAAACCCGAGCCCGTCCTTCGACAAAGCGTCCACACAATGTCCACTGAGGTGGGATAAGCGTACTACCAGCCGTGTCGAGATAACCACACATGCCCGAGTCGTCTACGAAGACGACCATACCATTGGCGCTCGTATGGAGGTCTGGATACTGCGGTTTGATAACGATATGGCCATCGCTGTTGAACAAACCCTCTCGAGATCTTCCGTCTTTGGGAACGCGAAACACAGCGTGGCCATCCTGGAAGAACCAGAGTTTTCGTTCTGATGGTCGCTCGAAGCCAATGACTTCGGTTCCCATATCGTCAATAACACCGCAGCGTTTCTCGCCTTCCTCCTGTCTGCAGACCACGTAGCGCGGTGGAGCCTGAGCTTGAGCGACGATGACGTAACCCAGAACTACAATGAACGAGAGCACTGAAACTCCCAGGCGATCAAGTCTCCGCTCCATCATCACTTGGCGTACTCCTTGTCCCAAGTAGGTCCGTAGATGTCGATGAGGTTCAGGAGGCGTTCGAGTTTCTGAGTTGGCTTTTCTCCGGCCAGTGTAATGTCCACCTCGTTGGACCAGAGTTCCTTTTGCGTGAGACCCCCCAGTGATTTCTCCTCCAGAGCCTTCTCCCTCGCGGCGTTCGCTACTTTCTTGTATGCGGCTTCCTCGGGACCACTCTCGATATACAGCAGACCTGCTTCCTTCTGCCCTTTGGCGATATCCTCCTCCGAGGTTGCTTTCTCGAGTTTCCTCAGCATCAAGACGGCGTCCCCCGACCTGCTGGAGCTCCCTATCAGCTTGAGCATCACCCCAGTCCCAACCGTCGCCCCCGCAAAAACCTTCTTGGCTTTCTTCTCGTTGAACGACAGCTGCAGGCGCTTCGAATCGGGGTCGCGGCAGAAGGCGAGGAAGCGGTCGAGGAGGGTGCCTTTTCCTGTGGGGTCTGTGGGGTCTTTCGTGTTGCGCAGCCGGACCAAAACTGCGTTGTCAGCTTTCTCATTCTCATCCAGACCGAGGAAGGCCGCTGCAGCCGTGGCCGCTTCCTCCGGCGTCGCCGCCTTGTCCA
>PFUG01000509.1 GCA_002789955.1 Deltaproteobacteria bacterium CG_4_9_14_3_um_filter_63_12 | reverse complement strand
TCCAACACGCTCGAGGAGCTGCTCGAGCTGGCCCTGGATGACGCCCATACCGAGCCGCTCGAGGAGCTGGCGGCCAAACATCGCGCCATGGCCGAAGACCTCGACCTCGCACCGGCGCTGGTGGACGACGCGATCCGCGTCCTGGAGCGCGTCTTGCTGGGCATCTCCCTCGTCGCAGAGGCGAGCCCACGGGTGCGGGCCAAGGTCATGGCGCAAGGTGAGCTGATGTCGACTCGCCTCGGGGCCGCTTTCCTGAACGCGCAGGGGCTGAGCGTGCGCTGGACGGACGCGCGGACGATCCTGCGCTCGTCGGCTCGCTCCGACGACACGGACGAGCGCCGTTACCTTTCGGTTCCCTGCCACCACGGTGCCGACCGCCCGCTGGCCGACTCCCTGGGCGCCCAAGGCCCGATCCTCACGCAGGGATTCATCGCCCGCAATTCCCGCGACGAGACGGTGCTCCTCGGGCGCGGCGGCTCGGACACGTCGGCGGCGTATATGTCCTGCATCGTCGAGGCCGAGCGCTGTGAAATCTGGACCGACGTGGCGGGGATGTTCACCGCGAACCCGCACCAAGTCCCGGCCGCGCGTCTGCTGCGCGCGCTGGGTTACGACGAGGCCCAGGAGATCGCGACCACCGGGGCCAAAGTGTTGCACCCGCGCTGCATCGCCCCACTGCGCGAGGCGAGCATCCCGCTGCACATCCGCAGCACTCCGCAGCCAGACTTGAGGGGCACCGTCATCAGCTTGGCCACGGCCGAGCAGGCGGCTCAGGTCAAGGCGATCTCGGTCAAGAACAACGTCACCCTCGTCTCCATGGATACTCTGGGGATGTGGCAGGAGGTGGGGTTCCTGGCGGACTCGTTCCAGGTTTTCAAGAAGCACGGGCTGTCCATCGACCTGGTGTCCACGTCGGAGACCAACGTTACGGTGAGCCTGGACCCGTCGGCCAACGCGTTGGAGCCCCTGACGCTCGACGCGCTGGTGGTCGACCTGGGGAAGCGCTGCCGAGCGCGCATCGTCTCTCACTGCGCGGCCATCAGCTTGGTGGGGCGACACATTCGGCGCACGCTGCACGAGTTGGGGCCGATCCTGGGCGTCTTCGAGGAGCAGCGCGTGCATCTGATGTCGCAAGCCGCCAGCGACCTGAACCTGACCTTCGTCGTGGAGCAGGCGCAGGCGCAGCGCTTGGTGCGCGAGCTGCACTGGCTGCTCTTCGAGTCCGGCGGACGCGGCGATCTGCTGGGACCCAGCTGGCTCTCCTTGGGTCAGCCCAAATCGGAGGACGAGGAAGAGCGGCCTCAGCGCTGGTGGGAGGCCCAACGCGAGGCGCTCATCCGCCTAGCCCAAACTCAAAGCCCAGCTTACGTCTACGATTTGCGGAGCATCGCCGCCGCGGCGACGGGCTTGCTCGAGATGAAGTCCCTCGACCGCGTACTCTACGCCGTCAAGGCCAACGCCAACGCCGGTGTCCTGACCACTTTGCATCGCTTGGGTGTGGGGTTCGAGTGCGTCTCGCCGGGCGAGCTCGACTTGGTCTTCGGGCTCTTCCCCGAGCTCCCTGTTGAGCGCGTCCTCTTCACGCCCAACTTCGCCCATCGCCAGGAGTACGAGCAGGCTTTCGAGCGGGGCGTCCCCGTGACGGTGGACAATCTCTACGTGTTGGAGGCCTGGCCGGAGGTCTTTCGTGGCCGATCGATATTTGTCCGTATTGACCCAGGCAAGGGGCGCGGCCATCACTCCCACGTGCGGACGGCAGGTAAGCAGTCGAAGTTCGGAGTCGCGCCGGAGGAGGTCGTGCGGCTGTCCGAGCTGGTTAGAGAGTCCGGCGGCCCCAAGGTCGTTGGACTGCATGCCCACGCGGGCAGTGGCATCTTGAACGCGGACCAGTGGGCGGAGGTCGCCCTCTTCTTGGCCGAGGTCGCCACCCTATTTCCCGCGGTGCGGGTGCTCGATCTGGGCGGTGGCATCGGGATCCCTTACAAGCCCAGCCAGGTCGCGTTGGACCTGGTGGAGGTCGACCACCAGCTGGAGCGTTTCCGGGAAGCCAATCCCAAGTTCGAGCTGTGGATGGAACCTGGCCGTTACCTCGTCGCCGAGGCCGGAGTATTGCTGGCTAAGGTGACGCAAACAAAGGTGAAAGGTGAGGTCGAGTACGTGGGGATCGACGCCGGCATGAACAGCTTGATTCGGCCGGCGTTGTATGGGGCGTACCACGAGATCGTGAACCTCAGCCGCCTGGACGCGCCGCGCGACCAGATCGCCAACATCGTAGGACCCATCTGCGAGACGGGCGACACGCTGGGTTATGGACGCAGCCTCGCGCGGGCTCGAGAGGGGGACGTCATCTGCATCGCCACGGCTGGAGCGTATGGGCGCGTGATGAGCTCGAGCTACAACTCGAGGTCGCCGGCCGTCGAGGTGGTGCTCGAAGAGGCCGAGCGCTGAGGTTGGGGTGGCGGTTGCTCCCCTCTGCTGTTGGTTCTACTGTGTCTCGGTTCGCGGCCCCATCGACACCCAGTCCTGGCCTAGTCTTCAGAGTTCAACGGTGTCCGATTCAAAGGTGCGTCATGACAGAGCCCACCCCTGAAGTGTCTTTCATGCTGACCGAGGTGAGCCTCAAGCGGTTCAAGGCGGCATTCCAGCCAAAGCCGATTCGCCTGAGGTCTTTCAATGTGATCATTGGTCGCAATGGGAGCGGAAAAAGCACGCTCCTCGAAGCGCTTCAGTGGCTTGATACAACCATTCGCCGCGACGCCCGTGAGGCATCGGACCGTTACTTCGGCACAGGTGACCTCATCAACCTGCGCGCTATAGAACCTTACTTCCAACTGGAATTGAAATGGGCAGCCGGTCCAGATAGCTGGCGATACCGAGTGAAAGTTCGAGATGAGGGCGGTGTCCCCCATGTCGTTGAAGAGTATTTGGCCTTGCTCTATCCAGGAGGTCGGAAGAAGCGCGAGTATATTAGTTCAGAGTCTGAAACACGCTGGGTCTATCCAGATGGCGATCCGAGCGCCGCGGGTTGCTTCCCTGTGAGAGAGTCCGACCGACTCGCAATCTTAACGCTCCTAGGCTGCAGCGGCCGCTTCAAGCTCGGCGCCCAGCCTGATGAAGAGGACACGCCCGAGGTTTCGACCGCCAACGACGCCACGACGACCGACGCGAGCGAACCCGATACACTGAGCGACACCTCGATGCCGTCGGACACCAACGCACAGGACTCCAGCACGACTCGGGACGTAACGACTCAGGACGTCACGGCTCAGGACACCACCACGGCTCAGGACACCACCACGGCTCAGGACACCACCACGGCTCAGGACACCACGACGCAAGACACCAACCCAGTGGACGTTTTCGTACCCCCGTCGACCCCCCTCGCCGACCGCCTCGACGTGACCAATGTGACCGTCGCCGATGGGGTCGCCTCGGGCGTCTCCGTGTGGCGAATCTGGGGCCAGGGCTCGCTCGACGTGGCGCCCGTGTTCACCATGCCGATGGCCAACTGCGGCACCCTGGTGGGCTACAGCGCGAACGCCGGCGGCAAGAGCGCGCGCGTCGCCAAGCTCGACGCCAACGACGCCCTCGTCGAGGTCTTCGCCCTCGACGCCGGGCACGAGCTGCGCGGGCTCGCCGCTGAGCCCGATGGGCACTTCGCGGCGCTGCTGTGGGAACAATCCAGTGGGCGCATCTGGGTCAAGCGCTACAGTTTCGACGGCGCCGAGGTCTGGGCCACCGAGCTCCTCAACGCCGACAACCATCCGGACGACTTCAACATCGGCGACAGTCGCCTCACCTACGGCGGCGGGCGCTACGGGGCCTACTACCACACCCACTCCGATTCGGGGCACGAAGGCGACACCTTGAAATGGGTGACCACGGCCGGCGCCGAGTCGACCGGCTGGTCGTGGGGCTGCTCGCACTCCATGAGTGTCGTCTTGAGCTACAGCGAGGCGGACTCGACGTTCATGCCGGCCTGCGTCACCGACTGCTTCCCGGGCACCCCGGGCTCGGCCGACTTCATCACCGAGAGCCAAGGAGGCATCTACGTCAACCACAGCGCCGGTCACGTGATGGATCTCGACGGCGGCTGCAACGGCAGCGTCGCTGGCGAGCTGGGCAGCGCCGCACCTCTGCCCACGGGGTGGAGCCTGAGCTTCAATGGCCACCAAGCCCCCATGACCTTGGGCCAGGCCTCGTACAATTTCTCGACCATGAATCAAGACATAGGCCTCGCCTCGGTCTCCGCGTCGTATTCGAGCGGCGCAGTCGTTTGGCTCACCGACACCCCGAACCTCGACGAGGCCGACTCATCGGTCGCTCGCTGGGAGCCAGAGGGCGGCAGTGGGGTCGAGCTTCTGGTGGGCTGGAACGAGCAAGGCGCCTACAAGTTGGCGCGAGTGAGCGAGGGGGGCGCTCTCCTCGAGGGGCCCATCAACGTCACCGCCACCGCAAAGTGGGGCCGTCGCGACGATCCCTTCCGCCAGCACAGCAACGGCGACGTCCTCTGGTCCTGGTTCGACGGCTCAGGGAGCACCACGCTGCGCGTCGCCCGGGTGCGGTCGGGGTCGAGCGCGACGTGTGCAGGGTTCTAGCGCTGCTTGGGCCTTCGTGGGTCTGGAATCCCACTCAACACGGCCCCCAATAGCTCACGACGAAGCGGCTCATTTGCTCAAGCGCTCTGCGCCTCTCGGCGTCGCTGCGTCTCCTAAGAAACAAATCTCTCGAACAGTCCGCGAGCTGTTGCCGGGGCCAGTACCGTGGTCAGTCCCAGGAACCAACGATGAAGTCCACTCCAAGAAACTCTCTGCGTCTCTGCGTCTCTGCGTCAAAGATCGAAGCTTAGCCCACCGCAAACCTCGAGGTTTCTCACATGGGAAAAGGCTCGGCACGGACCCCATCAGCTCTGCGATAAGATCGAAGCAATATCAGTGACATACCTCAAGATCTCCAAGTTTTTCGTCGCAGTGATTGGAGCACCGCAAGCTCACAGGCAACGGTAGGCGCCGCAATGCCCTGAGTCGCAGTCGTTGTCGCCATCGCAGGGCGAGTCTTTGGTGCGTGGCCGACAGACCGTTCCGCCGCAGTTCTGCGAAAGACAGTTCTGATCGCCGTAGCAGCGCGCGCCGACCTCGCCGCTCTGGCAGGTGTAGCCGTAGCAAAGCTTGCCGCCGCAGTCGGCATCTCCGTCGCAGAAACTGCCCGGCTGCATCGCCCAACATCGGGTCCACACACAGTTCGCCGGCACGCAATCGTTGGATTCGTCGCAAGGATGTCCAGGCGTCTGTGCCTGACAAGTTCCCCCGTAGCAGTTCGCGGTGTTGCAGTTGTTATCCGAATAGCAGGAAGCACCGAGTCCCTTGGACTGGCAGGTCGAGCTCACACACAGGTCGCTGTCGCAATCGTTGTTGCCGTCGCAGGGGGAGTCATTCGCGCGGCTCTGGCAGAGGTTGCCGAGGCAGTTGTTGGTCGCGCATTGATTGTCCGCATCACAGCGTGAGCCCACGGTCCCATCTTGGCAGTTTCCGCGCCAGCAGAGCTCCCCACCACAGGCCGCGCTGTTGTTGCAGGGGGTCGTCGATGGGGCCGAGCACGCATACGAGACGCAGCTATCCGAGTCGCAGTCGTCGTTGTCATCGCATGGGGAACCGTCGGTCCGAGATTGGCAAACGGTCCCCACGCAGTTGTTGCTCGAGCACTGCGCATCGAAGGTGCAGCGCGCGCCCACCTCTTTGGACTGGCACCGAGAGTAAGCACAGACGCCGCTCGCACATCCTTCATCGGTCGCGCAAGGGGAGCCCGGAGTGTCCCCCCAACAGCTCGTCCCAAAGCAGTTCTTGGAATCGCAGTCGTTCCCACTGGAACACCGCGCGCCGACGTCGCGGCCTTCACACACGTACAGGTAGCAGCGCCCTGAGTCGCAGTCGCCATCGCTGTCACAGCGCTCGCCGAGTGCACGGCTGCGGCAAGCGTAGGAAACGCACGCATCCGAGTCACAGTCCGAGTCGGAATCGCAGGGGCTGCCCACCTCCTTTGAGGTACAGAACGCCAAGAAGCAGTGGTGCGAGTCGCAGTCGTTGTCGCTGTCACAACGATCGCCAACCGCGTGCCCGTAGCAGACGGTCCCCCAGCAGTTGCCCGACGAGCAGTCGCCATCGGTGGTGCACCGTGCGCCCTCACCATTTCCCTCACAGTGCCCCTGGTAACAGTTGTCCGTGGCGCAGTCATTGTCGGAGTTGCAGGGACACAGACCGTTGGTGCAATTCCCGCAGAAAAACTCGCAGCGGCCGCAGTGCAGGGGGGCAGAGCTCGTGTCGACACAGGCGCCCCCACAGCAGGAGGCTCCGCCACAGCTCTGCCCGCACACGCCGCAGTTCTGCGCATCGTCCGACAGGTTGACACAGGCGCCGCCGCAATCCGTGAGGCCCGCGCCGCACTTGCAGGTGCCTTCGACGCAGGTTCGGTCGCTGGAGCACGCCAGGCCACACTGCCCGCAGTGAGCCGAGTTGTTGGCCGTGTCGACGCAGGAGGCCCCGCAACACGCCAGCCCGACGTCACAGGGCCCGCCGTCGCCGCAGTTGCAGCTCAACGCACAGGTTTGGTCCGGACAGCAGAGATCTTCACCCCCGCAAGTATTCTGGCCACAGGTACACACACCGCTCACGCAGAGCTCGCCGAGCCGGCACGCCGCTCCACAGGCGTTGCAGTTGGACGTGCTCGAAGTAACGTCGAGACAGGTCGGATCGCCCGCGACCAAACAGCAGAGATGCTCCGCTTGGCAGTCCGCCCCCCCACAGGTGCAGGTCCCGGCCGTGCAGGAGGTTCCAACCGGACACACCGTCCCACACGCTCCGCAGTGCGCATCGTTGAAGGTGATGTCGACGCACGTGCCCTCCCCACACGGCATCTGACCGGCCGGACAGGTGCAAGCGCCATACTGACAGACCTCACCCGGGGCACAGGCCACGCCGCAAGCCCCGCAGTTGGCCGAGCTCAAGTCGAGGTTCACACACTGCTGTGAGCAGCAGGCTTTCGGAGCCGTGCAGGCCTCCACTCCAACCGCAGCGGTCTCTCCGCAGGTGCAGGCTCCTGCGACGCAGGCCTCACCCGCATCACAGACGACCCCACAGGCCCCACAGTGGTCTCGAGCGCTCGCGAGCTCGATACACTCCCCATCACAGCAGGCATTTGGCTCGCAGCCCGCACAGACCCCGTCCCCCACATCCGACATCTCCTCGAGCCGGCACAATCCACCGACGCAAACGAATCCCGCGTCACACCCCGCGTCATCGGTACAAACGAGCCTGTCCAACGCGCTGGAATCAAAGGAGCAACTCGCCGCCATCCCCGCCATCACGAGCAGACCGACAAGAATTGGGAGCGTACGCAGATGCGGCGAGAGCAAGGTGTTCATCCCACTGGGTGAGGTTGAAGTGTGTTTGGAAGCGTAGCGCGTCGAGGCAGCGGAAACAACGACTGGGACATTGGCGACATTGGCTTCGGGGCCTTGGGCTTGCTCGGACCCCGTCCGAACCTGGGTGAACGACGCCTCCCGTCGGACCCCAACCCGACAAGCCCACAAAAAGGCGCAACGATCTCGGCCCCACTGCCGATAACTGGGCAAGCCCTTCCTGCGAGGAGGCACGCATGCCTGGCTCTCTGCACGAGTCGCTCGTCGAGCGTTTTCGGCGCCGCCCTAGCCTAAGCCTAGAGCCCATCTTGAAATTGCGTGTTTTGCTGAGATCGGTGGAAAATGCGACCGAATTCCGAACTCTTCCCAAAGGACATCTTGT
>PFUG01000039.1 GCA_002789955.1 Deltaproteobacteria bacterium CG_4_9_14_3_um_filter_63_12 | reverse complement strand
CGCTTACGTGCAAGCCGTGGCCAAGGGGGACTACGCCAGCGCCTACCGCATCTCGCGAGCGCCCAACCCGTTCGCGTCGATCTGTGGTCGGGTCTGTGGCGCCCCCTGCGAGAGCGCCTGTCGCCGCGGCGCCATCGACAAGCCCGTGACCATACGGGCGATCAAACGCACCACCACCGAGCGCTACGGCGTCGAGGCCGTCAAAGACCTGCGCAACACCCTCGCCCTTTCGGTCGCCCCTGGCAGCCTCGATCCCGAGCCCCGCAGCGAGAGGATTGCGGTCATCGGTGCGGGTACGGGCGGTTTGACCTGCGCCCACGATCTGGCGCGCCTCGGCTACAAGGTCACCGTCTTCGAGTCCGCACCCGAGCCCGGCGGCATGCTGCGCACTGGCGTGCCCGTCTTCCGCTTGCCACGTGAGGTCTGGTTGCACGAGGTCGACGCCATCTTGGAACTCGGCGTCGAGCTGCGCTGCAACACCAAGGTCGGCACCGACATTACCATCTCCGACCTGCGCGAAGAGGGTTACGCCGCGGTCTGCATCGCGGTCGGCTTACAAAAGTCACGCATGCTCGAGCTGCCGGGCCACGAGCAGGACGGGGTCTGCAGCGGCCTGCAGATGCTCGACGACTACAATGCAAAGGTCGCGATGCCCGCGTTGGGCAAAGTCGTCGTCATCGGTGGCGGAAACGTCGCCTACGACTGTGCCCGCAGCGCCATCCGGCTCAAGGGCACGACCTCCGTCGCGCTGGTCTGCCTCGAGGCCTTGCACGAGATGCCAGCCGACGAGATCGAGATTGTCGAGGGCGACGAAGAGGGGGTCGTGCGCTTCAACCGCTGGGGACCGGCCGAGTTCATGGGGGACGGTCAGAAGGTCACCGGCCTCAAGGTCCGCAAGGTCTCGCGGGTCTTCGACGACGCTGGGCGTTTCTCGCCGCAGTTCGAAGACGGCGTCGAGAATGTGCTCAAGGCCGACACCATCATCATGGCCATCGGCCAGGTCAGCGACGACGGCTTCGCCACTGGGGTCTCCGAGATCGAGCTGGGGCGCAGCGGCACCGTGGTCTCCGACCGCGACGGACGCACTCAAGCCGACTGGCTCTTCGCCTGCGGCGACGTGGCGCTGGGTCCGGGCCTGTTCATCGACGCCGTCGCTCAAGGACAGCGCGTCGCGCACTGCATCCACGAGAAGCTGGCCGGCAAAGAGCAGGCCGACAAAGACTACGACCGCAGCTATAACTGGAGCTTCAAGGTCGAGGACCAGCGCGAAGACCTGCGCCGCGATTACCTGCACCTCGAGCGAGCCCTGCCGCCAGCGGCCGACCCAGGCAAACGTTTGCAGTCTCTCGATGAGCTCGTGGAGCTCGTCTTCGAGGACCACACCGCCCGCGCCCAAGGCGCTCGCTGCCTGCGCTGCGAGGTGGAGACCGTCTTCGACGGCAGCAAATGCATCCTGTGTGGCGGCTGCTCGGACATCTGCCCGACGTGGTGCCTGCGCTTGGTCAGCCTCGCCGAGATCGGCATGGATCCCCACAACAAAGGCGGCAGCGCCATCATCAAGGACGAGGAGCGCTGCATCCGCTGCGCGCTCTGCGCCGAACGCTGCCCGACGGACGCCATCACCATGGAGAAGCTCTGCGGTTCGGACCGATGGAAGACCGTCGCGGACACGTTCGATCTGCGCCAGATCGCCCTCAAGGACAGCGCTGTCAAAGACCCGCTCAAGGTGAGCGCATGAGCGCCATGACCGTTCTGCTGCTGCTCGGCGCATTGTTCATGGGCCTGGCCGGAGGGCTGGTGTTCATGGTGGCGCTCAAGAGCGGCCAATTCGAAGACGAAGACGTGAAGTACCAGATGTTCAGAGAGGAGGATTGACGTGGGGGATCACGAGCTCAACCCGGAACGGGCCAAGAAGACCGAAGAGCGCTCTCGGCGGAACTTCATCGCCATCATCACGGCCGTCGTGTTCGGCGTCACCGCGGCGGCCATGGGGCTGTTCAACCTGATCTTCATGCGCCCGCGTGTGACCTACGGGTCGCCGGCCAAGGTGCGTGTGGGGCGGCCGGACAGCTACTCACCAGGGAGCCAACTGGAGCTCCCCGAGAACCGTATCGTCGTGCGCCGGCAAGGCGACAAGTTCGCCGCGATCAGCACCGTGTGCACCCACTTGGGGTGCACGGTGAACGCCTCGGACATCGGTTTCGCCTGCCCCTGCCACGGCAGCGTCTATGACGTCCGCGGGGACGTCATGGGTGGCCCGGCGCCCAAATCATTGTCCTGGTTCCGCGTCTCCTTGGCGCCCAACGGCGAGCTCGAGGTGGACAAGAACCAAGTCGTCGACCCCGACACCTACCTGGAGGTCAAAGTATGAGTGTCGACAAGGTCAAGTTGCCTGCAGACGCAGACGCAGGGAAGGGCGGCCTCATCGGCACCCTCAAGGCCATGCCCAAGCGAGTCTACCACTCGGTCTTTCGCTTCCGGCCGCTCCCCAAGACCCACATGGAGCGTTCCCAAGCGGTCGCCGCAAACTTCTTCCTGCACATCCACTCCGCCAAGACCACGGAGCGGGCGCTGAAGTTCAGGACCACGCTGGGCCTGGGGCTCATCTCTCTCTACCTGTTCATCATCCTCGTGGTGAGCGGCGTCTTCCTGATGTTCTACTACGTCCCCTCGCCGGACGCCGCCTACGACCGCATGCTCGACCTGCGCGGCGCCGTCTTCTTCGGGACCTTCCTACGCAACCTGCACCGCTGGTCGGCGCACGCCATGGTCGCGGTGGTCTTCGCGCACATGGTCCGCGTCTTCCTCACCGGCGCCCACAAGGCGCCGCGCGAGTTCAACTGGGTGGTCGGGACCGCGCTCGCCCTGATGACGCTCCTGCTCTCGTTCACCGGCTATCTCTTGCCCTGGGACCAGCTCGCCTACTGGGCGATCGTGGTCGGGACCGCCATCGCCGGCTATGCGCCGGTGATCGGCGAGGACCTGCGCTTCATTCTGCTGGGCGACTACACGGTCGGCGGTGAGGCGCTGCTGCGATTCTACGTGCTGCATGTGGTGGTGCTCCCGACGGTGCTGACGCTGGGCATCGGGCTGCACTTCTGGCGCATCCGCAAAGACGGTGGGCTCGCTCGCCCCGACACCGATGAAGAGTAGGAGAAACCACCATGTCTGATGAATTCGACAGACCTGAACACGACCGGTTCCCCTCCGGGAGCTCCGGCAAGACCTACGGCCTGATGTGCACGGTGGATGCGGACGCGCCCGCGGTCGAGGCCAAACCCGAGAAGTCCGTCCAGTCCTGGCCCGCGGCGTTCATTCGGGAGCTCTTGCTCTTCATCGTCGTCGTGCTGGTGCTGAGTCTTATCGCACTCTACTTCGACGCGCCCCTCGAGGAACCGGCAAACGCCTTGCACCCACCGAACCCGGCGAAGGCACCGTGGTACTTCCTGGGCCTGCAAGAGATGGTCGGCTATGACGCGTTCTGGGGCGGCATCGGCATCCCCGGCATCTTGGCAGGGCTCGCGATGCTCGCCCCCTACCTCGAGCGCAAGAAGGGCGGTGAGGGCGTGTGGTTTCACTCCTCGCGCATCCTGCCCAACCTCATCTTCATCACCCTCTTCGTCACGCTCGGTGTGCTGACCGTCATCGGAACGCTGTTCCGCGGCCAGAACTGGGCGTTCATCGTCCCCTGGTAGGAGGCCCTGCATGAAAATCAGACTCGCATTGCTGGTCTCCTGTTGCGCTCTGGCGATTGTCGTCGTGGCGGTCATTTTCCGGTCGACCGACGAGGAGTGGCGAAAATACCAGCAAGAGTACTACGACCTGGCCATGGGCTCGGCCTCCACGGAGGCGGCGCGTGACGCCATCGCGGCGAGTGGGCTGGAGATTCGCCAAGACATCCTCAGTGGTTTCGGTGAGGAGAAGCGCATCGACCGCTGCCGAACCTGTCATATGGCGGTCGACGACCCCAACTTCGTAACCGGAAAGGAGCCCTTGCGCACCCATCCGGAGATCCCTGAACACAACTTCAATGAGTATGGCTGCACGATTTGCCACGACGGTGACGGTCGTGGGCTGACGACCTTCTACGCCCATGGGGACGACGAGTTCTGGAATGAGCCCCTACTCGAATCCCCTTACATCGAGTCCTCTTGCGCCCGCTGCCACCCCGAACCCTATCTGCCGGAGACGCCGCATCTGTCCAAGGGGAGGGCGCTCTTTGAGAAGTACAACTGCAACGGCTGTCACGCTATCCGCAACCTGTCTCGCGGAAAACTCGGACCTGATTTGACCAATGTCGGGGCGCGCTGGAAGATCGAGTACCTGGAAGAGTCGATCCGAGATCCTAGGGCAAACTCCGTGCTCTCGGTGATGCCCTATTTCAACATGCCCGAAGAGGACAAGACCGCGCTGGTCGTCTTCCTGAAGAGCCGTCGCGGCCGGACCCTGGTCGAGGATCCCATCACACTGCGCACCAAGAGCAACGCGTTCAAAAAGGCCAATCCCGTCGAGGTGCCTTTGACCATCGCGGAGGGCCGCAAGCTGGTGAAGGACAACAACTGTGTCGCCTGTCACAAGCTCGGTGACGCCGATGGTAAGTTGGCCCCCGACCTGACCCACCTCGGGAACTTCCGCAACGAGGAGTACATCGCGGCCCACCTCGCCGACCCGCGCGCCCACACCACAGGCAGCAATATGCCCAACTTCTGGTTCTCCCCAAGCGCCATGCGGGCCATCGGGCTGTATCTCGAGGAGCAAGAGGGCTTGAAGGTGCCCGTCACCCCCAAAGAGCAGTACACCGCGCTGTGCGTCCGCTGCCATGGTCCGAACGGCGATGGCAACGGGCTGATCGCAGACAACCTGCTGCCCAAGCCGCGCGACTTCACGAACCAGCTCTTCTTCAACTGGCTCGAAGACTCGCGCGCCCACGACGCCATCAAGAATGGCGTACCAGGTACGGCCATGCCGCCCTTCGGGAGGGTGCTGACCGAGGAGCAGATCAACGGCCTGTTCGCCTATGTTCGCGGGCAATACGTCGGCGGCCCGAGGCCAGAGCGGGAGCCGCGGACGCTGCCAGAGAAGAACAGCACGGTGTTCTCGGCCGAGAGCGTCGAGCGCGGGAGAGCGACGTTCCAGCAGCGCTGCTTTGGCTGCCATGGGCGACGCGGCGACGGCAAGGGGCCGAATGCGCCCGACCTTCTGCCCCGACCACGAGACCTGACCAGCAATCCCTTCATGTCGCAAGTCGCCGACAGCCGGCTCTGGGAGTCGATCACCTATGGCGTCCCTGGGACCGGAATGCCGCCCTGGGACTCGCTCTCAGAAGAGCAGAAGGGCGACCTCATCAATTTCGTTCGAGACGCTTCGAAGACCGGGCCTGCGGCGGTCGATGGAGGAAAGCAACAATGAGTTCGACAACGGCAGACCGCCTCAAGGAGTTTCCCTCCGCGAGGTGGTTCATCATCAGCGCAGCGATGTTCTTTGTGATCACGACTTTCGTGGGCCTCTTGGTCGCCACGAAGTTCGTCTGGCCAGAGTTCATGGGGACCGCCAAGTGGCTCACCTTTGGTCGCATGCGTCCGATGCACGTCAACGGGGTGATCTTCGGGTGGCTCCTGGCCGCCGACATGGGCGTGATCTTCTACCTCGTGCCAAAACTCTGCGGCACGGGCTTGTGGAGTGAGAAGCTGGGCCTGTTTACCGTGGTCCTCTTCGACACCATCATCCTCTGCGCGATCTTCACGACCTCGCTTGGAATCACTCAAGGGCTCGAGTACGCCGAGCTCCCTTTCGTCCTCGACGTCGGGGTAACGCTGGCCTGGGTCCTCTTCGGGCTCAACGTCTTCATGACGATCGCCAAGCGCAAACACAAGAAAATCTATGTCAGCCTCTGGTACACCATGGGCGCCATCATCTGGACCGCCATCGTCTACATCACGGGCAACTTCGCGGTCATGTTCTTCACGGGCGTCAACCAGGCGAACCTCAACTGGTTCTACGTGCACAACGCGGTTGGGCTCATCTTCACGCCGCTGGGCATCGCCATCGCCTACTACTTCATCCCGAAGGCCGCCAACGCGCCGCTCTACAGTCACAAGCTGTCGATGATCGGCTTCTGGTCTATCTCCTTCGTCTATGTTTGGACCGGCGCTCACCACATGATTCACGGCCCCATCAGCCAGTGGCTGCAGACCGTCTCCATCATCTTCTCCGCGCTGCTCATCATCCCGGTTTGGACGGTCGTCGTGAACTTCTTCGGCACGGTCTCGGGCCGCTGGGACCAGGTTCGCCGGGACCCGGTCCTGAAGTACCTCATGGCGGGGACGACCTTCTATCTGTTGACCTGCTTTCAAGGCCCCATGCAAGCGCTGCGCTCGGTCAACGCCATCACGAGCAAGACCGACTGGGTCGTGGGCCACGCCCACATGGCACTCTTCGGCGGCTTCAGCTTCTTTGTCATCGCTGGCACGCTCTACGCCGTGCCGCTCATGGTGAGGCGGCCGTTGTACTCGGTGAAACTGGGAAACCACGCGTTCTGGTTCATGCTCACGGGTGGACTCATCTACTTCTTCAGCCTGTGGACGGGAGGGTTCATACAGGGCCTGCAGTGGAACGACGCCTCCATCCCCTTCGTCAACACCGTAATCTCCATGCAGCCCTACTGGGTCGCGCGCCTCGTGGCAGGGACCCTCATCTTCACCGGGGCCGTGGTCTACCTCTACAACCTGTCCCGCACGTTCTGGGGGCCGGACACCGAGGAAGCCCCTGCGACTGAGACCGCATCCGTGGTACAGAGAGGTTGAACATGAAAATGCTCGAGAAATTCGACTTTAACGCGGGCTTCTTTGCCGCTTGCGCGCTCCTTATCTTCCTCGTGGGAGCGACCATCACCACCGCTTATCCAGCCTTCACGGAGGACAGCTGGAGCAAGCCCAACGATGGACTGCACCAGTACTCCGAGTCCCAACTCAATGGACGCGAGGTCTACAAACGCGAGGGCTGCTGGTACTGCCACACTCAGCAGATCCGAACCCTCGAGCCCGACACCAAGCGTTACGGCTGGCGTGGGGTCGACGCTCCCATCAGCGTTCCCTCCGAGTACGTCAATGACTATCCCCACTTCCTCGGTACACGTCGCATCGGACCAGACCTCGCTCGGGTCGGCGGAAAGTATGACAAAAGCTGGCACCGCGCCCACTTCATGAACCCGCGCGACTTGGTCCCCGGCTCCATCATGCCGCCCTTTCCGTGGCTGATTGCGGACGATAACGGAAGAGACTTCGACGACTTGGTGAACTACCTGCAAACCCTCGGCCGCTCCAGAGACTGGAGACCTGCCCACGACTACGAGCAATAACCATGATCTGGCAGAGCGAACTCGTTTTGTACGGGCTGATGATCGGTAACGCGGTCGTGGTGGCGTTGGTCTTCCTGGTCTCCTGGAAAAAAGGGTACCTGGAAGGCTACGACAACGCGGACGACGTCCTCTTCGCCCCGGAAGAGAGAAAGGAGCAAGACAATGGCTGAAAACAAGAAGAAGAAAGCAGACGTGAAAGACGACGCCCAGCCCCACGAGGAGCCCTATGAGTACCCCGGGGGTTTGTTCGAGAACCACGGCCCGGCCGTGCTCCCCTTCCTCAAGCTCACCTATGTTGGGTTCACCCTCTTCGCCATCCTCTACTTCGTGATGTACATGGCTGGCGATGGGACCGAACTGGTCCAACAACTCAACCAGGCCACTGGACACTAAGGCGTCGTCCGGGAACAAAATGCGCATTTGGGCGAAGTCAGAGGTGGGAGGGCAAGGAGGTCGATGCAGGCGATGCCCAGCATCGTCGAAGCAGACCGACGCCGCCATCACGCCTCTGGCGATGCTCAAATGGGCAGGTTGTTTCCTGACGACGCCTAAATCTCCGCTAGGGAGGAGCGTCGATGGCCCATTTCCAACACTCCTCTTCGCCTGCCTGTTTTCATCAAACATAAGACGGTCGGCAACTCTTTAGGGCCGACGGTGGTTGGATTGAATGGGCCTGTAGAAGTGAAACGCTGATTAGCTCGATGCCTTCTGGAGTTGCAGGTTGCACGCGGCCTCGAGCACGCTGAGTGAGGTTCCTGTTGGCTCTCCCCGACCTTCGCAAGATCAAAGTGCCCAAAGACGGGCGCCGACACCGCCTCCGTCGAGCTCTTCAGCTCGCCACCTCTCTGCTGCTTTTGGCGGCGCCTTTCCTCGGCCTGCTGCGCGTCGATCTGCTCGATCGCAAACTCGTCGTGTTTGGCGCTCGCTTCGCCTTCAGCGAGTTCGCCATCCTCTACGCCGTGCTCATCGTCTCCATGTTCGTGCTCTTCATGGGCGCGCTGATTCATGGGCGGCTGTGGTGCGGTTGGATGTGCCCGCAGACCACGCTGTCGGAGCTCACGGGCTTCTTTCAGCGCAAGTTCCTCAAGGGTCGCACGCCCAAGAACAGCGGCAAGCTCCTCGCTCATGCAGCGACCATCGCCGTCGCCATGCTCGTCGCGGCCAGCTTGGTCTCTTACTTCCTTGCCCCCTCGCAGTACTCGAGCCCGCCGCTAGCCGCATGGGTCCTTTGGGGCATCGCCTCCACACTCCTGAGTGCCGACCTGCTGGTGGTCCGCCACCGCTTCTGCGTCGGCATCTGCCCCTACGGGATTCTGCAGGGCGTCGTGCAAGACCCCAACACCCTGGGCGTCGTCTTCGACCTGCAGCGCGCCAACGCTTGCATCGATTGTTCGGCGTGCGTGCGTTCTTGCCCCACTGGCTTCGACATTCGCGGCGGCTCCTTCGACATGAAGTGCATCTCGTGTGGCGACTGCGCGGACTCTTGCGACAAGGTCCTCAACGCCAAGGGGGTCGAGGGCTTGATCGCCTTCCGATTTGGTCAACCCACACAGACCAAGCGCAGCTTCTTGGCTCGCCTCGGCATCATCGATGGCAAGCGCCTCCTCACCGTGGCCGTCGCCTCCATCGCCATCACCGTCGTCGTCGGCCTCTTTCTGACCCGTGCGCCTATCAGCATCAAGATCGCCTCCCAGTTCGAGCAGACCGAGTCGAGCGCCGACGGCTTGGTCACCAACCACTACAGCCTGTCGATTCGCAGCCACCTGGAGCACGCCGTGTCTTTCGAGGTCGAAGCCAGCGGCCTCGACGGCCTCGAGGTGCTCGCCCCTGTCGGCCCCGTCTCTATCGCGGCCGGGGCGGACGCCAAATTCGAGCTGCTCCTCAGAGCCCCTCACGGGCCTGTGGGGGGGGCCGACATTCAGGTCACGGTGCATGTCGAGGAGCAAGGAGACTTCGTCGTCCCCGTGAAGTTCTTCTTCCCGTCGGCTCCGACCGAGTCCGCCGAGTCGGTCGGCAACCAAGCGACGTTTCCACCCGAGCAGGGTCGAACGTGAACAGGAACATGAACATCAAAGCACTGGTCATCGGGATCCTCGCTCTGTTCTTCGTGATCATGCTCGTCACCTTCGTCGTGGCCGAGATGGCCGACCCAGTGATGCTCGAGCCGCCAGATGAACTCAAGGGGGAGTAAGCGCGGAGCGGGTAGGTCACTGCCACGGAACGCGCAACAAATCTGGGTCGGCGCTGGCCATTGGGCTCGCTACGTAGCAACTGCCGCTCGTGTCGCCGATGACCGCCGCTCGTGTCGCCGATGACCGCGCTCGTGTAACCGATGACCGCCGCTCGTGTCGCCGATGACCGCCTCTCACTCCTTGACCTTCGTCGCCTTCTTTGCCGCCGGCTTCGTCTCCTTTGGAGAGACCTGGGCCGCAGCCTTCGCCCTCTTGCCGGTTGCCTTCTTCGTTGTACTTGCCTCGCCGGTCGCACTCTTGGCCGGCTTCAGGGTGTTGGCCTTCTTGGCAACCGTGAGTTTCTCTAGGGCCGGCTTTTCGGTCGGCTTCTTTAGCGAGGCAACCTTGGTGGCCGGGTTCTTTGCCGAGGCCACTTTGGTGGCCGCCGTCTTCACCGAGGCAACCTTGGTGGCCGGCTTCTTCACCGAGGCAACCTTGGTGGCCGGCTTCTTCACCGAGGCAACCTTGGTGGCCGGCTTCTTGGCGAGAGGCGTCTTTGTGGCGAGCTTCTTTACCGAGGTCGCCTTGGTGGCCGGCTTTTCGTCCAGCTTTGTGGGGGGCGATATCTGGGCGGTCTTCGTGGTGGCCTTCTTTTCGGCCGGCCTCTGGGCTGGGGTTACCTTGACCGCCACAATTTTCGTGGCGGGCTGCCCACCGGCGACCTGCTCTGGAGTGGCTTGCTTCGCGGTGCGCCCCCTCTTGGCGGGGGCGGGGCCTTGGGTTGAGGACGAGGCCCCGAGGTCGATGTCGATTCCAAAGACCGACGAGAGGTCGTCAATCGCGAGCGTGCGCCCTCGGCGAGCCGTAGCCATGGCGGTTGGCTGCTCTATAGCCGCCTCCACCAACTCGGCCGGGTCGACGCCTCGCAGCGTGAACAGCAACTCGGGCTGGTGATCGAGGCGGGCACCCACGCCATACAGCGTCGCGGCGACGTGCTTACACACTGAGGCCCAATCGGGACACGAGCAGCGAAGCGAGAGCTCGTCGGGTGCTGGGAAGAGGCCCTCGCCCTTGCGCGTGACAATCTCCATCACGCTCTTGGGAAGAGAACCCCGAAGCAGCCCAATCAACGAGTCGATCTGGTGCGCGCATCGCCCCTTGAGCTGCGCCCATGGGGCCTGAGCGAGGGGCTTGATTTGGAGGTCTACCTGGTAGAGGTTCGAGCCACTGACGAGCGCGTGAACCTCGCCCGCCTCGATCTGCAAATCGATCACCGAGCCGTTGCGCACATAGGTCCGTCCCCGGGGGAGGCGATTGGCGAAGTCGCTGTAGGCCTCGAGGTTCTGGCACCAGGCGTCCCCCCAGAAGGTCGTGGTGATCTTGCGCCCTGCGATCTCGACCGGCGTGACCGTGCGCCCCGCCTTCTTCATTTTGTCGATCGTCTTAGCCGCTTCTCGGCGGCGTTCGGCCACCGAGACATAGGGACGCCATTCGTAACCGGAGTGCCAGCCCATTCCTTCACCTCTGCTGACCGACGCGCCCGTTTGCGCCGGACTTCTATTCAGGCGTGATTCTCTAGCCGTCGAGGGCGCTCGAGTCGAGCGCAACCATGGACATCAACGCCTCGTTGCTCATCTCGGTCAGGGACGACTCTGCGCCCCCAGACAAAATCTCGTCGGAGAGCTGCTGCTTGCTGGCGATCAGCGCGTCGATGCGCTCCTCGACCGTGCCGCGGCAGACGAACTTGTGAACCAGCACGTTCTTCTTCTGCCCGATACGAAAGGCCCGGTCCGTGGCCTGATTCTCCACGGCCGAGTTCCACCATCGGTCGAAGTGGATCACATGTGAAGCGGCGGTCAGGTTGAGGCCTGTGCCGCCGGCCTTGAGCGAGAGCACCATGAAGGGCACCCGCTCGTCTTCCTGGAAGCTCTTGACCAACCCCTGACGCATCTTGACCGGAGTGCCTCCGTGCAGCACGAGGCCACTCTGGCCGAAGCACTGGGCCAGGAACCCGGCCAGCGGCGCGGTCATCTCGCGAAACTGGGTGAACACCAACACTTTGTCCTGGCGGGCGGCGATGGACTCGCACAGCTCGCCGAGCCGAGCGAATTTGCCGCTGTCCGCTGGCACATAGCCACCGTCGCCCAACCACTGTGAGGGGTGGTTGCAGAGCTGCTTGAAGCGCGTCAGAAAGGCGAGCACCACGCCGCGCCTCTCGATGCCGGTGAGCGTCTCGAGGGCCTCGCTCATCTCGTCGACCGATTGCTGATACAAGGCGGCCTGCCGCTTGGTGAGCAGGCAATAGGCGTTGAGCTCGGTCTTGTCAGGCAGGTCGGAGATGACGCTCTTGTCGGTCTTGAGCCGCCGCAGAATATAGGGTTGCACCAGCCGGCGCAGTGGCGCGTAGCCCTGTGGGCTCGCCGCCATGGCCTTGCAAGACCTGCTGAAGCTCTTTGCCGACCCCAAGAGTCCCGGGTTCAAGAAATCAAAAATCGACCACAGGTCCCCGAGACGGTTCTCGACCGGAGTGCCCGTCAGCGCCAAACGCCAGCGCGCCTTGAGTGCCTTGACCGCCTTGGTTTGCTGGGCGCCTGGGTTCTTGATCGCCTGGGCTTCGTCGAGCACGACGGTGCGCCAGGAACGGGCTTTCATCCACTCGGTGCGCAGGACGGTGCCGTAGGTCGTGATCACGGCGTCGTGGCCGTCGATTCGGGCACTGGAGAGCTGCTTGAGCTCGGCGGCGGGGAGGCGTGATGGGTGCGCGATGAGTATTTTCAGCTTTGGCGCGAAGCGCTCGAGCTCCAGTCGCCAGTTGTCCACCAGCGACGCCGGGACCACCAGGAGGTCGGTGCCGGGCTCTTTGTCGCGCTGGCTCAGAGACAGGATCCCCAAGACCTGAAGGGTTTTGCCCAGGCCCATGTCGTCGGCCAGGCAGCCGCCCAGCTCTAGGCCACGCAGGGTCGAGAGCCACTGCACGCCCAATCGCTGATAGGGACGAAGCACAGCGTCCAGGCCCGCGTTGGTGTCGCGCTCTTTTCGCAGCTCGCGGGAGCGCAGCGCCTCGAGCTTGCCCGAGAGCCACTTGCCGGCGACGACCACAGACCACTCTGGCCGTGTGTCCTCGACGCCCTCATCGCTGTCGTTGAAGCGAGCACCAGAGAGCATGCGCAGGGCGTCGCGAAAGCTGACCCCGTCGGCCTTGGCCCGCTTCTCGACTTTCCGCCAATGGCTGAGCACCTGCGACAGTTTGTCCTGGTCGACCTCGACCCATTTGCCCTTGAGGCGCACCAGCCCATCGCTGCTTGCGAGCAGCGCATCGAGCTCTTGTTTCGACAGCTCTTCGCCGTCGAGGGTCAGCCCCACGTCGAAGTCCAAGAGCGCGCTCATCCCCAGCGTCGAGGGCGCCTTGCCGCCGATCGCGACCGCGACTCTGGGGCGCGGCTTGCTCTTGGCGTTCCACCAGTCTGGGGTGCGCACGAGCAGTCCGGCCTGCTCGTAGAGCGTCAGCTCGCTGAGGAATCGATGGGCCTGCTTGGGCGTCCAGGAGAGCGGGTGGTAGATGTCGCCCGAGTCGACGTGCTCCCGGATGAAGGCGCTCTGTTCGGCGGCGCGGGCCAGGGGGGCGAGCAAGGCGAGGAGTTTGGGGCGGTTCTTGGCCCCGGCATAGTCCTGCAGGGCTCGGCCCAGCGACAGGTGCTGAGGCTGGGCCTGCTTCGAGACCTTGTGGACGTAGGTGGCGATGAAGGCGAAGGGGAACTCGGGCTCCCGTTTGTTCTCGGCCAGGTGGAAGCAGACCCGGCCGACCACGTTCCAGACCGAGCTTTGGCTCTTCAAATAGCCCTGGACCCCGTCCTTGTGCTTCCTGGCTTCGGTCTCGAGGGCTCTGCCCTGCTCAGACCAGAGCTCGCCCAAGAGCTCCACCGATAGGAACTCGGCCCCCTGCATGGGAGGCACCGCCTGGAACAGGGCCGAGAGCATGTCGGGCTCCGGCTCTGGAACGATCAGAGACTTCGGGTCGGTGGGGTCGAGCGCGCCACACACGCCGCCGACGAATGCGCGCCCCAACTCGCGCCAAAAGGCGAGCGACCCAGGAAGCTCGGTCAGCAACTCTGCGGCGCCGAGCTGCAACACACCCGCACCACGGCCCACGTCAAAAGCCTCCAGGATCCGGCTCGCCGTCTTCGTTGCCAGCAGCGGGCCGTCGTCGGGCCCTCCAGGCTGGACGAGGAGGCGCCCGCTGGGCGTCAGCCGGCAGACGAGAGTTTCACCTTCTTTGATGCCCTCTAGGGCGAGCTGGGTCATGGGGGGGCCCGAGTCGGGGGCGTGATGGGGGACAGGTTGCCGCGACGTTCTACTTCCAGTTGCGTGTCGTTGTCACGGGGGTAATGGGGCATAGGCGCTAGAATAGACTCTAGGCTTCGGATGATTTTTTGGGACCAAGCTCACCACAGAGACCACAGAGAACACAGGGCGGAGGTTGCTGGGCGATCTA
>PFUG01000523.1:1177-7834 GCA_002789955.1 Deltaproteobacteria bacterium CG_4_9_14_3_um_filter_63_12 | reverse complement strand
AGCCGGCTCTTGGCAAAGCGGGCCAGCTCGGACACGTACCACAGGGGGCTCGAGGCTACGGTCTTGACCGAATCGGTCAGCCGATCGGCGACGCCGTGGTGGATCATCGAGTCGGTCCAGATCCAGCGGGTGGCGCTGACGGCGGCGGCGACGGGGAAGATGGGATAGAGGGCGAGGGAGCGGATGGGACGGTGCTTCAGGACGATGTCGTGGTAGTAGCGAATCCACGACTCGTAGATGCGCTTGGAGCCGTCGAAACGGACCGAGGCGCCGCCTGGGATGTCCTTGCGCCGCAGCAGCTTGATGGACGGGTCGAAGACCAGGCGTTCGCCGGGTTTCATCACCTTTTGGAGCGGCAAGCAGAGGGGATGCTCGTCTTGGTCTTTTGAGTTGCGATCCCAGCCTCCCACGCGCTCCAGCACGCTCTTGCGGATCGAGCCGCTGCCGTGGACCCAGTCCACCGACTCGATGCGCTCGTCGAAGCGGCAGTAGGTGTGGGGATAGCCCCAGAGGTTGTAGCGCAGGCAGCGACGGCGCGCCTGGTTGCGGTGCTTGTACCCACAGACCTCGTCGGGGGAATAGACGTGTCGGCTGGTTACCGCGAGGATCAGCGGATCGAGGTAGTTTCGCGCGTGCCCGGACAAGAAGTCGGTGCCCAAGGGGATGTCGTCGTCGTCGATGATCACGACGAGCTCTTTGCGCGCGTTGATCCAGGCGGCCTCTCGCGAGCCTCCGACGCCGAGCGGCTCGCTGTAGAGGATTCGCAGCCGCGGGTCTTCCTCGGCCATGGCGTCGAGCGGCGCGCGCTGCTCGGCGCTCAGGTGGCTCTGCTCGATGACGACGATCTCGAAGTCGGGATGGTCCTGGGCTCGCAGCGCGGCGATCAGCTTCAGGAGGTTGTCGTAGCGCTTGTAGGAGCGCACGGACACGCTGATCGACGGGAGTTTTTGAGGTTCTGAGGAGGTCATGCTTGTCATTTGGGTCGAGTGTCTTGTCGGCGCAAATAGAAGCAGGCCGCGTCGCCGTCGCGCTTGGCGTTGAGCTCGCGGCTCTGCTGCTCGAATTGCCGAATCTGTTGGCGGGTGAAGATCGACCCAGCGGGGTTGCCTTCGTAGGAGGTTGGGGAGCGATGAGGGATGTCGCGCAGGTACTGCTCGCTGCCCCAGAACTGGTGCGCCCCGGAGTCGTAGACCACGTCTTCGACCGAGAAACCAGTGCGCTGGGCGAGCAGGCCGATGCTCTTTTCGGTGTGCAAGAAGAAGTGCCTCGGGGCGTCGAGCGAGAGCCAATGCACGCCATACTTTCGCCACGCGAAACAGTCCACCAGCGGCACTCGGAGCAGCAAGAACCCGCCTGGACGCAAGCGCTCGGCGGCCGCGGCCAGGTTCGCCTCGGGCTCGGGCAGGTGCTCGAAGGTGTGGTGCATCATGATCAGGTCGAAGTGACCTTCGAGCTCGACGAGCTGACGTTTGTAGATGCGAACACCGTCGGAGAGCAGGTCCTTGGCTACGAAGGGGTCGGCGCCAGTGAGATTCTTGAAGCCGAGGAGCCGCAACTCGTGCAGCAGCTTCCCCCGTCCACAGCCAACGTCGAGGATCGCCGAGTCGTAATTCGTCCGTGTGCCACGCATCCAGTCGAAGATTCGAGTGCGGCGGCTGCTGCCGAAGAGCCGATTGTTGACCTTGAGCCGCAGCCGCGACTCGACAGCGAGTCGGAGGTCGGACAGGCGGCCATTGGAGTGCGGCAACTCCACCTGCATGGAGTAATAGTGCTCCGGATAGTAGCGAGTCATGTCCGTGGGGATGTCCCGAATCTGCAGACAGCGGCACTTCGCACACTGGAAATAGACGAACGACTCCCCGAGGGCGAACATCCTCTCGTCGGCGGTGAACTCCTCGTGGTCCTTGTCGTGGCTACAGATGCGACAGACGTCCATGTGCTCTTCGATTGGGCTGTATGATTGCGGTGGCGCGCCCTGGTGGGAATCTTCCCGGCACCTGGCCGTAAAGGTGCACAGCGCGGGCCAAAGATTCTCACGTTTCTGGCCGCCTCTGCAAGGACAGTCTCGTGCCGCCCGGGTCTGGGGCGAAGCAACAAAGTCCTGGTGACCCCTTGTCGTCCGTGTGTCGTCATGTATTGTGCGCGATTCTTGCTGGGCACCCAGCCGGCGAGCGCCCAAGCTCGCGGCAACTCGCAGGCAAACCCAAAGGGTTGCGCGCCGGATGCACGCAACAACGCCCACCTGATGGAGAACGACGTGAAGCTCTTGTTGACCGGCGGTTCTGGAGTCCTTGGCACCGAACTGCAGAAGCTCGCCCCCGACCTCATCGCCCCGAGCCAAGACGACCTCGACGTGACCGACCTGGCCGCCTTCAAGGCCTTCATCGACGAGGTGAACCCGGACGTCGTCATCCACGCTGCGGCGATCACCAACAACCGCGAGATCGAGGCCGACCCCTCCCTCGCCCTCGAGGTGAACATCAAGGGCACGGCCAACGTGGCGCTGGCCTGCCTCGGGCGCAGGACGCGCCTGGTCTATCTCTCCACCGACTACGCCTATCTCGGCGACCGTGGTGGCTACACAGAGACCGACCCCATCGCCCCCTTCAACCTCTATGCGTGGACCAAGGTCGCTGGGGAGGCCGCCGTCCGCGCCGTCCCCAACCACCTGATCTTGCGGCTCAGCTTCGGCGCTCGGACTTTCGCGTATCCCGTGGCCTTCACCGACAAGTGGTCCTCGAAAGAGTACGTCGATCTGCTCGCCCCCGACATTCTCGAGGCGGCGCTCAGCCCGCTCACCGGCGTCCTGCACCTCGGCGGCGAACGCCGCAGCCTCTTCGAGCTGGCCAAGCTGCGTCGCCCAGACGTGAAGCCCATCGCACGGGCCGAGGCGCCGCACGACTCGCCGCGCGACACCTCCCTCGACCTCGAGCGCTGGAACGCCTACCGAGAGGGGCGCTCCAACGTCAAAGCCCACCGCCGCTGCCGTGTTTGTGGCAGCGCCGAGCTGGCGACCTACCTCGACCTGGGCATGATGCCCCTGGCCAACAACCTCGCGACGAGCGCGATCCTCGCCCAGACGATGGAACGCTTCCCGCTGCAGGTGATGTTCTGCAAGAGCTGCGCGCTCTCGCAGCTCTCCGTGCTGGTCGACCCCGAGCTCCTCTTCGCGCACTACACGTACCGCTCGTCGGTCAACAAGGGCTACATCCTGCACTGCCGCAAGATGGCCCAGGAACTCAAAGGCCGCCTCGGGCTCGGGCCCGACGAGCTGGTCGTCGACATCGCCGGCAACGACGGCGCGCTGCTGGGCGAGTTCAAGAGCGAGCTCGGCGTCGCGGTGGTCAACGTCGACCCCGCGCAAAACCTCGGTGAGCTCGCCACGGCCAGGGGAATCCCGACGATCTCCAAGTTCTGGTCGATGCAAGTGGCGCAAGAGCTGGTCGAGCGCTACGGTCGGCCAAAGCTCATCACCGCGACCAACGTCTTCGCCCACGTCGACGACGTCCGCGCCTTCCTGCGGGCGGTGAAGCACTGCCTGCGCGAGGACGGGGTGCTGATGCTGGAGTTCCCGTACTTGCTCGAGTTCATCAAGGAGCGGGAGTTCGACACGGTCTATTTCGAGCACCTGAGCTTCATCGCCTGCCTGCCGCTGCTCGAGCTCATGGCGAAGGAAGGGCTGCAGGTCTTCGACGTCCAGCCCCAAGCCATCCACGGCGGCACCATCCGCGTCTTCATTGGCAACGAGGGGCGTCAGGCGCCGACCGCGGCGGTGGCGGCGCTGGTCCAGGAGGAGGTCGAGCAGGGTTTCGACCGCTTCGAAACCTATCAGGACTGGGCCCACGAGATCGACGCGCTCGTCGCCGACCTCAAAGCGCAAGTGCGCACCCTCAAACAATCCGGAGCACGCATCGCCGCGTTCGGCGCGTCGGCCAAGGGCAACACCCTGCTCAACGTCTGCCGCTTCAACACCGACAGCATCGAATACATTGTCGACGATACGCCCGAGAAGCTCGGCAAGTTCTCTCCAGGGACAGGGATCCCCATCGTCGCTCGCTCCGTGCTCGCCGCCTCGCCTCCGGACTACCTGGTCATCCTCGCCTGGAACTTCGCCAAGGAGATCATCCAGTCGACCCTCGCCTACGGGGACCAAGGTGGGCGCTACATCATCCCCATTCCGGCCTTCCGCATCGTCTCCCAGAGCGAGTTTCCTTCGACCTAGCTCGGACCACCCCCCACCGGCCAGCATCTAGGCGAGCACTCGTTGCTCGCCTAGCAGCGTCCGGCTCGAGTTTCGGGCTGCCCAACGAAGGCGCTGGAGCGACGCCACCCAAGCCATGATCGACAACCGTCAAGAAGCGAAGAAGGGCATGCTGTGGCTGGGTTCCGCCACTGCGGTCACGCGCCTGTTGGACGTCGGCGCGACGCTCATCGTGTTTGCGTTGCTGACCCGCGAGGAGATGGGGACGGCTGCGCTGGCGCTCGGGGCCGGCGCCATCGTCGAGTCGGCCAGCGGCGTGGGCTTGGGCCACGCCCTCATCCAGGCGCAGAAGCTGGGCGACGACGCGCTGCAGAGCCTGTTCTGGCTCGCCACCCTCATCGGCTTGGGCTTGGGTCTGGTGCTGGGTGGGGTCTCCCCCATCGTGGCCTGGACCTACGAGCTTCCGGTCCTCATCCCCATGATCTCGGTCCTGGGCCTCAAGATGCTGCTGGTTGGCAGCGCCCTCATCCCCCATCAACTGCTCAGCAAGCGCCTGATGTTTCGCGAGGCTGGGGCGGTGCAGACCCTCTGCAGCTTGGTCGAAGGTGGCTCCAAGATCGGCTTCGCGCTGCTCGGTTTCGGGGCCTGGGCCTTGGTGCTCTCCGGCGTCGTGCGCGGCGTGGTGCTCCTCGGTTCGGCCTTGTATTTCTCGCACTTCCGCCCGCGCCTGCACTTCGTCTGGGGCGAGGCCAAGGGCTTCCTCAACTTCGGCGTGCGGGTCGCCTTCTCGGGCGTGCTCTACCAAGCCTACTGCAATGCCGACTACTTCTTGGTCGGCAAGATACTCGGCGTCGAGGTCTTGGGGCTCTACCGAGTCAGCTTCGAGCTCGGGATGCAGCCGCTGATGATGGTGCTCACCGTCATCAACCGCGTCTCCTACCCGATCTACGCCAAGATCGCCCACGACACCGTGGCGCTCAAGTCCGCGCTCCTGCACAGCACACGCTCGATGACGTTGATGGGCGCGCCCATCGTCGCCTTCCTCTTCTTTGCCGCCGCCGACGTGCTCGCCTTGGTGACCAGCGACCGTTGGGCAGCGGCGGTCCCGGCGATCCAGTTGTTGGTCTGGGGAGGTTTGTTGCGCACCGCAGCACACCTCTTCCCGCAGGTGTACGTCGCGGCCGGCAAGCCGAACTTTGCGGTCCTGGACTCGGCGGTCAGCCTCGTACTGCTGAGCAGCGCATTCTATCTCGGGCTGACGTTCCTACCGGAGTGGGGCGTGCTGTCGACCTGCTGGGCCTGGATCCTGGTGTATCCGGTGCTCCTGCAGCTGCACCTGGTGTTGACGCGGAGGATCTTGCCGCTCGGGACTTTGGAGTACCTCAAGGCGCTGGTGCCTGCTATCGGCGGCGCCCTCGCCATGATCCTGGCCATGGCCGTGACCATCCCGCTGAAGCTGCACCTGTACGGCCATCTCCTCTCGGTCATAGTTTGGGCGGCGGTGGGGCTGGGCGCCTATCTGGTTTACCTCCGAGTGGTACTGAAGATGCGCTTCAAGGACTTGCTGCCGAGCAAGCAGAAGGCGGCGGCCGCGTGAGTCGAGGTGCGCGAAATTCTCTAGCCATGCGACAGAGTCGACCCGTTGGGCGGATGGAGTGGGCGCTAGGGCTCCACGGCGAGTAAGCTCCCAGCGCGCTCCTTATGGTGTCGCAGGTTGGCGCACTCAAAGGAAATCCTCGCGGTACCGCCCCGTCGTACGGGGAGCAAAATGGAGTCCACAACCGCCAAGAGGTCTGCGTCTACGCGCGTCGCCCCAACCCGTTGGGACGTCCTGAGCGGCCGACCCGGCTGTGTTCGGGTGGATAGGGCACGTCTGTCAAGACTGAGGCGACGTCCCGGTTCGGTCGAAGTAGCGGCGCACCCTCTCGAGGTCGGCGCCTTCCAACGTCCCCGCCTCCAAACGCCGCTTTAGGGCTTCGCGCACGCGAGCCACGGCGGTTTGACGGCCCCCGGCCGCGTCGTAGAGCGCGTCGACCTCAGAGGCCGCCAACAGCCGCCACTGGCCCTCGGCGAGGTCTCCGAGTTGGATGGGGCCGATGGTCGCGCGATGCAGGTGGAGGAGCTTCAGGCGGACATGACTCGCCATCCGCCGAACTTGCCGATTGCGCCCCTCACGCAGCTCGATCCAGACCTCGCTCAGCCGGCTGTCTCCTTCGCCCGCGCGCCCCGAGCCCGCTGCGACACCACAACGGGCGGGCTGCGTCAGGGTGGGGCCCAACTGGATGCCCGAGCGCATCTGCTCCAGCCTCGGGTCCGTCTCCAGCGGCTCACCCAGAACGGTCATCACGTAGCGTTTCCAGACGTGGAACTCGGGGTGGGTCATGAGGTGGCTCAAATCGCCGTCGTCCGTGACGATGAGGGCGCCCGTGGTCGGCTTGTCCAGCCGGCCCACCACG
>PFUG01000523.1:0-1157 GCA_002789955.1 Deltaproteobacteria bacterium CG_4_9_14_3_um_filter_63_12 | reverse complement strand
GACGGGCAGCAGCTCGGTGATGCAGCGTCGACCCGCCGGATCCGAAAGCGTCGTGACCACTCCCGCGGGCTTGTGCAGCAGGACGTAGAGCTGCGGCGGCGACAAGTGGACGCGCCGCCCGCTTACTTCGATCACGTCGCTCTGCGGATCGACGAGCTTGCGCGGCTCGAAGACGACTTCGCCGTTCACCCGCAAACAGCCCCGCTTTCCCAGCTCTTCGATCTCGCCGCGCGAGCCCACTTGGGCGTCGGCGAGAAACTTGTCCAACCTTCGCGGTATCTCCAGATCCATGGTCAGTTCCCTTCTCGGAGCCCGTCCTGGGCAGTCGCCGAGGCGGCTTGTCGGCGTCGCCCGCCGTCTCTTGGGCTCGCGCAGGAATAACTTCCGAGGCTCTGAGCGTCGAGGCGCACCTCTGTCAAGGCGCGAGGACGAGACGTAGCACCGCACCGTGCTCGAGGTCGCGAACGCCACGCAGCTCGTGAGGGCGCCGGTGTCCGGCTTGTCCAGCCGGCCCACGACGACTCTGGGTGCGGGAAGGCGGAAAAAGCGATGGCTTCCGACTGCTTCTTACTCGCCCGCAGCCCGAAGCGCCGCCACGTTCGCGGCCGCCGCAACGAATCCTCGGTTGCGGCAGCGACAGAGAGCGGCTAAAAAGAGGGAATTCCAAACGCGCGTAAGGGTGGCCGCAGGGGCGCACCCGACGCCGTGTCCGTCTCGTGAGCGAGTCCACTGCCCAGCGGATTTCTCACAGGCGAGCACCAAGCCGAGAGTGGGGCTGGATGTTCGAAGCTGCATCTCGAAAAATCGACCGCCCGTGGGGCGTGGCGCTGTCGCTCACGCTGGCGTCTCTTCTCGTCGCTTGCGTCGAGGAGGCACCGCAGAAGGCGGAGCTGCAAGTCCTCGAGCAGGCGCTCATCGACTGCGGCGAAAGCACGGACACTGGCTACGTGAGCGGGACACCGTTCGCGATCACGGTGGTGACGGTCGACGGCGAGCCAGTCGAGGTCCAGACCGCCAACGCATACTGGGTCATGCAGCAGGCGGCGGCGGCGGACGGGGTGGGAATCGTCATCGTCAGCGGCTTTCGGACCAACGCTGAGCAACAGTATCTTTACAACTGCTACGTGAACTGCAACTGCAACAACTGCAATCTGGCG
>PFUG01000603.1:6925-7821 GCA_002789955.1 Deltaproteobacteria bacterium CG_4_9_14_3_um_filter_63_12 | reverse complement strand
AAACTGACTCGGTTTCTTATTGCTGACAACAATCATTTTTTGCGTTCCTCCCGTTATCCAGTCAGTAAAGCCTGCTACCTTGAGCAATCAGGGCAATCAGCCAGGGTAAAAATACTCTAACAGAAATCATTTTGACCGGCATTAGGGGCAGTAACGAAAATAGTTAGAAATATAACGGTTGTTTCGTAACGGCCTTTCATTACATCTTTCCATGGCGCAGCATGGAAACAAGGAGCCAGAATCCCATAATGCCCGCCAGGAGAAAACCTCCCAGGCCGATGATCGGGATGCCGTTCCACTTAGGCGGCAGATCCGCAAGCACAATCAGGGCAGAACCTATAATCTGCGCCGCAAGAACAATGGCAAAGGCCAGTCGGTTGGTTATCTGCTCCAGATGTTCATAAAGCGTTTCCAGCCCCCGATGCTCAAACTCGATTTTAATCCTGCCCTGCCTGGTCAGAGACAGGACATCTCGCAGGCCTGCCGGAATCTCCTTAAACAGCTGTACCAGTTCCGCGCCTGATTCAATGATATCCCCCATAATTTTCCGGGGATTCAATCTGTCCATCTGAATTTTTCTGATAAAAGGCTCGGTATGCTGGATGATATCAAAATCAGGATCGAGCATACCACCTACCGTTTCAATAGTGCTGGTTGCCTTAACCAGAAGGTAAAAATTCGGTTTTAAACTTAACCGATGACGGGAGATAATTTCAAGGAGATGCTGCAAAACAAGACCCATCTCCAGATCTTTTAAAGGAAGTCCGACGTAGCGGTCTATAAGTTCCGCACAGTCATTTTCCAGAGTTTCCAGGTCGGGCTGCTCTGATTGATAGGTGATTTTCAGGATGGAATCAACCACCTTTTTTTCATCTCTGCTCACCACGCGCATGACC
>PFUG01000603.1:0-6760 GCA_002789955.1 Deltaproteobacteria bacterium CG_4_9_14_3_um_filter_63_12 | reverse complement strand
AATGGAAGCGTTCGGCCGTTTGGTAGCGGAACGTCCCGCAGCGCAACGGGTAGGTCCAACTCGAGAACCTGGACGGCATGTGTCACTGCGTAGGTGTTAGTCGGGGACTGAAAGCAAACCTGTTGCCGTTCTCAGGTGACTTGGAAAAGTTTGAAAAGCTTAGTACTACTGGAGTTCTAGACCTAGGTGCTCAAACTGTGTCCATTACAAGGATTCCCCGCCATGACTCGACGGAATTTGCTTGCAGAGCTCTGTGCCCTGGTGCTGCTCACCACCGTCATCGCGTGTAGCGAAGACACCGAGACGCCTTCGGGCAGCGCGTCTGTGTTGAGCGAGATGAGCTACCAAGAGACAACCTTCACGGTCGGTACACAATCGACGCTCTCTGGTACGTTCACGTTTGCAGACCCTGATTCGGACGCCAAAATGCTCCACGTCGAGTTGACGATGCCTTCGGGGCAAAGTCAGCCGTTTCCAACTAGCGAACCGCAAGGGGTCCATGGGAAGTCCGCAGGCACGGTCATGTTCGCGCTCGCCGTGATTCCCCCGGCACCAGGAACCTACACGTTCGAGATGTGGCTCTCCGACGACGGGGGGAACGACTCGAACAAGTTGAGTGGAACCTTCGATGCCTTGTAGTCACGTCTGAATTCGAAGCACCATGAACGTCGGTCCATTCCTTTTACTGAGAAGCTTGAGGCGTTCGTGTTCTCGGAGGCCATCGTCGTCGGCAAAGGTTGTTGCGCACTCGCAGCCATGGATGGCGGAGAGTCGTGCACACCCGAAGGGTTGCGCGCAACAACTACCAAACCCAAGCAACGCCGAGACCGGGCTCCACATGTCGACCATCAGTGGTGAGCGCCATGGGCACGAGGCCGGTCGCGGTCGCTCTGGTGTCACGCCGCCGATGGAACGCGGCTTTCGAGTCATCCCAGGTGAAGTAGCCCCAGACCGCGACCGGGATGAACGATGCACCCATCACCATGATGGCGATGGCCCCAAGCTCGTTAGGAACAGAAATTTCGAAGTCGCCGGAGGGGCTAGGGGTAGTTTCTGGGGCCGGTGAGACCAGCATCGCTGTTCCCGCGAGGATAAAGGTGGCGGCGAGAGTGGTCCCCACGGCGAGGTGTACGTTGCCTGGATGGTCGACCTCGGCAACACGGCTACGACTCAGCAGGATCTCTAGGTCGGGCGTTGGAAGAATCTGCACTCGGTCGACTCCGCCGGCGCTGCTCCTTGGCGCCAGTTCCAGGCGGTCCGCGTCCGTCACGCTCCAAACGCAGACGTGGTCGTCTGTGCTGCCGGAGGCGCGCACCTCGTCCGCCTCCGCCTTCGCCAGCGACCATGGACACCACATCTCTTGCGCGGCGACGGTGATCGTCGTCGAGTCACTGGTCACGATCTCGCCTTCGATCTCACGACCGTCGGCCATGACGATGGTGGCCGTCGTGCCGCAGCCATAGGCCAAAAACGATAGGACGATGTAGACCACTCGGAGCATCACACGCATTTGCTGTTCTCTCGCTTTCGGGCCTCATCGAAGAGCAGCATCACCTCGCCCTGTTCAGCCGACTCGCTGTTCGGAAAGCGGACAGAGGTCAAGAGCAGCGTCGACCGATACGCTAACCTCGAGGTCAACTATTTGCTTCAACGAATGGAGCATTTCGAGGGCATCGTGATCCTGACCACGAACTTCGAGGCCGGCCTCGACGACGCGTTTGCGCGTCGAATCCGGTTTCGCATCGGCTTCCAGGAGCCCGACGAGGCGGCCCGCGCGAGGCTGTGGCGGGTGCTGCTGCCCAAACAGGTGCCCCTGGCCACGGACGTCGATCTTCCAAGACTGGCCAAGGACTACGTGCTCAGTGGTGGACACATCAAGGAAGCGGTGCTCCGCGCGGCGTCACTGGCTCTGGCCAACGGCGGTCGCGTCGGTCAACACGACCTGCGGCGCTCGGCCGAGGCCGAGTACCGGAAGCTGGGTCGGCTCTTTCAAGCGGGTGCTCGCCATGAGTAGCGTTGACCCGAGAGACAGACAAATCAATAACAAAGGGGAGAAAGCATGAAGAGTTTTGCCGACGAGAAAGCGCCCAAGCCCGATCGCGCCCCGCCCACAGCGGAGAGAGCCGAGTCGAAGACGCGCCGAAACAAAGACGACGACACGCCCCAGGCCCCAGACGCCCTCGACCGGGCGATCAGCGCCAAGTTGGACGCCGAGTTCAGGGCGGATGCGCAGCGTTCGCGGGCGAGGTTGGGACGTTTAGGCGAGGTCTCGCCGCAGCTCGCCCGACAGGTCGAAAATTCGACCGGGGCAGACATCGCCGACACCCGAGTCGAGGAGCGCCCAGAGCTCGCCGACGAGGGCAAGCGGGCGGTGGCGGAGGGCGGGAGCGTGATCGGGGTGTCGTCGGACAAGATCGTGACGGACTTGGAGACCCTGGCGCACGAAGGGGTCCACATCGTGCAGCAGCGCGGCGGGAGCCCCGCTCGGAAGGATGGTGGAGCCGGCGCGGTCAAAGAGTCCGAGCCAACCAAGCCGCTCGAGGGTGAAGGCAGTGCCGAAGCGGGTGCGGCTGGGGTGTCTGAGGCGGTTGACCCAGAGAAAGAAGCTCAAGACGGGGTGGCCGCGGTGTTGGGGGGAGAGAAGTTCGAGGTGAGGGCGGCGGGCCAGCCGGTGATGTACGAGGATGAGGCGGCTGGGGCGGTTGAGGCTGATGCGGAAGCTGAGCAAAGCGCAGCAGGGGCAGTAGAAACGGCGAGCGAAGGGCTCCAGACAGGAAGCCAAGAGGGGGGCGCGGGCGTACCACTGCACGGTGTTCCTGTGGTCTCTCCCGAGGGCGCGTTGAGTGGAGCGTTCGCTGGTGCGCAGGCTGCGGAGAACCCTGCAATGGCAGAATTCAATGCCGAGGCCGCGGTGGAGCACTACAACAAAGCTGGCCGCCCCACGGAGTGGACAAAAAAGCTGCAGACAAGTCTGGGCTTGGCCCCCACGGGCACGTTTGACACGACGTCGGCGCGGGCCGTGGCTGCGTTTCAGAGCAAATACCATCTCGACGTTGACGGAAAGACTGGGAGCGGAACCCTTGAGGAACTCGCCGTTCATTTCCCCGAGCTACGAAATCCCGACTTGAGCGCTGCCTTCGATGTTTTGGCCGCCGTCGGCTACAACAGCGACCAAGAGTTTCGCATCGACTGGGTGCGAAAGCTGCAAATGCACTTGGGTGTAGAGCCCTTATCGACCGCTGGCGACTTCGACGCAGCAACCGTCGAGGCGATCCGCAACTACCAGCAGCAAAACGGCCTTGACGCAGACGGGAAGATCACGCCTCTCACACGGCGTGTGATGGAGGCCGAGATAGATGCTCTCCGAGAACCTCTGATCGGCCGCTACGCGGACGAGGAGCCACGTTTGTTGGTGAACAACGGCTCCGACAAGGAGAAGTACGAAGCCTACCGAGCCATCATCAAGGAAGCCGGGGGACACTTCAAAGATAGGAGCGGGGAGATCAACCTGCTCGCCATTCGTGGCGTGTATCTCGAAGACGGAAAGCTGTTCCAGAGCGCCTCTGCGGCGGAGTTTGTTGAAGCTCGGGAGAACGGACAGGCTCATGACCACTTCTCGGCGGACAAGGCCAACCCCTTCGATGACATCATCGTGTCGCTGCGCAAGGATGTAGACGAAGACGGAAAGGAGACCTACTTGGTGCGGGAGCGAGCTGGCACTGTGGATCCCAACGGATTGAACACGAGCGAGGGAGAAGGGACGGCACACTTGCGAGATGGTCAATACGCCTATGGGGTCGGCACACACGGCACGAGATCTCCCAGCCACCAAGAAGCGATCAGAGGAGAGGTGCGCGTGTTCCCAACGAAGGAAGAGGCAAGGAGGGATGGCAGCGGACCTGTGCGAGCTTGGGTTGATGGGGACAAGATCCGCTACACAGCTCTCAACGCCCAGGGAGGGATTGAAATCTGGCGGGAGCTGGATGCATCGGACGATCTTGCGCTGTCTGGCGAGGAGGTTCACACGAGCAGAAGGGCAGTGGCCCACAAGGAGGCAGACCATGTGGAGCAGAACAAGATCATGATCAACATCCACATGAGCCCGAATGACATGGGTGCGTCTGAGGGGTGCCAGAACGTACCCGTGGGCTCATACCTTGAGTTCATCGAGGAGATCCAGGAGAGCGAGAACTCCAGCAGCGTCCTCTACACCCTGATAGATGCATCAAAGGTCGAGTTGCATATCACCAAGGTGGAGGAACAATGAGCGCGCGACCTGTCTCCTGGGCTGGAGTCTCCAGAAACCTAAGGCACACTCTGGGTCCGTTGCTCCTGGTCCCCACCCTCCTCTTCTGCGTCTCCTGCGAAAGGCCAACACCTAGCCCGGGGTCCAGTACAGAGGTTGATGACACCCAACAGCCGATTCCCCCTGTGAAGAGTTTGCCTCCCCATCAACTCGCACTGACCCTGATCGATCCGAGTCTCAGCCTGCCTGTGTGTGTGCCATGGGCACAACAACAGCTCTTCTGCGAGAGCAGAATCACTGTGGATGGTGTAGTCGAAGAGACCACGCGGTGCACACTGGGGGAGGGAACCCTTGAGCGGCATACAGCATACGACGACGAGACCGTTGTATATACGTTTGTCGCGGATGAGCAGGGACGGCTGCTGGAGTATTCTAGCAAGAGCGACATCTCTGGAGAGAATTCTGAAGTGCACTGCGTGCTTGGCTATGAGGAGAGCTCCACTCGCCTGCTCTTCGAGAGCTGTGATGACGGGTGTACAGCGTACGGATATGACCAGGCAGGACGCCTCATCGCCGACCGTGGCAAAGACCAGTCGTGCGGAGCGACAGAGGAGAAGGCACGCAAGAACATTGAGGCGGCATCTATGATGCCACTGGACTATTGGCCGGGGGGAGCCTACGGCTTTATCTACAACGACGCCGGTCTCATCGTGTCACAACAACTTTGCGATGGTGCAGGCGACAACTGTCGCGAAGTGTCCACCTTCTCTTATGACGAGCTGGGCCGCCTTTCATCCGCTCTCCGACACGGCGGGCAGCGCCTGCAATACCGGTTCAACGACAAGGACCAGTTGGTCGAGATCATTGACGACTTCAAGGGAACAAGCCTGCACCAGCACTTCACCTACGACACGAAGGGCCGACTTGTTCTCAAGTCAGTGACCCATCGAGCTCAGGGGGGAAACACTCAGCGGGAGTCCCAGGTCATCTACGAGTATGACTGCCATTGACTGTCAACGGCCGAGGCGCGGAGCGCCGACACAGCATTAGCCCCCGGCAGCTTGCTGGCGGGGGTCACGGTAGCCCCCCTCTAGTGAGGCGCGGAGCGCCGACACAGCATTTGCCCCCGACAGCTGGCAATCCCGACTGAGCCGGGACGCGAAGCGCCCGCACAACATTGCTGAGACCCACTCCTGCTGAGCGGAACTGAGATGGTTGCCCGAGTCCTACCGAACGTCGGGGTGTGGCACAAGCCGTCCGGGCGGCCAGCCGAGGTCGGCCCACGGGACCTCAGCGGCGTGGGGCATGCCAGTCGTGGCGCCCATGCGCTCGCAGACCCGTCCTCCGACGAAGGTTGCCAGCCGCAGGACGGGTTTCCAGGCGTCCTGGTCGATTCGGGCGAGCCAGTCGCTGCCTGAGCTTTCGTTTGTTTCTTGTCCGTGGAGTTCGCAGACGCCGTGCAGCACGCCGGCCCAGAAGCCGTCGCCAGCGCCGGTGGTGTCCACGACCTGTACGGTCGACGCCGGCTGGTGAAAAGCGCCAGAGGGAGTGAACCACCAAGCGCCGTCGGCGCCGCAGGTCAGGGCCATGCAGCGGACGCCCAGGTCGGCGAGCTTCGCGTAGATTTCGGCAGGAATCCGAGCGCCCCCGACCAGCGCTTCCGCCTCTTCTTTACTGGCTTTGAGCAGATTGACGTAGGGGAGGAGCTCGCGAATGGTCGGCGCGGCCTGGCTGGGGTCGGCCCAGAGGTGCGGGCGCAGGTTGACGTCCATGGAGACCAGGACGCCCTGTTCTCTGGCCCGGCGGGCCAACATGAGGGTGGTTTCCCGGCCCTGCTCGTAGACCATGAGGTTGGAGCCGAGGTGGAGGATGGGGGCGTCGAGCGCGGTCTGGGCGTAGTCGGCGTGCTCAACGGTGAGGTCGGCGCTGGGTTCGCGGAAGAAGAGGAAGCTGCGGTCGCCGTCCTCGCTGACGCTGACGAAGGTGATGCCGGTCTTGACGCCCTGTGGGGCGCGGCGGACCTCGGAGACGTCGACGTGCTGGGCTTTGAGGGCGGCGACGAGGAAGTCGCCGAAGGCGTCGCGGCCGACGCGGGTGAGCAGCTTGGCGCGGCTGCCTAGGCGCGCCAGTCCGATGGCGAGGTTGGCGGGGGCGCCGCCGAGCTGACGTTCGAAGCGGGCGACCGTGGCCAGTGGGCCGGCGTGTTCGGGCAGGAAGTCGACCAGCGCTTCGCCGAAGATCAGGACATCGTTTGACAGGTGCACGTACGGGGGCCGTCTGTTTGTGTGTAGGGCGCAGCACGCTGCGCCCCTACGGGGGTGTCTGTTGGCAGGGTGCAGTACTCCCCCATGTCACGGCGCGTTGATGGTCAGCGTGAACTGTTGAGGCCCATCTCCTGCGGAGGTGAGGAAGTCGTCGACGAAGACGTAGTATGCACCTGGTCGGTATTGCCAGTTGATGGTCGCAGGGAGGGGATGGGGATGGGGATGGGGAGGGGATAGGAAGGGGATAGGA
>PFUG01000534.1 GCA_002789955.1 Deltaproteobacteria bacterium CG_4_9_14_3_um_filter_63_12 | reverse complement strand
CATCGCAGAATCTCTGATGTTTTCTCACCTCTTGGGTGACGCGCAGCGTCTCAGATGACTGCTTTGCAAGCGGCTGAAGTCCGACTGTTATTTACACATTGGGCCCGACGGGTCGCGCACGCAGCTGCGAGCCAGTTGGAAGCCGCGGTCGGAGTTCAGCAGGTCGATGCGCCAGATCATCCCCTCTTTGACGAAGGGGTACATCTTCGTGCGCCCCTCGAATTCGATCTTCACCTCCGCCTTGTCCTCGGTCCAGCGATCGTACCATGAAGGCTCGTCGAGGACGTCGAAGCCTCCCTCCTGCTCGAAGCGCTTCATGAGGGTTGGCCAGGTCCAGTGGATCTCTGGGTCGAACTCTTCTGGCGGGATGTTCATGTTGAACTTATGGATCGTGTCCATCTCCTCACGAGAGGTGGCCGAGAAACCCTTCTTGAAGAGGGCCTCGTCCTCTTGCTGGGCGGCGTAGATGGTCTCGTCGAGGACCTCTGTAGGGGTCTTGAAGAAATCGCCGACCGTGAGGTCGTTCCACCAGAGGTAACCGAGGCCACCGCCGAGCAACAAAACGAACACACCCACACCAATGAGGATCTTGTATAGACTCTTCATCTTCCTCTCCTTGCCTAACCTCGGGAACCGGCGCAACAAGCTACCGCTCGGGAGCGACCTGTCAAGCCGGTTGAGTGCGGCATGGGATTGCACCATAGTCGGGCAGTGAGGTTCATCGAATCACGCAACTTTCAGAGTCAAGTGTTCTCTCTCAGCGGCCAACCACGCAGACTTACTTGTCTCGCGGTCAACGGCCAGCAAAAGAATTCGCGTCGCGAGGGCAGCGTTGAAAACCAGAAGACTTCTCACTTGGATCGGTGTGGCCTTGGCGGCGAGCTCACAGCTGGCCTTCTCTGCCGCCAATGAAGCGGCCTACACGGCCCTCGTCGACGGTTACTTCGAGGCGATCTACGCGGCACAGGACGACTGCGCCGGCATCGTCATCGCGTCGGATCGTTGGGTGGCTGACCACAGCGAGGAGCTCGACGCGCTCGTCGCTGTGTTGGTCGACGAAGGCACAGCGCTCTCGACACCCGAGGCCCTGAACGAGGCTCAGAGTTGGTACGACGCCGCCTGGGATCGATTCGGGAGCAACCCGAAGCTGATGAACGTCGGGCTTTGCATGAAGTCCTACGAGGGAGTGAAGAACGCGCTGGGCGAGTTCGATGCGAGGTGGACCCGGCCCCTGGAAGAGGTCTTAGAGACGGCCCGAGCGCGGATTGTCGGCGCCACGGCGGTGGGCGGGCCGGGGAATCTCGACGTCGCTCGACTCGCCGCGCAGACCCTCGCCCGCACCCTTGTCCTCTACACGAACTTGGTGAACGCCTACGACGGCGACTGCGTGGGGCTCGCCAACGCCCTGAACTACTGGCACGGCAATTACTTCGAGCTCCTCGATGAGGCCAGCCAGGACGTGCTCGCGTCGATCCCAAAGATGAGCCGCGAGGACTACACCTCCCTCTCCGAAGAATGGCCTGGGCTCGAGGCCGCCCAGCCAGCTTTCGACAAGGTTGCCGCCTGCGTTGACAAGCTCGAGGGCAAGGCCCAGGACCACCTGCGCTTTCAGCACGAGTTCCTCGCCAACATGATCGTCGACAAGATCACCCACCTCAAACCCAGCTCCTGGTGAGGCGGGAGTTACAGAGATAGAACGGAGATAGAGGTGTCCCCGCTCGGCGGCCAACCCCTTGGACTCGAGATGTCTAGGGGCAGCGTCCAAGAAAGAAATCACACGACGGTGATCTTCGCCCAGCGGCGCTTGCCGACCTTGAAGATGTATTCGCCGATGGCGAGCTTCAGGTCCTTGTCGGTCACGGCTTCGCCATCGATCTTGACGCCGCCCCCCTTCACCAACCGGATGGCCTCTGAGGTCGAGGGAGCTAGGAACGCGTCCTTCAAGAGCGCCCCGATCCACAGCTCGCCAGCTTCGCTCTGCAGCGTCATCTCGGGCATGTCTTCCGGCACTTCGCGGCGACTGAACTGGGCTTGCCAACGTTGAAAAGCCTCTTTCGCAGCATTGGCGCCGTGGTATCGCGCGGTCAGCTCGCTCGCCAGGCCCTTCTTGGCGTCCATGGGGTGTCCGGCCTTCAACTGAGCGATCTGCTCGACGTTCGAGTTCGAGAGCAGCTCATAGTAGCGCCACATCAGCTCGTCGCTGATGGACATGAGCTTGCCAAAGATCTCGCTGGGCGCCTCACTGATGCCGATGAAGTTGTCGAGCGACTTGGACATCTTGGCGCCCACGAGCACACCGTCCTCCATGTGGCCATCGAGTCCTTCCAGCAGCGGGACCGTGAGCACGCACTGCGCGGCCTGACCGTACTCCTTCTGGATTTGTCGGCCGACCAAGAGGTTGAACAGCTGGTCGGTGCCGCCGATCTCGACGTCGGCGTGCAGCGCGACGGAATCGTAGGCCTGGACAAGGGGATAGAGGAACTCGTGCACGGAGATCGAGCGCCCCTCGGTGTAGCGCTTCTTGAAATCGTCGCGCTCCAACATTCGCGCCACCGTGTGTTGTGCGGCGAGCTTGATGAGGTCGGTCGCCGACATGGCGCCCATCCACGTGGAGTTGAAGGCGATCTCGGTCTTCTCTCGGTCGAGGATCTTGAACACCTGCTCGGTGTACGTCTCGGAGTTGACCCGGACGTCCTCCTCACTCAGCGGCTTGCGCGTCTCGCTCTTGCCGGTGGGGTCTCCGATGCGAGCGGTGAAGTCGCCGATGAGGAAGATCACCTGGTGCCCCAGCTCCTGGAACTGCCTCAGCTTTTGCAAGACGACCGTGTGTCCCAAGTGCAGATCCGGCGCGCTGGGATCCGCGCCGAGCTTGATGCGCAGTGGGCGCCCGGTCTTGCGCGACTCCTCGAGCTTCTCTCTGAGTTGGGCTTCGACATGCAGCTCGACGATGCCCCGCTTGAGGATGGCGAGCTGGTCTTCGACTGGGAGGAAATTCTGGCTCATGGGGGCGCTCCTGCAAACCAGAGACGATGAGGTGAACCCCTCGCCTCGTCAGCTCGGCCGTGTTCCTAGGACTCAGCGGACTCCTGAGTGTCCGCTGGAGGACGTCGGCTAGTACCCGATCTGGGGCGGTTTGGGCAAGGGGCGCCTGCGAAACTCACGCAGTCCGTACCGGACCTTTCCCCTGTGAGAAACACATTTGATCCTAGAGGAGGCGCAGAGGGCGCAGGTTTTGGGGTTTTGGGGCCTGGGCTTGGGTCTTGGCTTCGCACACGAGCTCTGAGGCACGGGTTTCGCGCAGAGACGCCGAGACGCAGAGCGCGGGCTTTGGGGTGTCCTGCACGCAACCCTTCGGGTTTAGGATCTCGAAATCCGAGGGTCACGGCGCCACGCACTGCTGCGCGGCGTCACAGACCTCGCCCGCACCACAGCCTTCTCCCGTCGCCACGACACACCGCCCGCAGCGCTTCGATGCCGGGTCGCAAAACCGCCCCTCGCCGCACTCCATGTCCGAAGCACAGCCCATGCAGCCGCCTTCGAGGCAGAGCTGGCCAGTCGGGCACTCGTCGTCGGTTACGCACTCGACGACTGTGCAAACCCCATTGATGCAGCGCTCGCCGTCGCCCACACAGATGTCGTCTGAGCCGCAGGCGAGCGGGTCGTTGCAGAGGTTGCGCGACAGGCAAAGCCTTCACCACAGTCCGCGGCGATCTGGCAGTCTACGCTCCTCGTGCAGCGACCCTCGACGCAGTGCTCGCCGTCTGAACAGCCGTCGGCGACCGAGCAATCCGCTCGCGGCAGACAGACGATGTCGGCGCAGAGCTCGCCCAGGAGACAGTCGTCATCGGAGCCGCAGGCGTTGAGCAGCAGGCACACTCCACTCACGCACGCCAAGCCTGCACCGCAGTCGACGCTCACATCACACGCCACGAGCTGACACGTAAACCCGGAGCACACCTCGGGCGCCGTACACTCACTCTGCTCGAGGCAGCCCGCCTGGACGAGGCCCACAGTGGCGAGCACACGACTGTACCCCGCCGCCTGGTTGGAGTCCGTGTCGAGGAAAGGAGAGTCGCTCACGCGCCACTGCCCCGCGTCGACGGTAGAAACCCTCAGGCGCTCTTCGGAGAGCCCGCTGATGTCGCTGTCGGCGTACCGGAAGAGGAGCCGGGCCCGTTGCAGAAGCTGCACATCGGTGGGCGTGACGACGTACGCCAAGCCTGCACCGGCCGGCGCGTTGACCGCTGGTGCGATCTTGAAGCGCACGTCCTCGGCGACGGCGCCCAAAGGAAACTCGATCCGCAGCTTGCCATCGGCCGACTCCAGCGCCCCGCCGCCTCGCCCCACGACCCCCTCGCCGGTAGGAGTCTCTTCGGTCTGAACGGGCTGTTCGTCCGAGCAAGCGGCGGCGAGCAACAAAGCGGCGAGGAGAGCAGGACAGAGCATGCGTGAGGTCATTCTTGCTGGCTCCAGGTGGGTCGACGTCCAACCCGTCGACGGTAGCGGAAACGCCGGTTAGTGTGTAGCCACACGTTTGTGTGCGGCTTTTGGGCCCCCCTTGTCGGCGATTCCATCGTTGCCGTGGGGCTTGGGCGTTAGAGACGACGAGCCGTGCTCAGAGCCCCGCGCCCTACTCTCAGGCGCACAAGAAACCCGAGACCGAAAAAGGTCTCGGCGCACAGGACTCGGCCTGGCAATTACGGGATCTCGGTGGCGATGCCGATCTCGTTGGCTTCTTGGGCGTCTTGAATGGCGAGCATGAAGGTCTCGCGCAGGCTCTCGAGCTCGTCGAGGAGCAGCTTGCGTCGGGCGAGGAGGCGGTCCAGCAGGCGGCTCTGGCTCAGGAAGAGAGTACGGACGACGATGCGGTCGCGGTAACGAGCCAGTTGGCGCCAGTATCGCAGCGCGAAGAGGCCGCTCAGGGGCACGGAGACGGCGTAGAGCGCGGCGCCGAGCGCGGAGCCAAAGAGGGCGTAGATTGCCCAGGTCTGAACGGCGAGGAAGATGTTGAAGAGGAGCGTGCCGACCGTCAGGCCGGTGAAGGCGCGTTTGGCCTCGTCGTCGGCGCGCAGCACCGCGGCGCCGGTGAGCTTGAAGGGGATGAGGTTGTTGAGCACGCCCCACAAGAAGACGGGGGCGAGGAAGACCGCGTAAAGCGAGAGCTTGAGGGCGTCGAGCCGCAACGAGAGCGTCTCTGGCGGGCGGGTGGCGAAGCTGTATCGTAGCTTCGCTTGGTCGAGGTCCTCTTTGTAGGCGCGGATGTGCTGCCGAATGGCATCGACGCGGGTGGGTTCGTGCTCGAGGAAGTAGTCGACGGCGTCGGAGATGCGCTGCTTGAGGTAAAACGTGTCGTCGAGAGAGGGATGATGGGCAGTGCTGGCGCGGATTTTCTCGAGGTAACGGGTGTGCAGCTCGGGGCGGTTCTCGGCGTCGTCGGCGAGGGCATCGAGGAGCTGGTGTCCGTAGATTTTTTGGATGTCTTCGACGAGCTCGACGGAGAGATTGTCGAGGATGTGCACGGCGACACAGCGCAGGCGTTCTTGGATTTGGTCGGTGAGGGCGCGCGCCGCGGCGCGGGGGTCGACGGCGTAGTCGGCCAGGAAATCGGTGGCGTCGATGGGCTCGGCGAAGCGCACCAGCACCCGGGAGAGGAAGCGGTCGCGGTTTTCGAAGTTCAAGCCAACTGGCACGATGAGCAGTCGTTCGGGTGGGTCGGGGGTGTCCAGGGCGCCGAGGGCGATGCGGGCGGTGCCGGTCTTGAGGTCGCGGACCCTGCGCTCGGGGGCGTTCTGGCCCTCGGGGAAGATGCCGATGCAGCCGCCTTTTCGCAGCACCTCGAAGGCGGCCTCGAAGGCCGACTCGTTTTGGCTGGTGAGGGATGGGTCGTCCTGTTTGCGGTAGACGGGGATCACGCCGCAACGGTCGAAGATCCAGGCGACGACTGGGTTCTTGAAGAGGCCGGAGCGCGCCATGTAGTGAATGGTGCGCGGCGTGCGGGTCCCCAAGATCACCGTGTCCATGATGGAGTTTGGGTGGTTGGCGGCGAAGATGACCGGGCCGCGCTCGGGGATCGTCGCCTCACCGGTCGACTCGATGTCCACAAAAAACACGCCCAGCGCGGAGCGCAGCGCGAAGCGCAAGGTTCGATAGAGGAGCAAAGGCAACCTCGAACGCGTCGAGAATGGCGAGGATCGGGGCGCATTCTACCTTCTTTGCCGTGCGACGTCACTCTCGCCGCTTCTGTGCGCCTTCGTCGACAGAAGGGTATGCTGGTGCTCCCTTCTGCCCGAGAGTCGTCGCCCATGCGTTCACGTCTCCTGGTGATCTTGCTGCTTCTCGTCGTCGGCTGCCAAGCCCACCGCGAAGCCACGCCCGAGCCCGCGGCGACGCCGGCCGTCCCCTCAGAGGCTCCCGCGCAGCCAGCATTGGACTGGCTCGCCATTGGTGGCGGCGGTACACCCGACAGCAACGAGGCCTCCATCGAGGCGGACCTCGCCTTGGGTCTCGAGGTCTTTGGCGCCCCGAAAGCGCTCCTATTCGCGGGCGGACCGGACACGAAGTCGGTGCAGGTCAGGGACAAGGAGTACCCTAAGGACGACCTGCGCCAACGGCTCGGTGCGCTCTTCGCGCCGCGTTCGGGGCGCGACGCGAAGTATCGGGAGACGACCTTGTCAGTTACGGCTGCGTCAACCCGCGACAACGTGCTGGCGACGTTGCGCGCCGAGACCCAGAGCGGGGGGCCATTGTTGGTCTTCCTCAACGGTCACGGCAACATGGGCGAAGAGCCCGCACAGAACCTCTGGTCGAGCTGGGGAAACGACGTCGTCACGGTCGCCGAGTTCGAAGACGCCTTGGGACCACGTCCCACGGTTTGGGTTGCGACGACCTGTTTCTCGGGAGGCTTTGCCGAGATGGCCTTCGACGAGGCCGACTCGAGCCGCAGGAAGGCGCCCTCCGGACCGCGTTGCGGCGTCTTCTCTAGCCCGTCAGATTTGGAGTCGAGCGGCTGCGACCCGGACCCCGACCGCCGCAACCACGAAGGCTACGCCAAGCACTTCTTCAACGCCCTTCGGGGTCGGGACAAGGAGGGGGCTGCGCTGCCCCTGGCCGACCTCGACCTCGACGGCGACGGTCGCATCTCGCTCCTTGAAGCCCACACCCGCGTGCGCATCGCCACCGAGAGCATCGACGTCCCCACGACCACTTCGGAGCGCTGGTTGCGCGAGGTCACTCGGGACGACGAGCTGGAAATCGGCGCGCTCCCCGAAGACTTGGGGCTCGTGGAGGACCTGGCCGTGGCCAAGGCGCTTTCGGCGAGGTTGAAGTTGAAGCCCGAGCAGGCGCTCGAGGGCTACATCGCCGTCGACGAGTACCTGGCTTCGGTGCAGAAAGAGGCCGACGAGGCGCTGCTCATCGAGGACGAGGCTTACCGCGAGGTTACAGGCGAGCTGCTCTCTCGCTGGCCGAGCTTGGACGACCCGTGGCGTGCCGATTTCGACGCGCTGCTCGCCGCCGAAGGCCCCGCGATCGAGACCTTTCTCGACGAGAGCAAGTCCGTGCAAGTCCTCGAGGAGGCCATGGCCGAGGTCGACACGCTCAATGCCCAAGCCGACGCGCTCAAGATTCGCCGAGCCCCGTTCGAGACTCTGGTTCGCGCCGTCGAGACCTTGGCGCTCGCCCAAATCCTCAAAGCGCGGGGGGGTGACGACTGGCAGCGTTATCAAGAGTTACTCGAATGCGAACGCGCCTTCTCGTTGCCCAAGACCGGA
>PFUG01000442.1 GCA_002789955.1 Deltaproteobacteria bacterium CG_4_9_14_3_um_filter_63_12 | reverse complement strand
CGTCGGCGCCGACCCCACTGAGGGCGCCGCGGCGACGGCCCGCAGGAGGGAGTCGAACGCTGGGTCCTCGTCGTCTTCGGAGGAGGCCGTGTCTTGTGTGGACACGGCCCGAAGTGCGGCGTTGTCGGCGTCGGCAGTCAGCTGCGTTCGGGCCGCGGTATCGGGCGGTGTGAGGAGCGAGCGTTTGTCGTCGGGGGAGGTCATGGGGGTGGAGAATAGGCGATCGGGATTTCGCGCGCTACTCGGCACCTGTTGGCTCTGGTGGTCACGCACGATTCGCTGGGCAAGCCGCACAGCGTGCGATGTCACAGCCGCCCAGGGCAGGGCCCAGGGACAACACAGCCAGTACAGCAACGGAGCGCAGAACCTGGGCATCGGCCCTGAAGGGGCCGTTCATCACAGCCCAACGTGAAACGTTGGGTGGACGGGTTGAGTCTCCGCGGTTGGGAACCCCAGAGTCGGCCGTTCGCTCGTCACCGGGCGCTTTCACATGTCCATAGGCTCATCGCAAGGAATGACGGAGCCCCCTGGGCCCATACGCCGGACCTCACATTCATTGCGTACACAGGATTCGCCAACCGGGTTCCTGCAAAATCGCACACCATTCGGCTCAACCGCGGGTCGCGCCGCACATTCCTCCGATGTTGGAATGGGTTCGCAATGTCCCGGGAAGTCGTAGTAGGAACAATAGTATGTCCCAGTGGTCACGCACAGAAAACCGCTGGGACAGGAGCCAGCTTCAAGCTCGTGACAGTCCCTACCCGTGGCATCGACAATCTCCTCGCTCGAGTCGAGAGCTTCCTCGCTCGACGAGTCGAGAGCTTCCGGCTGCGAGCTGTCCTCCGCCGTTGGCTCAGTCTCCTGTAAGTGAGTGTCATTGCCATCGTGTGACGTGTTGGTGTCCTCGGTTTGGCTGCAGCCCGGACCCACAATGAGGGTGACCAAGAAAGCGAGAAGAAGTCGATTCGATGTGCTCATGCGGTTCATATCGTTGTTCTCCTATCGTGTTCGCAATAATAATGATGCAGTAGTGCGGCTTGTCATCGCGTCGTGTCTTTCAGTCGATGCCAGCAAGGTTCTCATAGGGCTCTCTGTCGCGGTCCTCATACATATAGGCCACGTGGAGCTTTCTACGTGCAATATTGTCCGGACCGATGGGTACGCTATACGCTCGAATACGAATCCACGCACACTTTCCGCGAACCGCAGAGACATCTCTCATGAGCAACTGTTTTTGTACGTCATATGAACTGTCGCTCAGAACAGTCGTTGCGTTTCCACCATATGGATTGGTACACACGCCGCTCTGAGGATTCGTCGTCACGAGTGACATGATGATATTAGCGGCGGCGCGGGTCGCGTCCGCCGCATCGAGGTTGGACTCTTGCCAAAACATGGAGGCACGTAGGTAGTCGACATCTGAGCTGATTGGTCCAGTTCCAACTGGAATGTCCCAAACGTTGCCCTGCCAGACATAGGACCAAATCGTTCCCCACCCCCACGGACCATCGAGGCCAGCGTCGTCGAATTGACGCGCTTTCAACCGGCCGGCTCCCCACAAGCGGTCCAACCTAGACACATTTCCGGTGTTGGTGAATGAGGTATAAGACCCTTGTGTCCCATCGCCCCAGAGCATCGTCACGACGTTGAGCACTGCGGGATCACTGAATTCACTCAGATTGTTCGCACGGGCCCAGTCCAGTAGGCTTACGACGTCTGAGGCCGCGCCTGGAGCCGAGACACTCGTGCCCGAGCCTGTCTCGGTATAGGAAACAACATTGTTGACATCGATCTTTGGTGTCCACTCACGTCTCGATGGCCCGACCATGTCAATAGTGTTTCGCGAACGCAGTACAGCACCGTTCGCATATCTAAGGTATGCGCCACCCAGTGCAGTCGACCAACACTCGTCTGGATCTTGCCAGGTTGTGGTAGGGCAGTTGTCGAGGCCTGAGAGATCGGTAAAGTGCCAACCCATGAGCGACTCAGAATCATACTCCCAGGACTGAACTGGCGAAGGCGGCAGTCCAAAATACCAATTCACCATTTGATCGCCGAAGCCGCCAACGACGAGAATGTCGGGGCGCGTCGCATACCCATTGAAGTGGCAGTCATCATTGTATTTTGCCGTATGATTGCCCGCTGAGATGATCCCATACGCACCCATCGAGTAGGCATAGTCCCAAGCATCGGAAACATCCTGGACCGATGATGGCTCACCGCACCGCCCAGCAACCTCTGATAGGACAATAATATCCGCGCCAAGGTCTACTGCACGCCGAATTGCGAGCGCAGCACTACCATCATGTTGGATGAGGATGAGCTGGGCCTCATATGACCCATATGTTCGCTCCTCCCTCTGCGTTTGTGTCGTAAGGTTGAGGTCCTGCCCTTGCAGAAGGTGAGCGAACGCCCCGAGCATTGAGCTGGTGCCATGGTCGCCGAAAAAGCCGAGATCACCGAACGAATGCCAACACGTTGCCGTATTGCACTTTTCACGCGCAACGATCCTCGAGGGTCCATTCAGGGTATCGTCGAAGGCAGGATGAAGCCACGCATGATAGAACCCCTGTGGGTCGATCAATGCGACCTTTATTGGACCACTCGCACTCGATTCGCCCGAATAGCCATTGCTCAAGAACAATTGGCTTTGACTGCCCGTCGCGGAACGGAAGCTATCTCCTGCCATTCCTGCCTGTACCTCGGGGACGGTGACGAGCATCGCGGACCGTAGGTAGTCAAGCTCATCCAGCTTGATGACGGACGCATCATCGCACGCGAAATACGCTGCACTCGAGGGGGACGTACTCGAAAGTAGACGGCACCCAGATTGGGCTTCGACCTCGGCCAACAACGGTCCAAGAAATGCGTCAACATCGTCACGTCGAAGCGTGTTGGTCGCCAACAACCGTTCCTTCGGCGTTCTCGAATCTGCAGCCGTCCAGTCGATCTCACCCGCGGGCTCAAGGGCGATATCCCCGTGGAAGGTCAAATACGCGATGTATTCACCTTCATCTGTCCGGGCAAACTCATCGCGAGTAGCCAGTGCATCACGAAGGCTCCGGCCCCGGAAAACAATTTGTGGGGATGTTCCCGATGCTAGCGGCCTATTCCCCCAGTCATCGATGAACTCCTCTCGTACTGGTGCCGTGTCTTCAGCGCTCTTGCTGACTTGCACCCCGAAAACCAAGCGGCGGTCAAGTTGGTTGGACAACGCCGCCATCGGAATGCCCATGGGTGAATACTCCCCCTCGAGCCAGCCATCCATCTCCTCGCTCTCGAGGACCCAACGCCCGCTTGATTGTTGTTTCTGCGCTCGCCTGAAGATGTGCCGTACGAAACGCGGCGATTCTCCCGCTGCTGGTGGAGTAAACTGAGCCTCGGTCAGTAGTGACTCAGCGCGAACAATCTGTTCATCGTTAGCGGACTCATCGATACACCCGGACGCTAGAAACACCAGAGTGCAGATTGAATGAACGAGACGAGACGAGACGAGACGAGACGAGACCATTTCAACTCCGACAAACGAATAGCGGTTTGTTCGAACGCAACCCACTGAACTCAAGCGAGTCTCAATGTGTGCCGAGACTACACGGAGACGCTCTGAGTTTCAAGAAATTGGCCAGGAAACATGAGGGTCGCATGTCTTTGGACAGATTGAGTCCAAAGAGCGTGCCGTGAAACCGTCGCTTTTCCCGTTGGGATCGTCGTCGGCGACGCAGCGCACGCTGTCGGGGAGCTTCGTGCACCGCGATGGCGGCCTCGCGCACGGCGCCCCGTTCGGCAAGATCCTGCGCTCGGCCGATCGAACTCAGACCTGAGCTTCGAGCCGCCTCAGTTCCGGGTCCGGCGAGGAATGTCCGAGCGTGGGGGCGTGGTCGAGGCCTTCGAGGAGCTGGACGGCGATGGCCACGGCCTCATCGAGGGGCAAGCGGGACTGCGCCGCGTCGTCGAGGCGGTCGGCCAAACTTTCGCCGCGCAGCCGCTCCATGACGAGGAACGGGGCGCCTCGCCAGTCGCCGAAGGTGTGGACGGTGACGATGTTGGGGTGGTCCAGGCGCGCGGTGGCCTGGGCTTCGACGCGGAAGCGGGCGTTGAGCTCGGCGCGGTCCGCGGCGTCGCCACGGGCCAGCAGCATTTTCACGGCGACGAGCCGGCCGAGGGCGAGGTCGCGCGCCAAATAGACCCGGCCCATGCCGCCCTGCCCCATCTCCTTGATGATCTCGACCTCACCCAACAGATCGCCAGGCTGAGGAAGCATCGGCGCCGACCCCACTGAGGGCGCCGCGGCGACGGCCCGCAGGAGGGAGTCGAACGCTGGGTCTTCGTCGTCTTCGGAGGAGGCCGTGTCTTGCGTGGACACGGCCCGAAGTGCGGCGTTGTCGGCGTCGGCGGTCAGCTGCGCTCGGGCCGCGGTGTCGGGCGGTGTGAGGAGCGAGCGTTTGTCATCGTGGGAGGTCATGAGGGGGGAGAATAGGCGATCTCGGGGTGGGCTGCACGAGGATGCTGTGGCTCGGTGTTGCCGCGCACCGGTGACAGCGTTGAATGCCTGGTGGCGATCGCCTATCATAGTCGTTATCCGTCCTCGCTCATGAGTCTTCGAACACCAGGAAAGGCAGGCGAAAAATGAAGTCCGACGTGTTGCACAGACATCGCTCGACCGGCATCATTCTCGTCTTGGTCTGGCTCTTCGGGACCACGTTAGGAGGAACGGCGCTCGCAATTGTGCTGGGGTATGTGCTTGGTGCGCGCCCGGCGCCTGCGCCTGCGCCTGCATTGTGATCCAAATGCGCTCCAGCCGAATTCGTCACGACCCAGCCGCCGTTTCGCTGACGGCTCCGTCCAGCCACAGAGGGAGGAGTGCGAGGCGCGCCGTTGTGTGAGCCCAAGAACGAATTCGCTTGAAACTGCAAGCCGTTGTGAGTATCGTCTACTCATCATCCCCGGTGTTCCGCATGGGACGCTGGGCAGAATCCGCCCCTTCATTCCAAAGAGGATGATGGGAAGTATCCTTTATTCATGTGGGGGCTCCTTGCGGGCCCCCATTTTTTTTGGAGGACGGTGTGGACCGGACGGCGATCTTCATTGACGGAGCTTACCTTGACAAGTTGCTAGACCATGAGTTCGGCCGTGCTCGCATTGATTATGGCGCCTTTGCAAAGGAGCTAGCACAGGGGACGGAGATCCTCCGCACGTACTACTATCACTGTCCGCCATACCAGAGTAATCCGCCGACCGAGGATGAGCGACGACGCACATCCTCGAAGAACAGGTTTTTCACAGCGCTCTCAAGTCTATCGCGATTCCAAGTGCGGTTGGGGAAACTGGCCTTTCGGGGACTGAACCAACAAGGAGCACCCATCTTCGTTCAGAAGAGGGTTGACATCATGCTCGGAGTCGACATGGTTCAACTCGCGGCAACTCGCCAAATCACAAGGGCCGTGCTGTTGGCAGGAGACAGTGACTTCGTCCCGGCTCTGGAAATTGTGAAGCAGCATGGCGTGCTCGTCGTTCTGTGGCATGGCCCCAGAGGCCCCATGAACAATAACACCGTACACCACGAACTCTGGGATGCTGCGGACGACCGGTTTGTGCTGACGCGAGCCCTATTGACTGGCGTCGCGCGTTGAGAAGGGCTCGCACAGGAATAACTTCCGAGGCGCTGAGCGTCGAGGCGCACATCTGCCAAGGCGCGAGGACGAGGCGTAGCACCGCAGGACGAGCAACGCCGGCAGATGGGACGGATCGGCGCTCAGAGACCGGAAGTTGTTTCTGCGGGAGCCCTTATGGCGCCTTTCCTTTGCGAAGGAGCTAGCACAGGGGACGGAGATCCTCCGTACGCACTACTATCCGAAACCACGAACCTAGCCGGGTCGAGACGGGTGGATTCGCAAGGAGAGCCCGAGCGACCCGACGAAGGCGACCTCGAGGTCGTCGAGCCCCGCCCGACAAGCCCCAAAACCACGAACCTAGCCGGGTCGAGACGGGTGGATTCGCAAGGAGAGCCCAAGCGACCCGACGAAGCCGACCCGAAGGTCGCGAAGGAAGTCCAAACAACCCGAAACCACGAACCTAGCCGGGTCGAGACGGGTGGATTCGCAAGGAGAGCCCGAGCGACCCGACGAAGGCGACCTCGAGGTCGTCGAGGAGGGGAGCGACAGGCTCGACGCCGCGAATACCCCGTCTCGGCCCGGCTAGTTGATGATGCACATGGCGGCGGTAGCCGCACCCTCGTTGTTGCTCTCGTCGCACTCGACCACGACGCTGGCGCTGCCCGTGGCGTCGTTGTCGACGACGACGAAGTAGTCTGTGGGGGCCTGCGGTCCAGGGATCACAAGCGTGACGACGGTCGAGCCACCCGGCAAGAGATTGACCGTCGTCGCCCCGGTTCCCAAGGCGAGCCCGGTGGCGTCGGTGCCTTCGAAGAAGGCGACGGCGACCCCGGCGGGTACACCGAGGGCTCCGACGTTGGTGACGCGGGCGAGGAGCTCGATCTGGCCTTGCACGCAGAGGCCAAGGCCGAGGCTGAGGTCGACGGCGAGGTCGGGAGCGTTGAAGACGCCCTCGCCTTGGACATTTTGGCGATAGTTGTTGAGGCCGAGGACCGACCAGTTGTCGACCTCGGTCAAGGGCACGTTGCCGTCTGAGGTGGCGTTGGTCACGTGGTAAGCGTGTTGGGGCCAGACCTTGCGGGTGGGGACCCACTCGTCGTTGACGTCGCCGAAGACGAAGAGCCCCTTGTTGGGCCCATTGTAGCCAGGAATGGCGCTGCAGTTGGTGTTGGCGCCGCCGTTGGAGACGATGAGGATCTCCGAGTTCCCGTCGGAGTCGACGTCGACGACGATGGGGTACTCGTGGATCGTGGCGCTGTGGTTCTGGAGCTCGAGCTGCACGGTGCCATCGGTGCCGGAGTAGACGCGCAGGTAGCACTCGTCGGCGTAGACGACCTCGGCGTTGCCGTCGCCTTGGAAGTCGAAGACCGAGGAGCCCGTGGTGTTGGAGGATTGGTCTTGGGTGACGTGACTCCAGCGGGCAAAGATGGCGCCAGCGGCGGGGACGGGGTCGCCCACGGGTTGGACGACGGCTTCTCCTGGGCGAGCGAAGTCATAGACGGAGTACGACCCGGCGCCAGCGACGCCGACCTCGGGGTAGTAGTCGTCATCGAAGTCGGCGACGGTGGGGGGCCCGCCGATGCCGCCGCCAGGCAGCGGGTAGGGAGCCGTGAGCGTGGCGGTGTTGTTGGCGCAGAGGCTTCCGGTGCTGTCGGCGCCGCACCAGAGGGTGCCGGTCTGGCCATTGAGGGCGATGACAAAGCCGCTGGCGACGAGGATCACCTCGGGAACGCCGTCCAGATCGAGGTCCGCCACGGCTGGGTAGCCGTCGAGACCGGCGTAGGTCCAGTAGTTCCACACGTTGACGGTGGGCGGGTCGGTCGGCGTCGGTCCGGACTGCCAGTCGACTTTCCAGGCCTCGCGTCCAGAGACGATTTCGGGGAGGTGGTCGCCGTCGAGGTCGGCGACGGCCGAGATGCCTCCTGTGTAGCCGCCGTTGGTCCCGTGGTTGGGGCCCACATTGCCCTCATTCCAGACGACGAGGCCGTCGTTGTCGATGAGCGTAGCGCCGAAGACGACCTCGGCCTCGGGATCGGCGTCGAAGTTGGCCAGCGTCGCAGCGCCGTTCTCAACCGTGAACAACACAGGGTTGCCAACGCCGTCGTGAGCCACCCAGAGCAACGCCCCCGTGCCACTGACGGCGACGATGCGGCGGTCCCGAGTGGCGTAGACGATGTCGGGCAAACCGTCGCCGCTGACGTCGGCCAGACCGATAGACGAGCGGCCATGACTCCCGTAGTGACCATTGGTGGGGTCATGCTCGATGCGCCACTCCTCCAAACCCGTCTGACCGTCGACGACGACGATCTTTCCAAAGGGCCAGCTCCCGCCGTCGGTCTGCGTGGCGTTGAGGACCACCTCCTG
>PFUG01000490.1 GCA_002789955.1 Deltaproteobacteria bacterium CG_4_9_14_3_um_filter_63_12 | reverse complement strand
ACGCCGCGAAGCGGCCCCCTAGCCGCCTTGGGCGGCTCCCATAGCGGAACCCCCCGGCTTTGCCGGGGGTAGCGCAGCGCTTAGTGAATGCCAACGCTCGAGGCGGCCATGCTGTGCCCGCCGTCGAAGGTCAAAAAAGGAACGCTATGTATTGTCAGGCCTGTGGAACCCCAAATGACGACAACAACTTCAAGTGCATTCAGTGTGGAGGCGTCCTTCCACGCGCCGAACTCGCGGGCCCGCAGCCTGGTCAAACGGTCGACACGCCGCTCAGCAAGAACGAATACCTCATCTACACGATCGCCTTCCTGTTCATCCCCTGCGTCAACGTGCTCGTGAGCTCTATTCTGTATTACATCTGGAGAGCCAAGCAGCCCAACCGAGCCAACCAGATGAACCGGCTAGGCTTCATGGTCTTTGGGGCACAATTACTCTTGGGCATCTTACTGCGACTCGCCGGGCTCTCTTAAGAGCTTCCCTACAAAACCTCGAGGTCCAAGTTTTGCGCCGGGTTCGTGGCATCCAAGTACGCAGAGTTTGACCGGGTCTTCGGTCCCCATGAGCGTCGGTCCAGGCGGACACATTGTGGAAGATTTTCGATAAGTTTCCACCTCTGGACAAACTTCGGTACCCCTGAGTGCAATGATGGAGCTCCCGTTGAAGCGGGAAGCCTCCGGTCGCTGGCCAGACTGCACCCAAAGAAAAAAGCAAAAGGGGGTCCGGGGGACAAAGTCCCCCGGCGGGTCAGGGCTTTAGCCCTGCCTCCACCCACCTGAAACCGCTTACATCAGCTGCTTTAGCGCGGCCTGTACTTTCGCGTCCGCGCCGCATTTGCTCAGCGGCTCGAACAGCTTTTGTGCCGCCGTCAGTCGCGCGCCGTAGTTGCCTTGGAGGGTCTCTAGGGTTCCTTTGGGGACTTCTCGGAGAACCTCGCCGGCCGCCTTGAACTGCGTGCCGTTCGCCGCCGCGAAGGCTTCGAGCTCGTTGCCCATGGTCTCGCAGTCTTCGCCGTTGCGGGCGACGACGCCGCCGAACTGCTCGAAGAGCGCCACGAAGGTGTCGAAGGTGGTCCGCACTTTGGCCAGGTCGATAGGCTCGGCGTCGGTGTCTGCGGGTTGTTCCGCGCCTTTGTTCTTGACGGACGGGGGCTGCGCAGGCTGCGCCTCTGGGCTGCCGACGCTCGGAGCGGCTTCGTTGGGGGCCGCCTCCTCGGTCGACGGCATCGGCGCCTCGGTGGTGTCGGTGCCAGACTGGCAGGCGCAAAGCAGCGCCAACGAGGCCAGTGCTCCCAAGATCCAAAAGCGTGTGAACAACACGGGTTTCCTCCGAAAGGCGTAGGCAAGGCGCCTTGGACGGCGAAGACGTCGCTACAGCGGCAGGCACACCGAGGCGTTCGCTGCGGCTGAGCTGCTGCTCCCAACGTAGCGGTTCACGCCGGTCTGCGCGGTGCCGGGCAGCTCGGTGCAGTAGGCGTTGGCGGCGTGAGCCTTGGGGACGCAGACGCCGCTCAGGCCGCCATCGACGCTGGTGCAGAAGGTGGTGGCGAAGCCGGCGCGGTCGGGGCAGGCGCCTTCGCAGGGTAGGACGCACATCCCGCGCGGCGTGCCGGCGTCGTCATACAAAAGGCAGCGGGCATCGGGGCCAAAGGTGCAAGCGGCGTCGGTGAGGCAGTCGCTGCCGATGAACTTCGCAGCTGGGGGTGGGCTGACGGGGTCGCCGATGCCGACGACCAGCTGAGCAAAGTTCATCTCCTGAGAGCCGATGACATTGCCAGGGTTGAGGTCGCGGATGTGGACGGTCCACGTGCCCGCGGCCGGTTCGCCGGCGAACTCGTCGGTGGTCCCCGAGAAGGAAGACTTTTGCAGTGTCGGCGCGTGGAAGAGGACGGCGGAGTGGCCGGTCTCGCGCTCGAGGCTGATCTCGAGGTCCTTTGGGCTCCAGTGGCTGACCGAAGTGTTGAGGGTGAGGAAGCGGATTTGGCCTGGGTCGTCGAGGGTCAGTTGCAAGGTCGCGCTGCCCTGGCCGTCGGGGATTGGGACGCTCTGGCTGAGCTCGGCCTTGACGATGCGCTCGGAGTCGACGAACTGCAGGACCGGGTCGATGCGCATGACGTGGTTGCCGGTGCAGCCGCTGGCGCGGTTGGGGTCATAGGCGGTGCAGACGTCGGAGGCAAAGCAGGCGCCTTGGCGCGTAAAGCTGTTGCCGCCGGTGCCGCGAATGACGATGCCCTCGGCCACGCCGTCGGGGTTGACGACGACGCCGCCCGAGTTGCCGCCGTAGATGTCCATGTCGGTGTTGAAGTAGAGCGAGTGGCTGTTGTCGACGACGCGGCCAGCGGTCACCTTGGCCGGAATGCCGCCGGGATAGCCCACGGCGGAGACCTTGCCGCCCCCGGCCACTTGGCCTGTGCGACGCAGCGGGAGCGCTGTGCGACCGACCACTGGGCGATCGAGCTGCACGATGGCCCAGTCCGACCAGTATTCGCTCGAGGTGACGGCGTCGACCGAGACGGCGTCTTTGTCGTAGACGTGCCCGACGACGCTGGCGCAGCGATAGAAGTTGTCCGGGGGCACGTCGCCCACGTCGGACTCGTGGGCGCTGCGGTCGTACTGAAAGCCGAAGACGAAGCGGAGCTCGTCGCAAAGGTAGGAGATGTTGACGCAGTGTCCCGCCGTCGCCACGAGGTCTGGCGCGAGCAGGAAGGCGGAGCAGTAGCCAGGCGCGGGCTGGTCGGCGAAGCGTTCGGTGGAGCAGAGCGGCGCGCCGAGCGAGCCTTGGATTTTTTCGGAGTACGTCGTGCCCTCGAGCCAGACGTGGCCGTTGCCGCCGATGTAGAAGTCGGACGAGGTGGCGACGAGCGCCGTGGACTGAGCGACGCGCTGGTAGACGGCCTCGGCGTCAAAGACCTCGCGGCGGTCGTCGGACCCATAGATGTCGGTCTTCCCGCCGGGGTCGACGCCGTCGGGAAGGAGGTCCTTTCCGGACAGCGCGGGCTCGGCACAGCCACCGGCGAGGGCGAGGAGCAGGGTGAGCAAGACTAAGTGCCGCACGGGCAGCCTCCAGCAGAGAAAACGTGCCGTGACACTCTCTCCGACCTGGTGTGTTTCGGCAACCTCCAAGTGCCGGTGCTCACGAGACCAAGAAAAATTAGTCTACAGAGACAGTGTCTGCCTCCTGCGGCCAACCACGCTGACTCGCGCTGACTCGAGATGTCTAGCGCTCAGCGGCCAGCAAGAATATCGAAGGGCGACCCACGCGGTTTCGCGGGTCGCCCTTCCCCCCAACTTCAGTGTCAATTCTCGATCTTGACTGCGTTGATCGCGGCGGCCTCGTTGCGTTTCGCGATGGCTTTGAGCAGCGGCATGAAAGGCCAACCCACGATAGTGCCGAGCAGCGCGCCCATGACCATGAAGAAGAAGAGCGAAGAGAGCAGGCCGATGAGCATCCCGCCTCCCGTCACGAGCTTCGCGAAGAGCGTGGGTTCGACTGGGGTCCCGAAGAGGGCGGCCGTCATCATCAGTCCCATGTAGCCGCCGTAAAGCAGTCCGGGAATCGCGCCGAGAAAGAGGAAAGCCAAGAAGCCACCAGTGGCGCCGGTGTAGGTAGGGAGAAGAAGAGTGGTTTTTTTGCTGAGTTTCATCGGGTAATCCTCCATTTTTTCAATACAGCGAGCGTTCCGTCTGACGCCCAAACCTGCTGCAGCATCAATGCCAAGTTGTTGAGTTGTTTAATATCAGCATGTTAAGCGACACCGTTGAAATCCGGTTGTCTGGAAAAACAAACGCCGCCGCCCTCCGAAATCCAAGAAGTGCGGACATTAGTTCGCTATCTCTTTGATATGTTTTTCGTTTCGACCTTGTTGGGTTTTCCGGAAAGCCTTACGTTCCTCTCCCCGGACACCGAACCCAAGCCGAGCCTGCAATGACCCGACTGCGCACTCTCCTCGTTCATCCCCCACAGTTCGCCCTCTACGCGCCCTTCCTGTCGATCCCGACGGTGACGGCGTTCATGCGGGCCAACGGCTACCCCTGCGAGCAGTGGGACCTCAACCTCATGGTCAACCGTCTCTTTTTGAGCGGGGATTTCTTGCGGCTTGTGGCTCCCAGGATCGAAGCCGTGTCCGAGCAGGACCGTGCCATCCTGGCCTCGCTCGAACCGACGATCGAGCAGCTTCCAGCGGCCTTTTCGACACTGAAGGATCGGACCAAGATCCTGGACGACGCCGCCCTCTTGAGCGCCTTTGCCACCCTCGACGCCGCCTACACCCTGATCAACCGGGCACACTCGCCTACCGAGGTCAGCTACAACCTCAAGATGCGCTACGACCTCAACTACTTCGACCAGGTCGTCGCGGCCACGCAGGACGAGTCCGAGAACCCCTACATCGACCTCTTCCGGCGTGAGTTCGTCCCCAAAGTGCTCGCGGGAGGCTATGGCTTGGTCGGCGTGGGCATGGCCTTCGACGAGCAGCTCGTTCCGGCGCTCACCTTCATTCGCCTCCTCAAGGAGGCCGCTCCCACCTTGCGGATCGTCGTCGGCGGCACTTTGATGACCAAGCTCTCCAGCTCGCTGCGCGCTCTCGGCAAGCTCTTCCCCGCGGTCGACTTCATGGTCTTGTACGAAGGCGAGACGCCGCTGACCAAGTTGGTCGACCACCTGGAGGGGAAGTGTGCGCTGGAGGACGTGCCGAACTTGGTCTACGCCAAGGGTGACGGGTTGCACTTCAACGCCATGAGCAACGAACCTCTGGACGACTTGCCGCCGCCCGACTTCGAGGGTTTCCCCCTCGACGACTACCTCCTGCCGGAGGTCATCTACCCCATGCTCACAACCCGTGGCTGCTACTGGAAGCGCTGCGGCTTCTGCACCCACCACCACAGCTACGGCTGGCAGTATCGCGCGCGACGCAAGAACAAGCTCATCGACGATGTCCAGAGCCTGCGGGATCGCTTCGGCGCCAACACCTTTTATTTCGTCGACGAGGCCGTGCCGCCCTCGAACCTCAAGGCCTTGGCCGACTATGGGCACAGCGCCGAAGGGCAAGGATTTCGCTGGTTCGGCGACATGCGCTTCGAGCGCGCTCTAATGAGCCGGGAGTATTGCGACGACCTCTACGCTGGCGGCTGTCGCGTCCTGATCTTCGGCATGGAGAGCGCCAACCAGCGCGTCCTGGACGCCATGGACAAGGGCGTGTCGCTCGAGACCATGTCGGCGTCGCTCAAGGCCATGGGCGAGTCGGGCATTTTTTCGGTGTTGATGTTTTTCACCGGCTTTCCTGGCGAGTCATCGAAGGAGGCATTGGATACGTTCAAATTCATCGAGGACCACCGGCAGTGGGTGGGGACCTATGCGCAGGGCAGCTTCAGCTTGCTGGAGGGCTCGCCGGTCTACGAGAACCCAGAGAAATACGGGGTCTCAGAGGTGGTGCGGGTGCCTGGGGACCTGGCCACGGACTGCACGTTTCGGGTCAACAAGGGTTTGACACAGACCAACGCAGCGCAGATCGCCGGCTCCATCGACCGCCGTCGCCGGGCCGACCCCAAGTTCGGGCAGAACTGGAGCCGGGAGGTGCTGCTGCTGCGGCAGTGTGCGCTAGAGAAGGTCGAGAAAGCCTAACCCATTGACCTACTTCACCGGCACCCACTGGTCTTTCGCGGGGTCATAGCGCCAATTCAGGTGCGCTTCCTCGAGCCGACAACTGTCGTCGGGCGCCGAGTACTCGTCGCCGCAGACGGCACAGGCAGCTGGCTCGCCGTTGACGTACCAGGTGTTGTCGGGGCAGTAACCCCTCTCGGTGAGCACGAACATCCGCAGGTCCGGATAGGGGTCATGGTCGAGGTCGACGTGAGTCAAGCTGCTGGTGGTGCGGAGGGTGTCGTAGCCGGTGTTCGAGGTCTTGTCGGAGAGCTGCAGCTCGAGCTGCAGACCCTCGAGGTCGCGGACCTCGAAGGTCGTGGTGTAGACCGACGTCTCGTAGGCATCTTCGTAGGTTGTAAAGGAGTACCAGACCTCGACGCTGCCGTCTTTGTCGAGGTCGCCCACCCCGAATCCGACGGGCTCGACGAGGGTTTGGCAGGCGTACTGAGACAGGACCTGGCTCAGCACGGGTTGCGGCGAGTCCTCATTCATGCGGTAGAGACCCAACGTAAGCCGCCGGGCGCCACACTCGCGAGACCAGTAGAGCTGCGGGCTGGGATACGCCTCGATCTGACACTTTTGGAAGGCGAGCTCGGCAGGGCAGTCGGTTTCTGAGTACTGCTCGGACTCCCAGCAGATCGTCCGATCGATCTGTTCGCAGCGGTCCAGGAGCTGTTGAATCCGTTCGTACTCACGGTCGAGGGTGCCGGCCTGATCGAGCCGATTCTCCCAAGCCAGGCGGGGATCGTCCAGGGTCAAGGCGACGACGAGCTTTTCGCCGGCGGCGGTGTAGAGCCGTTGGGCGTTGACGACCTCAGGGCCGAGCCCATCCGTGGAGAGATAGAAGTCGTCGGACAAGGGGCCTGACTGGTAATTGGGCGACGGTGCGTGTGGCGGAGGACCCGTGAAAGCCTGGGCCTTCGCCGCTTCGGGGTTGGAGTCGGCCACAATCGTCGGGCCCGAACAGCCAACGGTCGCTAGGACAGACAAGAACACGAAGAGGCGGAATGGCATGCGAACCTCATGGGCACGTGGGCGAGTCTTTGAGCGCCATCTCCTGACACGCATCGAACGCAGAAGTTCTGCTGTACCCCTTTCGCTTGGAAAAAGAAGCCCTGAGCGCTCGTCACGACGCGCAGAACCATGCGATGGAGTACACTCTCGCTCCGAACTTCAAAGTGAGGCCTTATGCTCCTCTCCCTCGAGACCACTCATCATCCCGCCACCGACCTGGCCCTCTCGAGGGTCTTTGGTTCGGGGCTCAACGGACACTGCAGGGAGAGACCGGAGGTGGCGCAGACGGCGATTCCACTCGTCGCGCGGCACCCCGCTGTGGCCTGTCGGGGCAGGGAGTTCACACGATGAAACTCCTCATCCCAGATTTCTGCGTCGTGGTCTTGATCGGAGCGACAGGCGCTGGCAAGTCGACGTTCGCGGCTCGCCATTTCCTCCCGACCGAGGTCCTCTCGTCGGACAACTTTCGCGCCATGCTCGCCAGCGACGCTAACGAGCAGAGCGTCACCGCCGAGGCCTTCGAGCTCCTGCACCAGGTCTTGGGCGGGCGGCTGGCGGCGCGGCGGCTGTGCGTCGTCGACGCCACCAACCTCAAGAGCCAGGACCGGGCGCACTTCGTGCAGATTGCACGACGCTACCACGCGCTGCCGGTGGCGCTGGTGCTCGACACGCCGGAGGCGGTCTGCATCGCGCGCACTGAGGCGCGGCCGGACCGCTCCTTTGGCGCTTCAGTGGTGCGCAGCCACCGCCGAGAGCTGCTGCGGACCGACCCGAAGCGGCTCAAGACGGAAGGGTTTCGCCGGGTCTTCGTCTTGGACTCGGTCGGCGACCTCGACGCCGCCGTGGTCGAGCGAGAACCCCTCTGGAACGACCGCCGTCAGGCTCGCGGGCCTTTCGACATCGTCGGAGACGTACACGGCTGCTTCGCCGAGCTGCGCGCCTTGCTGGACAAGCTCGGCTACGTCGTCAGCGAACCCGACGGCCACTACGAGGTGGTGCACCCGGCTGGGCGGCGCCTGATCTTTCTGGGCGACCTCGTCGACCGAGGTCCGCAGAGCGATGAGGTCTTGCGCTTCGTCATGGACGTCGTCGAGCACAGCGGTGCGCTCAACATCATCGGCAATCATGAGGTCAAGCTGGGCAAGGTCTTGGACGGCCGCAAGGTCGTCTTGAAGCATGGCCTCGATCGGACCGTCGAGCAGCTCGAGCGCACCAGTGAGGCTTTCAGAGACCGCGTCCGCGACTACCTCCGCGACCTCATCTCACACTACGTCTTGGACGGCGGCGATCTGGTCGTCGCCCACGCAGGGCTCAAGGCCTCCATGCACGGCCGTGATTCGGCAGCGGTGCGTTCGTTCTGTATCTACGGCGAGACCAACGGCGAAGTCGACGAGCTCGGGCTGCCCATTCGCGGCGACTGGGCCAATCGCTACCAGGGACGCGCGACCGTGGTCTACGGACACACGCCCATGCTCGAGGCCGAGTGGTTCAACAACACGATCTGCGTCGATACGGGCTGCGTCTTCGGAGGGAAGCTGACGGCGCTGCGCTACCCAGAGCGCACTTTGGTTCAAGTGGACGCGCAGAAGGTCTGGTTCGAGCCGCCGCGGCCGTTGGAGCGAAGGCCCCGACCGGACTCCGATCGCCTTGCTCTGGATGGCCTCATAGGAGCATCCCTAGAGAATCATTAGGGAGGCAGGGCTCTGCTCTGACCCGCCGGGGGACATTGTCCCCCGGACCCCCTGTTGCTCGCCGACGCGCTGCTCGAGCGACTGCGGGCGGCGCTGTTCGGGGTCGACTTCTCGACGCGCCAACAGCCGGACTGGGTTTGTCTCGACTGCGAGCTCATGGCCTGGTCGTTCAAGGCGAGCGCGCCGATTCGCGAGCGGCACGCTCCGGTGAGGGTCGCGGGCCGCGCGCGGACCCAGTTTGCCCTCGAGGAGCTGCGCGCCGCCGACGCGCTCGGTGCCCCCAGTGGCCGAGCTCAGGAAACGGACGCAGCGGCGAGCCGGCGCCGTGTTGTCCTACCGCAAGTCCTACGCGCCCTACGTCTGGAATCAGATCACGTAGTCCTCGAAGGTCCGCGGCTGCTGGCTGCGGCGCCGCAGCTCGGCGAGGGTCACTTTCTGCATCGCCGCGCGCAGCTCCAACTCGAGCTCGCGCCAGAGCTCATGCAGCGACTCCTCGCTGCGGCTCAGTCGCAGCGCGCCACTGACAGGCACCACGGCGCCCAGCGGGCCTTCGACGGCTTCCCAGACCTCGGCCAGCGGGATGGCGTCTGCGGGGCGGGCCAAGCGGTAGCCGCCCGTCGGGCCTCGTTTGCTCTGCACCAGCCCAGCCTTGCGCAGCTCCGCAAGGATGAGCTCGAGGAACTTCTTCGGAACCCCAGTGTTCTCGGCGATGGCAGCGACGGCGGTGACCTCAGGGCCTTCGGCGAGGGCGAGCTCCAACATGGCCCGGAAGGCGTGCTCGACTTTCTGACTTCTGCGCATGGGGACCTCGCACCAGGGCTAATCTCCTGTGAATCGCTAGAGATTGCCAGAAAATTGTCAGAAACTCAACCCGATAATCGTCCAACAGGGTTCCTCCGTGCTTTTTATCGCCCTGTTATAACAGCGCAATTTTATACACCCCGATTCCCATGGGAATTATTCTTGCTGGCTCGGATATTCAGTGCTAGCTTGCGGAAATGACGATTCAGTCCTGGACGCAACCCCTGCGTTCGAACCCACTCACGAGGCTCACGGCGAGCCACCCCGATAGAGGATCTGAAACATGGCACTCCCCACCGACCGTAAACTTCGCTACGAGACTTTGCAGGTGCATGCTGGCCAGGAGGCCGCCCCGGGGACGAACTCCCGGGCGGTGCCGATCCACCAGACGACCTCCTACACCTTCGACAGCGCGGACCACGGGGCGCGGCTCTTTGCCCTGCAGGAGTTCGGCAACATTTACACGCGCATCATGAACCCCACGACCGACGTCTTCGAGAAGCGGGTCGCCGCCCTCGAGGGAGGTGTCGCGGGCTTGGCCACCGCCAGCGGCATGGCGGCCCAGTTCGTCGCCCTGAGCACCATCGCGCAGGCCGGCGAGAACATTGTGGCGACGAGCTACCTCTACGGAGGGACGTACAACCAGTTCAAGGTCACGCTGCCTCGTCTCGGCATCGATGTGCGCTTGGTCGATGGCGATGAGCCCGAGCAGTTTCGGCGTCACATCGACTCGAAGACGAAGGCCATCTACGTCGAGAGCATCGGCAACCCGCGCTTCAACATCCCGGACTTCGAGGCGCTGGCCAAGCTGGCCCACGACCACGGCATCCCTTTCATCGTCGACAACACCTTCGGCGCCGCCGGCTACCTGATTCGACCCATCGACTACGGCGCCGACATCGTCGTCGCCTCGGCCACCAAGTGGATCGGTGGTCACGGGACGTCCATCGGCGGCATCATTGTCGACTCGGGCAAGTTCGACTGGGGCAACGGCAACTTCCCGATCTTCACCGACCCCTCTCCTGGCTATAACGGCATGCGCTTCTGGGACACTTTTGGCGCGGGCGGCCCCTTCGGCAACATCGCCTTCGCGATTCGGGCTCGTGTCGAGGGCTTGCGAGACCTGGGTCCGGCGCTGAGCCCCTTCAACGCCTTTCTGCTCTTACAGGGCCTCGAGACCCTCTCGCTGCGCGTGCAACGCCACGTCGACAACACCCTCGAGTTGGCGCGGTGGCTCGTCACCCACCCGCAGGTCACCTCCGTCAGCTACCCCGGGCTCGAAAGCCACCCCTACCACGCCCTGGCCCGTCGATACCTGCGCAACGGCTCCGGCGGCGTCCTCGCCTTCGAGATCAAGGGCGGCCTCGACTCCGGTCGCCGCTTCATCAATTCCGTCAAGCTCGCCAGCCACCTGGCCAACGTCGGCGACGCCAAGACACTAGTCATCCACCCAGCGTCGACCACTCACCAACAGCTCTCCGAAAAGGAGCAGAAGGACGCTGGAGTCACCCCCACGCAGATCCGCGTCTCTGTCGGCCTCGAACACATCGACGACATCAAGGAAGACTTCGAGGAGGCGTTCGCCCATGCCCGCGTCTAGCCTGTCGGCGTTGCCCGACGCCTCTTTCTGCAAGAACACTCCGCTGCAGGTGACCTTGGGTCGCCTGCGGCTGGAGTCCGGCGAGGAGCTGCCGTCCCTCGACGTGGCCTATCACATTTGGGGGCGGCTCAACGCGCAGGGCGACAACGCGGTGCTCATCTGCCACGCGCTGACCGGCTCGTCCGACGCCGAAGATTGGTGGAAACCGCTCTTCGGCGCCGGACAGGCGCTCGACCCCGAGCGCGACTTCATCTTCTGCAGCAACGTCCTGGGCAGCTGTTACGGCACCACGGGTCCCACCTCGAGTTCACCGGACACGGGGCGTCCATGGGGTCCGACCTTTCCACGCATCACCATCCGCGACATGGTCAACGCCCAGGCCGTCCTCGCCAGACACCTCGGTGTGAAACGCTTGCGCATGGTCATTGGCGGGTCGATGGGGGGGATGCAAGCGCTCGAGTGGGCGGCGATTTACCCGGAGCTGGTCGAGACCGTCGTGGCCATCGCCACCTCTGGGCGGCACTCTGCCTGGTGCATTGGCCTGAGTGAGGCCCAGCGGGCCGCGCTCAGGGCCGATGTGTCGTGGCGCGACGGACACTATGACCCAGCTCATCCCCCCACTGCAGGGCTCGCCGCGGCGCGCATGATCGCCATGTGTCTGTACCGAAGCCATGGCAGCTTCGAGGAACGCTTCGGCCGCAGCGGTGAAGCGGCCGGTCTCTTCGAGGTCGCGAGCTACCTCCGCCACCAGGGCGACAAGCTGGTTGAGCGTTTCGACGCCAACGCCTACGTTACCCTCACTCACGCCATGGACAGCCACGACCTCGGTCGTGGGCGCGGCGAATACCTTCGGGTGCTCGAAGGGCTCGAGCAGCCGACGCTGGTGGTCTCCATTTCATCGGACGCGCTCTATCCCCCGGAGGAGCAGCTCGAACTCTACGCGCACATTCCGCGCGCAGAGCTTGCCGAGCTGGTGGCGCCCCACGGCCACGACGCCTTCCTCATCGAGGGCGAGGCACTCAACCAGCTGGTGGTCGACTTTCGGAGCCGTCACCGCGTCTCATCGAACCTCGTCTCGCCCGCACTCCGGCGAACCGAACTCAGCCCCTGCCTGAAGAGCTTCTGAATGCCCGCCAACTATATGCGGCGCCGCGATCTGTTTCTGGACGCGGGTTTTGGCGACCCCGAAGCAACGATCCACTCGTTCGCCCAAGAAGTCGCTCAGTTTGGCCTCGCTCCCACACGCCATGAGTCCCTCGAGAGCCTGCGCAAAGCGGTCCGAACGCGCGCAGCTCGAGTCCCGGAAGGGCAGCTTGCGCTCGCACTCCTCGTGCCCGAATGGCTCATGGAGCGCAACGGCGACCTGGCCTCCGTTCTCTGGCTCGCCCAGGCCGAGCACCGGGGCCGGCTCGACGTCAATGGCTTCATTCTCGCGATCTTCCAGGCCTTTCTGGATGCTGAGCGCGTTCAGGACGCCCTGACCTTCGCGCGCTTCATGTTCGACATCGACTTTCACTGGGGCGAGGTCTACGGCGATCCCGGCATCGCCTACGGCTTCATGCGCGAGCGTGACCCCAACCCTTTGGTTTGGCGGGTCCTCGACGCGCTGCAAGGTCGGTCATCTTTGCGCGTGCTCGAGCTGGGCTGCGGCATCGGCAACGATGCCGTGGGCTTCCTCCAGTCCTCGTCGGTCGAGTCTTACGTTGGACTCGACATGGCCGAGCAGGCCCTGACCCAGTTCCGCTTCCGCGTCGAGCACAAGCCAACGACCGTGCATCCAGAGCTCATAGGCGGTGATATCATCAGCGTCCTCGAAGACCAATGCCTTAAACAGCACCGTCCCAACCTGATCTACAGCTACTCGAGCCTGCACTACTTCGCCTCGTCCGAGCTCCAGCAGATCCTCGGATTGGTCAAGCGCAACCTCCTGCGTTGCCTACCCGACACGGGCTACTTCGCGTTCGCCATCAAGGGCGCCGGTTCCCTTTGGGAAGGGCAGGGGCTGCCCCTCTACCGCCCCGATGTGTGGATCAACTACGACGGCCAGTCTCGCTGGTTCCCCACCCCCAAAGCCCTCGCAAACCTACTCGACCGAGCGGGCTTCGAGCTGCGTCTGCACGAAATGCACGACCACTGGGGATACAGCGAACCCGGCAAACGCGACGTGTTCCACTATGTGCTGTGTAGCCCCCGGGCCGAGTATGTGGGCGCGGCGATCTAGCGCGGGCCCAATTGGGTCTTGGGAGCAGGGTTGGCGTCGAGCCCGTCTGACTCGGCGCCGCAAGGGCCAGGTCGCGGGGGGGAGGGGAAGAGAGAGGACGGGCTCT
>PFUG01000115.1:22592-29687 GCA_002789955.1 Deltaproteobacteria bacterium CG_4_9_14_3_um_filter_63_12 | reverse complement strand
GCCGATCCACAGCGCGTTCGTCCAGCCGCACACCACCACGGCCTGCCAGGCCGCCCCTCCCGGCGAGGCCACGACCACCGCCGAGGCGGCCGAGAGCCCGGCGAGGGCCAACCAGGCCGAGGCGACGCGTGGCCAAGGACGGGGACCGAGCCCCAAAGTCACGAGGCTGACCAAGGGCAGGGCGCCGCAGAGCACCCACCAGCGCAACGCGCTGGCGGCGCCCTGGCCGGGCAACCAGGCCAACACCAGCAGGAGCAGGGCGAGCGCGGCGACATTCGACCGCGCGCCGCTCACACCGCTCGAGTCGGTGTCACCCGCCGCTGGTTTGCTGGGCCCGCTCATGACGAGCGCCGTCGCAGCACGGTTCTCAAGACCCTCACTGCACCTTCTGCTGCTGCATCGCCTGGAGCTGCAGCTTGAGCATCGGGTCGGCGTCCTTGAGCCAGTCGTTCAGCAGCGCTTCGCGTTCTTTCGCGGGCAGTTTTCCAACGATGGTCAGGACCTCGTCGCTGATGAAGGGGATCTTCTTGTCCAGCTCCGCCCGCAGCAGGTCGTTGCCTTCGGCCAGGCCGCGGTGGGCGAGGGGGCGCGCGGCGTAGAGCCGGACGTAGACGTCGCGGTGGGTCATGAGGGCGGAGAGGGTCTCGCTCGCCCCGGCGAACGCGGTGTAGTCGAGCTCGGTGAGGATGGTCGCGACGGTGCGCTTGAACTCCAGCGGCGCCACCTCGAGGGCGGTCAGGAGCACGGTCATGCCTTCCTTTTCGCCCAAGGCCGCGAAGTAGAACGCGGCGTAGAGCTGGCTGATGTCGCCGTCCCGCTTGAAGATCTCGCGCACGACGTCGGCGCGGTCGCGGGCACCGAGGCGCGCCAGGCCGCGCAGGATCTGCTCGTCTTCGCGGCCAGGATGGGAGACCCAACTCTCCAGGATGAAGGTCGTCCGGGTGTCGGCGAAGCGCGCCAAGAGCTTGAACGCCTCGTGGTCCCAGCCGTCGGCCGCGCGCACGAGGAAGGCCAGCGCGTCGGGGTTGTCCATGGTCTGGAAGGCGTCGAGGAATTGCAACCCCAGGGTGCGCTCGTAGTAGTGCCCTGGGTCGAGGTTTTGGAGGACCGCGGAGACCGTCTCCGGCTCGCCCTTCGTCAGCGCCTGAACGAGGCTCGGAAGCAGGTCGTTGTTGTCGGGCTCGGCGAGGGCGGCGACGGCTTGGTCGCGGTAGGCCGCGTAGTTGAGCTGCAGCAGGGATGCGAAGGCGTCGCGGCGCACGTTGTTCTGCGGGTCGCGGGTGGCCTTTTCGAGGGCAGGGATGGCGGTCTTGTCGCCGATGGCACCGAGCGCCACCGCGGCTTCGCTGCGCACCACGTCGTTGATGTCCTCCAGCGCGACCTCGAGCTCACGGACCAGGCGCGCCTCTTTCAAGTCGCCGGCGACGAAGGCGGCGTTGTAACGGATGTAGGCCCGCTTGTCGGCCAAGGCGATGCGCAGCTCGGGGGCCACGTCGGTGCCCAAGCGCTGCAGCGCAAACATGACGTTGTTGAGCAGGCGTGCCTCGCCCGAGGTGTCCACGAGGTTCTCGACGAAGGGGATGGCCCGCGCGTCGCCGATGCGACCGAGGTTGTAGACGATGCGATTGCGCGCCTCGGAGCCGGCGATGGCGTAGTCGTCCATGAGGGGTTCGACCGCGTCGACCAGCTTCAGATCGCCGGCGCGCTCCACGGCGAATTCGCGCACCTCGCTGCCGGCCTTCTCCCAACGCTGCAAGGCCGGCAAGACCAGCTCGTTGAGCTGGGCCGGCGTGAGCTGCCGACGCATCTCCCAGAGCGCTTCTTGCGCGGTGCCGTCCCACTCGCCGCGGAAGCGATTGAGCAGGGGCTCGACGGCGTCCGGATCACCGCTGCGGCCCAGCGCTTCGATGGCGCCCGAGCGCACCCAGCTCGGCAAGAAGGGTTCGTCCATCAGCTTGAGGATGCGCGGCGTCGCCGTGCGCGACTCGATCTCGCCCAGAGCCCCGAGCGCGAACATGCGCACCGTGTCGTTGGGGTCGTCCAGTGCGGCGGTGAGCGGCTCGATGGCGCGGATGTCGCGCGTGGCCACGAGCACATGGGCGCAGATTTCCCGGGCGTAGCCGTCGAGATTGTTCGCCAAGCAGTTGACCAAGGCCGGCGTGGCGCGGCTGCCCAGCTTCACCAAGTCGGCGGTCGAGGGGATGTCGTAGGCGCTGACGTTGATGAGCACGTCGGGCTCCTCAGGCACGCGCGCCAGAATCTCTTCCGGCGTCAGCGGCACGTTGGGCGCCTTGGTGGCGACCCGTGCCAGCGCTTCGGCGACCCCGGTCAGCAGGAGGACCAGGACGACGAGGCCGAGAATCCAGCGGGAGGAGGTCTTGGGGGCAAGCATGGCGAACATGGTGCGCTCCTGGGCGGCCGGCCCGAAGGGAGGCTCGCCTTTCATGATATTTGCGTCACCGGTCTTATGACACGGAGTGGGGCAGGATTCAATGTACGGCCGCGGCGGCGAGTCTTCGAGTTGGGGTTGGCCGCTTGGGCGGACCGGACGCCAGACCGTCGTGGGCGTCTGCGGTCGGGTCAGTGCGGCTGGGGGACCAAAGGGAGCAGCGGGTCCTGAGAGAGGGTCGCCGAGGAAACCCAACAATGGAGAAAGATTCCCCATCTTCGGTCTCAGGGGAGAGAGGGGCCGAGTGACCTTCACAGCCCGCCTCCCTGCCTCCTCAACCCCGCTCGGCGTCGCGCCCACCTTACGAGCTTCCCAAGCCGCATTCTGCTCGCCGAGTGACCCTCATCGTGCTCTTCACACGGTTGAGCGTGACGGTGCCGCACCAGCTCGACGATGTCCTCGGGCCGTTGGCGCAAGGCCAGCACGATGATGCTCGTAGGACTTGGGTCGGGTGAGGCAGGAGGCGTTGCCCGATCGCTGCCGTAGGCATAACGACGGCCGCCCCGTGGTCTCCATTCGGCGCACCCGCCCGACCACGCTCCCGACGACGGCTTCGGTTGCGCTGCGTCCAAGCCCCAAACTGGATCGTTATCGAGGAGAGAAACCCTCGTCAAAAACCGCAGCGAGCCCTTGCAGACTGAGCCAAATCAAGTACCCTTCGCCGCCTGCCCTGGAAATCCTTTCGAGGCGAAACCAACCGCTCTCTATGCTCGAGGAATGGGTCAATGCGTGTAGCTTTTACGCACAATCTTCAGAGAAACAAAAACGAAGAAGAAGCCGAGTTCGACACCATCGAGACCGTGAACGCCATCACGATGTCGCTCACGGCGCTCGGCCATCAGGTCGAGCCCATCGATGTCTCCTGCTCGCCGGCAGAGTTGGTCGCTCGACTCGAGCTGTTTCGGCCCCATTTGGTTTTCAACACAGCGGAGGGGCGCGCAGGTCGCTTTCGCGAGGCGTTCTATCCAGCGCTCTTCGATGAGATCGGGCTGCCCTACACGGGCTCCGACCCCTACGTCTGCACGCTGACCTTGGACAAAACCTTGGCCAAGATGATCGTCGCCCAGCATGGCGTGCGTGTGCCGCGCAGCATATTTTTCGACACCAACAGCGATATGCACGAGATCCCGGACATCTCGCTGCCGGTCATCGTCAAGCCTAACTTCGAGGGCAGCTCGAAGGGCATCACCGAGGACTCGGTGGTCGACTCGTACGAGGGGCTACGGGCGCGCGTCGAGTCGTCTCTGATTCGCTACCCAGAGGGCGTCATCGCCGAGGAGTTCATCCCCGGTCGCGACGTCGTCGTGGCCTTCATTGAGGGGCTCTCACCTGACACCAAGGGCGTTCTGCCGGCCGTCGAGTACTTCTTCGACGACGCCATCGCCGGCCCTCGCCAGCACAACATCTACGACTTCAATCTCAAGAACGTTATCGCCCACGCCGTCAAGGTGAAGACAGCCGTTGGCCTGTCTCCGAAAGCCGAGCAGGCCCTGCAGAGGATGGCGAGCACGGCGTTCCGTGTACTTGGCGTGCGCGACATGGGTCGGGCCGACTTCCGCGTCACCGCAGAAGGGGAGGTCTACTTCATCGAGGTCAACGCGCTGCCCAGCCTCGATTCGGGCTCCGGGATCTACGAGGCCGCGAAGGCCATCGGCGCGGTTGACATCTCGGCGGTGCTGCATGCCGTCGTCCGCTCGGCGACGTCGCGACGCGGTCTGCCGCTGGAGCCGCCCACCCAGATCAAGACCCGGGTGCGTCGAGGCGCTCGCATCGGGTTGACGTACAACTTGAAGCGCATCAAGCCCCACGGCCAGGACGACGACTCCGAGGCCGAATACGACAGCCCGACCACTATCGCGGCGATCACGGAGGCCCTCGCGTCTTACGGCCACGAGGTCGTGGCGCTCGAGGCCACGGCCGAGGTCCTGGCGACCATCCGCAAGGAGGAGTTCGACGTCGTCTTCAACATCGCCGAGGGCGTGCGCGGCCGCGGCCGCGAGGCGCTGGTGCCGGCGCTCCTCGAGCTCCTCGACATCGAGTACACGGGCTCGGACCCCGCGACCTTAGCGGTCACCCTCGATAAGGCCTTGGCCAAGCAGATCGTGCACCAAGCCGGGGTGGCCACGCCGCAGTTTGCGGTCTGGTCGACGGGCGCCGAGCGGCTCCCGAAGTGGGTCGAGTTCCCGGTCATCGTCAAGCCTGTCGCCGAGGGCAGTTCGAAGGGCGTCGGCACCACCAGTGTCGTGCGCAACGAGGCCGAGCTGCGGGCGATGGCCAAGGACATCATCGCTCGCTATCGCCAAGCCGCGCTGATCGAGGCCTTCGTCGGCGGCCGCGAGTTTACGGTCGGGGTGCTGGGCGAGAAGCGACCGCGCGTTCTGCCGCCCATGGAGGTGATCTTCTGCGACAAGACGGAGACCCATCCGGTCTACTCCTTCGCCCACAAGCTGGCGGGTACCAGCGAGGTCCGCTACGAGGCGCCTGCGCAACTCGACCCAGTGTTGGCACGCAACATCGAGAGAGCCGCGCGCAAGTCGTTCAACGCCTTGGGCTGTCGGGACGTCTCCCGCATCGATGTGCGTCTCGACGCGGCGGGAACGGTGCACTTCATCGAGTGTAACCCGCTGCCGGGCCTCACGCCCAACTGGTCCGACCTCTGCCTCATCGCCCAGGGCGCAGGCATGAGCTACCGGGCGCTCATCGGCGCCATCCTCGCTCCCGCCCTGCGTCGCTTCCGCGCCAACGCGCGGCTGACGACCTCGGCGAGTGGTGTGGACGAGCGGCGAGGCTGAGTTTCGAAGAGGCTGTTTCTAGACTGCCGGTGAATTCTTGAGGCCTAGGCTCACCACAGAGAACACAGAGAACACAGAGCGGAGGTTGCAGGGACGGCTCAAATGGATTCGTTCCGAATGGTCAGACCCAGAAAATTGGCCCGCTCTCTGTGCTCTCTGTGCTCTCTGTGGTGAGTCATGGCTCATAGCTCTCGCAACCACTCGTCACTCGGCCTCTCTGTTCAGGGCTGCGAGCTTTTCTGTGTGGATCAATCGAAACAAATTCGGCTGGCGGAGGGGGCTATGGAGCAGAATACTTCGTCGAAACGCGTCCGTCTTCGGGACCTGGGCATCACCGTCGGTCGCTACCCCACGGGGCCCTTCAACGCCATCACCGATGTGCCGGGCGTCATGGTCGGGCACAGCACCATCATCGAGGGCAAAGGCCCCCTGCGAGTGGGCGTCGGTCCCATCAGGACGGGGGTCACCGCCATCATGCCCAACGGCGGCAACATCTTCGCGGAGCGGGTCATAGGCGGCGCCTTCGTGCTCAACGGCGCGGGCGAGATGTCGGGGCTGATCCAGGTGCTCGAGTGGGGCATCATCGAGACGCCCATCCTACTCACCAACACCCTCTCGGTCGGCACGGTCTCGGCCGCGACGAACGAGTATTTCAGCGGCAAGTATCCAGGGATCGGCAACGAACACGACGTCCTCATCCCGCTCGTCGGGGAGTGTGACGACTCGTTTCTCAACGACATCGCCGGTCAACACGTCCAGGCCCATCACGTCTTCGAGGCCCTCGATTCGGCGGCCTCTGGGCCTGTCGCCGAGGGCGCCGTGGGCGGTGGAGTCGGCATGATCGCCTACGACCTGAAGGCCGGAATTGGCACCTCCTCGCGAGTGCTCCCCGAGGAGTTCGGGGGGTACACTCTGGGGATTCTCGTCAACAGCAACTGCGGCCGCTTAGAGGATCTGCGGGTCGACGGCATCCCCGTTGGAGAGATCCTCGGGCCTGAGTTTGCCGAGAAGGAGAAGCGAGAGTCGCTCGCGGGGAGCATCATCGTCGTCCTCGCGACCAATGCGCCGGTGTCCAGTCGTCAGGTCACCCGGCTCTGCACCCGCGTCGCCCTCGGCATTGGTCGCACGGGCTCTTTCGCGGCCCACGGGTCCGGCGAGATCATCATCGGCTTCTCCACGGTCAACACGCTCCCGCGAAACTCGAATGCGCCCCATCACACGGTCACGCTCCTCAACCCGCGAATGGTCGACCCCCTTTACCGAGCCGCCGTGGAGTGCACTGAAGAAGCGATTCTCAACTCGATGTGCATGGCGAACACGCTCGAAGGCGTCAACGGCCGCATCGTCGAGGCGCTGCCGCTCGAGCGGGTCGCCGAGCTCTATCGTGACGCCAGAGCGGCGCTCTACAAGAAGAGCAGCTTGGTCGTCTGAAAGGTCTGCACCCAGGCCCCGAACAGCCAACTCAGACGCTCGCGATCTTTCTTGCCGAGGCCCCGAGGGCCTTGGCGAGCGCGACGGCAAGCTCCCCTTTGTCGAAGGGCTTGGCGAGGAAATGGACCTCGCCGGTGCGCACCCCGTGATGGTCGATGATGTCGTCGGTGTAGCCTGACATGAAGACGGTGGGGAGGTCATACCCTCGGCTCTCGAGCGTCTCGACCAGCTCCTGTCCCGTCATTCCCGGCATGATCACGTCCGTGAGCAGCAGGTCAGGGACGGTGTGGAGGTCGGCGACCAGCAGCAGAGCCGCTTCTCCTGAGTGCGCGGGGACCACGCGATAGCCCAACTGGGTCAGCAGCATGGCGGTCATTTGCCGGACGAGAGCCTGGTCCTCGACGAGCAAAACCGTCCCGGTGG
>PFUG01000115.1:16417-22537 GCA_002789955.1 Deltaproteobacteria bacterium CG_4_9_14_3_um_filter_63_12 | reverse complement strand
AGCGACGGGGAAAAAGAGGCTGAACGTGCTCCCGTGGCCAAGCTCCGACACGGCCTCGATCTGGCCGCCAAGCTGAGTCACGATGCCATAGACCGTCGCCAAGCCCAGTCCGGTCCCCTTGCCGCGCTCTTTCGTCGTGAAGAAGGGCTCGTACACCTTCGAGAGCGTCGTGGCATCCATCCCCTCGCCGTTGTCGATGACGTCGATGCGAACGTGGTGGGCGAGAGGCCCGTCCGTCATCGCGCGCTCTTCGAGGGTGGTTCGCAGGACCAGACGTCCGCCCTTGGGCATGGCGTCTCGCGCGTTGACCATGAGGTTGATGATGCACTGATCGAAGCGCGCTCCGTCGGCCAGGATGAGGTGCGGCGAGGTTTCGAGTCGAAGCTCGAGCGCGACGTCCTCTCCGATCACGTGCTCGAGCATGCGCATGAGGTCCCGCAGGCGTCCGTCGACCTCCACGGGCTGCAGCTCGACGGGTTGCTTGCGACAGAAAGAGAGGAGTTGACCCGTGAGGTCTCGGCCCCGTCTGGCGGCGGCCAGGACCTCGCCCAACACCGCGCGCTGTTCTTGGTCTGGGTGCATGCCCTCGTGGACCAGAGCCGTGTAGCCCAGAATCACGGTCAGCAAGTTGTTGAAGTCGTGGGCAATTCCTCCGGCGAGTCGGCCTAGCCCTTCGAGGCGGGCGGTCTCCTCGAGCTTGAGCTCGAGGCGCTGATTGTGTCGCTCCGCTTCGAGTCGAGAGACGAGCAATTGGCGTTCGACCTCGGTCTGCCTCTCCATGCGTCGAACGATGACGATCTGGGTGTAGGCGGCGCTCACTAGAGCGGTCGCCACCACTCCGAACGCGGCCAGCCCTTTGGGAGCATAGCCCGTTCCCTCGAGGAAAGGTGCGGGAGGGAGGATTTTTGTCGCTTGAAGGGCCAGCAGGAGTCCATACCCACCCACGGCTGTCCCGACGATGATGAGATTGAATTTCCGCCCGTGCTGAACGGTGGCGATCGTGACGATCAGAACCAGCAAGACCACCATCGGGCTCGTCTCGGCGCCGACCCCATAGATGAGATAGAGGACCATCAACAGGTCGATCACGACAAAGACCGGTGAACGAATCTCTTCTCTGAGCACTTTTCGGAAGTACAACCCAGCCGCGACAGCCGCGATCACCCAGTAGACGATCAGCGCCCCCCAAAGCGCTGGGTGCTCAGGTCGCACCAACACCTCGAAGACCAGACCGATGGTGACGACTATGACCCGTAACCAGATCGAACGTCGCTTTCGGGACTCGAGAAAATCGGCCCCCATCGACCCGAGCGAAATGTTGTCAAGGTCGGTTTCCATCGTCCCCCGATTGCACGATATTTGCCGCCCAGCACTCTCGAACACGAGTGATTACTCACTTTTTATGTGGGCTTCACGCACCACATCTTCGCACAAAACCCAGAATTTCAAAGTGAACAGAGAGGACACACCATGGACACTCGGCGACTCCTCGAAGACGCAGCAAAAGGTGACCTCGCCGCCGGGCGGTCTCTCCTGACGGAGGTCTGCCGGCGCGGCGATCCCCAGCTCGAGGCCAAGCTCAGGGGCGTGCCGGCCTTCGCTTGGCCGGGCTGCGATTTCGCTGGGCACAACTCCCGCGGACAGGCCCTCTTCGCCCACCGCAAGAGCGGCTTGCGTTGCGTCGAAATCGAAGCCGGTGAGAAGGTGCTCGGGCCGCCCGAGGCCGTGGTCCGGGTCCAGTCCTCGCCCTTCCTGATCTCCGAAGTGCTAGTCCCCAACGCTCTCTTGGCGAGATTTGTCGCGGCAAACCCGGAGCACGAACCCGCCAAGACCGGCGAGCGAAAGGCACGCTACGGCTGGGGAGGCAGGCGTCCGCCGGAGACGCACCTGCAGCTCCCGGCGACCAGCATCGATTGGTTCGAGGCCATCGCGTGTGCTCGTTGGTACGGCTTCGAGTTGCCGACCGGCCAACAGTGGGAGCTCGCCGCTCGGGCGGCCGATGGAGCCGTACGGGCGCGCTTCGAAGGAGACCTGGAGCGTTGTCGTCGCGCCCAATTCGACCCCATTTGGTCGCCCTCGAGTCCGCCCGACCCCGCGCTTGACGACCTCGCCGGCCCCCGAGGGGTTCTGCAGATGGGCTGGGGCCTGTGGGAATGGTGCAGAGACCCTGATGAGCTGGGCGCCGAGCGCGACGACCCACGACCTCGGCGCTTCTTGATGGGGATGAGCCCCGACCTCCCGTGGCGACAAATTCACGGCAACCCGCAGCAGGCTGAGCCCTACTACGGGCTGCGCTTCGTCCTCGAGCCCGGTCGAAGCTGGCTCGAGGTCGACACCGAAGAACACGCGCCAGCCATCGCGGCCGAGGTCAACACCGCCCTCAACGGCCTCAAACACCGACTCGACCCCACCAATCCAGCTCGGCTCGCAGCCCGACAAAAGCAGCTCCGCTCGATGGCAAAGTTCCGAGCGGCGAGCCGCGACCAAATCCAGCTCGAGCCCTCCATGTCGAGCGACGCCGACCGTTACCAGCTGGTCATCGACCCATCGACCCGCACCTATGCCCTCGAGCCCGAGCCGCGCGAAAAGCTCCAGCAAGACCTGGAAAGCCTCGACCTGCAGGCCATCGCGCTCAACATCCCTCGCGACGACAAAGGGCGCATCGAGCTCAAGACGGAACTCATTCTCGCCTACTACGCCGATGCAAAAGACTCCATCCGATATCTGGACGAACGATTCCGCGAAGAGAAGATCACCGCGCTCGTGCTGCGCACGCCCCTGCGGCAAAAGGACGCCCGAAGGCTGTCCCTGAGCGTCGAGACCGTCAACCTCAGCCTGCGCAATCACTGGTGGTTCTGCGCCCCCTGGAAGTGGTCTCGCCTCGCCGCTTCCAGCGCGATGTGGGGCCCTCTTCGCCCCGACTTCGACACGCGCTCCGACCTCCAACCCGCAGAGCGCGCCCTGCGTGCACTGCAGTCAGGACGACTTCTCGAGGCGTTCGAACTCGTTGGAGTCAAGGTCTCCGACGAATGCCGCAAGCTCGTCGACGGCCAAGCGCTCAACCTGATGCACAGGCTCCACCTTGAGCCTTGGGCGGTCTACGCCCAAGAGCACCTCGCTCGCTCTGCGCCTTGGCGCTTCGCAGCGCTCGTCGACGAGGAAGACGGCCGCCTCGCCCGCTGGCGTGCTCAAAAGAAGGGCAGGGTGCTCAAGCCCGTGCTCTTGCCGCTCTTCGTGTTGCCTCACCAGATCACCACCATCAAGACTCGCGTCGTCCTCACCCGCGACGACACCGGCGGGCCCCAGCTCGCCGTCATCGACACTGGGAGCGATCGCCGAGTGGGGTTCGAGCTCTGGCAGAGAGACTGGTCCGTCGACTTGGCGCTGCTGACGGTCTGACGCCGAGGGTTCGGGCGACCGGCAGCTTGGCGCCCCGCCCGACAAGAAACTCGCAGTCTAGGGGAGGATGAAGTCGATGTTCTCTAGGGTGAACTCGTGCTTCTCACCCGACAGGTCGCCCTGGCAGGGTTGCTCGGTTTGATTCTGGCAGTAGGGCGAGAAGGTCCGGATGTGCAGGGTCTTCTTGGCGACGTCGACCTCGAGGAGACGCATGTAGCCGACCCCACCGCAGGGCGCCCCCAAGACGTAGCGGTACTCGACGTCCTGATAGTCCGCCAACATTTGGAACACGGTGTTGCCAAAGTCGCCGAGATCCTGTCGGCGAGCCGTTCCGCCATCGAAATTGCAGGCCTGGAGATCGTCGAAGCTGTGCCCGCTGAGGACCATCAAGACGTTCGGGTGGTGTCGGAGCAAGCGCTCCCACAAATCGCTCCCATCGGTGACGGCTTCGGGACACACCCCGAGGAAGTAGGACGAGGGCGAGAGCGGTTGTTTTGGGGACTGCAGAACGCCGCTGTGGTGCAGGTATGAGTGGGTCAACAGGATGACGTTGTGGTCGGGGTAGCTCTCGAGCACGAGGTTGGCCCACTCGATGACGCTCTGCCGTGGGCCGAACTCGAGCGCGAGAATGAGCCAGTTCAGGCCGCCGGCGCTGAATTCGTGGACGGTGTTCTCCAGCGTTCCGGAGGGATAGGACTCCCTGAAGGAGTCCCAGGCGTAAGCCTCAGCGACCGGAAAGAAGGTGGCAAAGTGGACCGTCGACCGGTTGGAGCAGGTGAATTCATCGTAGTCGTGGTTGCCGAGGGCCAAGGCGTAGGGAAGCTCGGGTCCGAGCTCGGACATGAGCTGGTGCGCGTTCCGCCACTCTAGGTCTTTGGCGGCGGGTGGGTTGTCAGGGTAGTCGGTGCGATCCGTGACGTCGCCCTCATGGAGCACGTAGCGGATGTCGTAGAGGTCTCGATTCTGCCGGAGCCATTGCGTCTCGGCTTGGAACGCCTGGGGACGATAGAAGCTCGACACCTGGGTGTCGGGCAAGACCGCCAGCGAAAAGGGCCGGCTTTGCAATGGCCGACAGTCGGTGTCCTCAGCGCGGTCACAGGCGCCGGCGAGCGCCAAGAAGCGTCCGTCCCCCAGAGGGTCGCCTGTGTCCACCCCGTCCACGACCGAAAACTCGTAGTTGAACCCACACGCCATGGCCGATTCTTCGACGCCGAAGCGGTGGTAGGTCGGGGCTTTCTTCTCGTGGAGGCTCATGAAGCGCATCGAGAAGTGGAAGGTCTCGGCCAGGTCGCGCACGTCTCCGTCGACCTCCAGGGTGAGCGTTTGCTCGCGTGCGATATCCCGCTGCTCGTTGTGAACCTGAAAGCGATATTTGTGGTCCCTGCGATCGGGGTTGAGGTCGACCTCGAAGGCATAGAGCGAGAGGGGAGAGGAGGTCTTGTTGCGCACGCTGATCGTCGCACACCCTTGGTCGGACCTCGAAATCCTCTGCAGCGTCACGAGGGTCAGAGGCTCACCGGAGAGAGGGACCTCGTCGACCTCGGCACAGCCTAGAAGGCAGGCCATGAGCCACAACAGCAGAGCGGATTTCGAGAGCCCCCTCACAGGCCATCTCCTGCGTCTGTCCCTTCGAGGGACAACGAATCCGTCGTCGCGTCGAACCAGGCCCACTCCAAAGCTCTGGCGCACCAACCCCGCTCACGACTCTAGAATGAAGCACTGTCCGATCGGTTGTATACCAAAACACGCGTCGTGCAACCGGGAAAGCGCTCGCAATAGACCGCCAGAAGACCACGCAGCTATCGACTATGGACGTCGACGAAACAGGTCGGGAGGGTCCCAGACCTCTTCGCCCGCCGCAGCAGAAGCAGCTCGACGCCGACCTGGCACCGCTCCCGGCCGCGCTCTGCTCTTCCCTCCCAGGGCCTAGCGGTCAACGGACAGCAAAAGAATCACATCTCGCGCCCCTATCGCCCGCGAGCCGGATTTGCTAGGACCGTGCGTCATAACTGGCTGGCAGCGCCCATTCCGCCGGATCGGAGCGGCTGCGCTCAGCCATGAGCTTTGCAATTGAGGTGAACATGGCTAATCCGCAGGTCTTTTTTGACATCACTATCGGTGGCGCGCCCAAGGGGCGGATCACCATGGAGCTCTTCGCCGACGTCGTGCCGAAGACCGCCGAGAACTTCCGCGCTCTGTGCACCGGCGAGAAGGGCATGGGACGCAGCGGCAAACCCCTGCACTACAAAGGCAGCGCCTTCCATCGAGTCATCACCGACTTCATGTGCCAAGGCGGCGACTTCACGCGTGGCAACGGCACGGGCGGCGAGTCCATCTACGGCGAAAAATTCGCCGACGAGAACTTCATCCACAAGCACACGGGCGCGGGCGTCCTCTCCATGGCCAACGCCGGCCCCAACACCAACGGCTCGCAGTTCTTCCTCTGCACCGTGAAGACCGGCTGGCTCGACGGCAAGCACGTCGTCTTCGGCCGCGTCGTCAACGGCATGGACGTGGTCAAGGCCATGGAGGGCGTCGGCTCCCAGAGCGGCGCCCCCCGCCAGCCCATCGTCATCGCCGATTGCGGCCAGCTCTCCTGAAATTAGTTACATTTTGAAAGACAAAGGGGGGCTCGCCTTGGCGAAGCCGCCCTTTTTCTTGCCCACACGCCAACCGAACCGCTCGAGGAGGTTTGTTCCTAGACCCCCGCGCGAGTGGGCG
>PFUG01000115.1:0-16373 GCA_002789955.1 Deltaproteobacteria bacterium CG_4_9_14_3_um_filter_63_12 | reverse complement strand
GGGAGGGGGGCGTGGGGGGGGGGCCCGAAATCGGCCGGGCGACAATTGTCGGATAATTGATGGCGGTAAATCGCTAATCTAGCCCCTATGGGGGCGGGGAGGGGGCCGACCCAGTTGAGGTACAGAGAGGATCAACGGGAGCGCCAGCGGCTCGCCGGGCTTGGCCAAGAGCTGCCCTGGAGCGCCCGACCCAGTTGAGATAGAGAGAGCATCAACGGGAGCGCTGGCGGCTCGCCGGGCTTGGCCCAGAGCGGCCCGACCCAGTTGAGATAGAGAGAGCACAAACAGAGCCCTCGTTGCGTTCGTGTGCTCTCTAGTGCGCGGCAATTCGTGAGTGCGGGCCGGCGAGCCGCCGGCGCTCCCGTTGATGCTCTAGGCAACGGGGGCTTGCGAGGTGTTGGCGTTGCGGCTCGTGACCTCGCGAGGGCGAGTCTCTGGCGATCGCCGATCAGATTTTCGCGCTACTCGGCACCGAGCAGTCTCGAAGCGAGACTGCTGACGAGCCTACGCGCGATCCAGAGCGGCCGCCGGCCGCCCCTACGTGCCGCAAACTCCGGCATGCTTTGTTGCCCAGCGGCGGCACCCCAGGCCGTGCACTTCGAGCTCTCCGGACTCGACGCCGAGTCAGGCGTCTTGTTCGACAAGTCTCAAGAAGATTTATTGACCGAGATTGATCCGCAGGCCATGAGCCGCAAGGGTTTGAGAAGCCTCAGATGGCAGTCAGCAAGAGACTTCTCCCTGAGACCAACCCTTTGGTTGACTGCAATAGAGAAAAAGCAAAAGGGGGTCCGGGGGACAAAGTCCCCCGGTGGGTCAGGGCAGAGCCCTGCCTCCGTAATAGCCAGCTACTCGGTCGTGCTGACCGTGATCGTCACGTTGTCCTGGTACTGACCCGCGGCCTTCCCAGTGACCGAGCCGATGGTCACCGCGACCGGGCGCAGCGAACCGCCCAGAGCCGTGGGACCCGCCCCCGTACCCACCTCGACCGCGCTCACGCCGCTCAGGTCCTTGGCGACCCCATCGAGCGCGAGACTGTAGGCCACCGTCGTGTTCGTCGTCGCCGCTTTGCCGACCAGTTGGAGCTTCCCTTGATGGTCGGAGAGCATGGTCATAGACCACCCCGCGTTGGAGCGAATGCGGGCGTCGAAGCCCAGCGCCTCGCCTTCGCTGAGCACCCCAAAGTTGAGCGTCTGCGCCGCATCGTTGGGATCAAAAGCGCTCGCCGTGTCCAACAGCGAGAGCTCGATCTGGCTCAGGAGCACAGCCGTGAGGTCGACAGGTGTCGAACTGTCTACTGAGTGGGTTCCGCCCAGGGTTCCCTCGTAGATCGTCATGGTGAAGGTGTCCGTGTAGGTGCCAGCCGCCTCGAGCTGGTGCTCAGGAATGACCAGGAAGTAGGTCATGGGATCTGGAGTGGTCTGCTCGGCGGTGATCGTCCCGCTGAGCACCTCGTTCGCGGTGGCGTCCGCCTCGTCCTTGAGGACGTCGACCTTGCTCGCCGTCCGGTAGAGTTGATAGCTGAGCCCGTTCACGCCGCTGGCCATCCTGCGGTCGTAGGTGCTCGCCTGTCCCTTCGAGAAGGTCACGAAGTAGGAGCACGCGTCGCCGTTGACATGAGTCACCTCGAAGTTCACGACCGCGCCGTAGGGCTCGTCCGCGAACAGGTCGTAGCTGGGGTTGAGGTTGTTGACGCTCAACCCGAGCGTGCACTCGGCCTGCGCCACCGCGCCAGTGAGCTGCACGAGGAGGACAACCACGATGCACGCCGTATTCTTGAAAATCATCTGCACTCCTCGGCGCGGTCGTAGATGCCCCACGCCTGCCATTTCGAGAACTTCCCGCGCTTCTGCGGTGGGGGGCTAGGCTTTGGCTGCGGTGTTGCCTCCGTCGTGTCGACGCTCTCCGTGTCGACGCCCCAAAGGACCCGCAGCTCGTCGATGCTGAACACCGGTCGGCCCCAGCTCGTCCGCGTCTCATCTACCCTCTCCGGACGCGAGTAAGTGCCACCCGAGCTGCGCGGCTCCTCGTCTTCGTGGGTGTGGTTCCCGACGCTCGTCGCCGTGGGCTCGTCGGGCGGTGGAGCGGCGAGCGCGGGGGGCGAGGTCGCGGTGCCGTCGCTGAGCGAGCCGACATCGTACACGCCCACAGTCCCCTCTGGGATCTCGAAGGGGATGCCCACTTTGGGGTTCGCGAACATCCGCAGCTCGAAGTGGCCGGGTTGCAGGCCCTCCACGACGAAGTTGCCGCGACGATTCGTGAACATCACCAAAGGCTCCCACTCCAGGTCGTCCAGAGAGACGATGTGGCCCGCTTGCAGCACCACCGGCTCGCCTGCGCCGGTCACCAGCTTGCCCTTCAAGAACACCGTCGCGTCGGTGCCGATGCCAATCAGGAACCCGCTCTTGTAGGTGGGGACGAGGTCGAACTTCGACTGTCCCAGCTCGTATCCGAACGGCAGCTCGGAGGCTTCGAGATGGAGAGTGCTCAGATGGTACGAGCTCAGGCTCGGCAGGACTCCCGGCCCCAACCAATCGACCCGAGCGCCGTCGTAGTCCTCGGCAGGGTTGATGCGCACGGTCTGGCCCTCGAGCTGCGCCAATGTCTCGCCGGGCACCACCAGCGCGAAGCTGTCCGAGACCGGCCGAGTGAGCCCGAAGTGCCCGCCGGCGAAGACCACGGCCGTACCCAACCGCACACTGCTCTGCAGGCTCGAGTCCTCGAGCTCGGACGGCAGGGTCGCGCTGTGGGAGAGGCGGACTTTGGCCCGGTACGAGGTGTACTCGGTGCTCTCGCTCAGCCGCGTGCCCGTCGGGTTGTCTTCCACCTCGGCCGAGCTGTCGAAGCCGCCGACCCCCAGCGGTGAGTTGTAGCGCCACGAGGCGCGGCTGGATTCAGAGGACGTGTTGTGGCTGGCGCTGACTTGCTGATGCTGACCGGGGATGGCCCAGTTCAGCCCGAGATAGACGCCCAACTCCTCGCGCCAATTGGAGGAGTCGGGGGCCGTGAACTGTTGCGACAGGTTGACGACGCCCTGCAGTCCGAAGCCAAACGAGCGGTGCAGCGAGAGGCGCAGCCGGTATTGGTTGGGGTCGTCGGTGCGCGCCAGCTGGGCGCTCGTGGCGAGGGTGCCGTAGACTCCCCACAGCAGCTCTTGGCCGTAGTCCAAAGAGCCTGCGAGCCAATAGGGGTTGACGGCCGCGGCGTCGGTCACTCCGAACTGCGCGCCCTGCCACTCCAGAGTGCCGCCCCAGCGCTGACTCGAGTCCGCTGCAGCGAGGTCCCGGTAGCGCAGCCTCGCCGCACTGCTCCCAAGAACCAGGTCGGTCATGGCACACTCCAGACCCCACAAGCCCAAAGCGTTGGCCCAGACTCCCTCGAGCCCGCCCAGACCCTCGTTGGGGCTCGCCTGCACGAAGGCCCCGAGGGTCAGCACGTCGCTGAGGCCCAGGCGGTGGAAGAGGGAGACGGTCGGACGCTCGGTGTCGTAGTTGCGCAGCAGGCCGTCTTGAGTGGCGGGGAGCCCGACGCTGTAAGAAAACTGGTTGAGGCCGGCGGCCAGGAGCTCGGAGGCCGAGATGGCGTCGAAGGTGAGCGTCTCCTCGAAGCCGACGTTGTCGATGATGCGGAGGCGGATGTCGTTGACGCCCATCACTAAGGGGAGGTCGCGCAGGTCGTGCCGGCCCGCGGGCAATTGAAGGGTTCGCACCAGGCGGTCGTTGAGCCAGACCTCGACGGTGGAGTCGGTCTTCAAGAAGAATTCGTATTGGCTGATGGGCTCGGTCACTCGGTAGGGCTGCAGCACAAAGTTCCGGGACACGGCGACGCCGGCCAGGCTGGTGCCGCCGAGGTAGCCCTTGGTGGCGACGTTCAGGTCGCCCGCCGAATAGCGCAGCATGTGCGCGGGGTAGTCCTTGACGACGCGCAGGTCGCCCAATGTCCATGGGTCGGCATTGTCCTCGGTGTAACGAGCGCTGCCCTCCAGCACCCAACTCCAGACGTTGGTCGCCGCCTCGAGGTCGGCGTTGAAGGGCTGGCGCCCCTGGCCGGCCTCGTCGGCGGCGAAGTAAGTGTAGTCCTCGCCGACGCGCACGTTCAGGTAGGCGCTGAAGGGGGCAGGGGAGAGCGCACCTTCGAGTCCTGGAGGAGCGCCTCGCTGGCGCAGGTTGGTGACGCGCGTCTGGCGAGTGTCCGCGGGGGTCTCGAGGAGCAGCTCCAGCCGCTTCTCGTCGAAGCGCGCGGGCAGGCCGGACGCGTTCAGGGCGTCCAGGCTCAGGTTCCCGTCGGCGTCGACCAGGGTCTGCACCTTCGCGAAGGTGTCGGCGTCGAGGGCAGTTTGCAGCGCTTCGAGCACGGGCTCTGCGACGACTCTAATGTTTTTCCCGGTGCTTGGGAGCAAGACCATCCCTTGGCCCCGGCTGTGTCCATCGACCAGGATTGGCGCGAAGAGTCGGTGGACGGTCTCGGCGGGCGACTCGCCAAAGACCTGCTTGAAGAGCGCCTCCTTGTCAGGGGTCTGTTGGGCCGCAGGGGTCTTCTCTGTTGCGGGCTCGTCGAGAGTGGACTTTCCCTCAACGGTTGGCGGGGCGCTCGCGTCGGGCAGATCTTCGCAACGCGCCGCGCGCCCCATCACCCCTGTCGATCCTATCGATAGAACGACGCTGAGCGTTAGGACCCAACCCCATCGGTGGCTCAGGAGAGAGCACGGCCACGGGAAATCCAGTAACGATGCTGAATCACCCCTCACTCGTCGCAGGGGGGAGGGGGGCAGTTGGAGGGGGGGCGCAAGTGCCCATTCGACGAATGGTTTGCTCATCCCTCACACCTCGAAGGGAGGCGATCGACGTCTGCCGTGGAGTCGCACCGAGCCGCCGTCTCGATACCCGCGGAGAAACGTGCTCAATCGAAAGTGAGCTGTGCGTGGACCTCCCCGACTGGCAATCCCTGGGGCCAAGGCATGACGAAGCGACGCTGGCTGTCGGCCAGGATGTTCTCGCCGTCGAGGCCGGCGAGCTGCGCTTCGGACAAGACGACGGTCGCATTCGCTGTGGCGCTGGTCACGTGCAATGTGGCGCCGGTGAGCATGGTGTGGGCGGTGCCCTGGTTGTGCAGCGTGACCACCAGCTCGTCTGGCGCACCCTCGGCTTTCTGGTGGGCCGCCGACTCCACGACCACGTCAGGAGTGGCGCCTTTGGGCACGATGTAGACCGAAGCCGAATAGCGCACCAAGATGCGGAGCTGCCCACCGACGTCCCCTTGTATGACCTCGAGGTTGATGGGGAGCTGCTCGCAGATGAGCCGAAAGGCGAGCTCCTTGGCCGGGTTTGGGTCCCCGATCCAGGTGACCCGGACGTTGCGCTCCTCGCCGGGCTCGAGGACCATTTGGGACGGGTACACCAGGAAGAACTCCTCGGCTTCCGGGTTGGTCTCCAAGCCGTCGAGGTCCATCGCGCGTTCGGCGGTGAAGATCTGGATGGCGTTGGGCGCAGCGGTGTTGTTCTGGACCACGAAGGTCGCGGTGGCTCCGGCCCCAGACGGGCTGAGCTCGACCTTGATGGGCTTGAACGTGACGGCCTGGGCTGCCCCGACGAGAAGGAACCACAAGCAGAGACCTGCTGGGAGCGACAAGGTGCGTGCCATGAACAACCTCCACTTGTGCACAAGAGGACGGGAGCGAGGGCCCTTCCTTGGGCCTCGCTCCCGTGTGTCATGTCATCCCAGCGTTACGCCTTGGATGCGATGGTGAAGGTGAGGGTGTCGGAGTAGGTGTCGGACGGGAGGATGGCGAGGTCGTTCGCTCCGAGGGCGCCGGTATTTCCGCCGGTGTTGTTGTCGACGATGGTGATCTTCAGAGTCTTAGTCGTGAAGCTAGGGAATCCGACGTTGATAGCGGTGGTGCTGGTCAGTTCTTCGAGGCCCGAGGCGAAGACCACGGCCACATCTTGGTACTTCAGCGTGTAGGCGATCTTGGTCCCAGTGTTGGTCGCCCCCGTCAAGTAGCTCAGCGTGGTCCCACCCGCAACGCCGCTGGCCGCAGAGAGGTTCACGGTATAGCCCTCGCTGTCGTTGCACTTCTCATGGAGCGTGGCGATCTGCGTCTCACTCATCCCGCCGTCGGCCAAGGTCAGAGCGGTATAGGTAGTGATTGGCGCCGAGTCGGCGGCGTCGTAGATCTCCATCGCCAGGATCGCGGTGACCTCCCCGGAGATCACCAAGTCTCCAGTGGTTGCGGCAGAAGCCGAGCTTGTGGTGAGGTTGAGCGCGGCGAACAGAACACTCATGAGAACTAGACTGATTTTCTTCATCTCGGTCTTCCTCTTTCGCTCCAGTGGTTTCTTCCTAAGACCTTCATCAACTATGCTCTCGCTTATGCTCTCGCTCTCCTCCTCCTCTAAAGGGCATGCATTTGACACCCATGGGCCGGGCCAAGGGGTGAATGGCATGAAAGTTCAGCGGCTTGGCGGAGCCTCTCGGCTCGCCGCGCTTCTGGCAGAACACTGACGCAAGCCCGAGGCCAACCTCTGAGTCCACCCCAAGTTAATTCATTTTCCCACTTGGCTTTGCGTGTCATGTGTGGGGGGGGGCGCCATGTGACCGAGGGTTTTCACGCCACCTGTTCGATAGAGGACACTGGAGTCCGCCGTTGGACCAGTGCCTGACCCGAACCGGGACAGTCTGGTCGAAACCAGGTCGTGCGACGGCTATCAGAATCGCTTGCGCGTGTCTCCCACGTCGGTCCCAGCCTGAGGCCTGAGGCTGGACCGACGTCGGGAACCGTACCGACGTTCATTCGACGCATCATGAGGTTGAACTCACCGCGTTATCGCTGAACCTTTCTATCCGCGTGCCTCTCACGTCGAAACCCCAACTTCTCCTTGCCCCGAGCGCTGCACGTCTCTACAACAGCCCCATGAGCGACCGCGCCCTCCCAGAAATCCTGGCCCCCGGCGGCGACCCCGACTCCGTCCGCGCCGCCATCTTGGCCGGCGCCAACGCCGTCTACGTCGGCCTCGACCGCTTCAACGCCCGCATGCGCGCCAGCAACATCGACCTCGTCGAGCTGCGCAAGCTCTGCACCCTGGCCCACAGCCACGGCGTCCGCATCTACGTCACGCTCAACGTCCTCATGTCCGAAGACGAGCTGGGCGATGCGGCCGCCCTCGGCCTCGACGCCCTCAACGCTGGCGTCGACGCTCTCATCATCCAGAACCTGGGCCTCCTCGCCTGGTTCCACGCCCACGTCCCCGACGCCGAGCTGCACGCCTCCACCCAGCTCACGACCCACAGTCAGACGCAGCTCGAGCTCCTCGCCCAGCACGGCGTGACGCAGGTGAATTTGGCGCGCGAGCTCTCCCTGGCGGAAATCCGCGCCTTCGTCCCGCGCGCCCACGCCCTCGGCATGAAGGTCGAGGTCTTCGTGCACGGCGCCTACTGCATCTCGTTCTCGGGTCAGTGCTATCTGAGCGCCTCCATGACCGGCCTCTCGGCCAACCGAGGTGAGTGCATTCAGGCCTGCCGGCGAGTCTTCTCCTCGCCCGCAGGTCAAGCGCCGGTGCTGCCGCTCAACCTCAAGGACAACAACGCGCTGGCCCACGCCGCCGATCTGCTCGAGGTGGGCGTCGATTCGGTCAAGATCGAGGGCCGACGCAAGGGCTACTTCTACGTTCACACCGTCGTCGACGCCTGGCGTCGGCGCCTCGACGAGCTCGCTGGCGGCCTCGCCAGCCCAGCGATCGCGCGTAGGGACGCAGCTGGCTCGCATCGAGCCAGCTCGGTTCCGAGTAGCGCGGGAGATCTCATCGACACAGGCGTCGACACAGGCGTCACGCAGGTCTTCCACCGCGGTTTCTCGGCTGGATACCTCGAGGGGCGCATCACGCCGGACATGTTCGCGCAGGCCAGCACCGACCAGTCCCTGCGCCGCCTCGGAGAGGTCATGGGCTATACCGCAGACACGCGCGTGCTGCGGGTCAGCGACGCTACAGGGCTGGTCGAGGGGATGCGCGCCGGCATCTTCGCCGACGAAGACCAGTACGTGGCTCGCTTCGTCGTGGAGGCCGCCCTCGGCCAGGACCGCTTCCAGATCCGTCTCGAGCACGAGCTGAAGGGCCGCATTCAGCGCGGCCAGACGCTCTGGGCCCTGGCCGAGCAGGACGCGGCCGCGGTGGTGCTCGAGCGGGCTCGAGCCCTAGCCCTTTGCAGGCGGCGACTGGACGTGCGGGTCGCGGGACGCCTCGGCGCGCCGCTGGTGGCGACCTTCCACAGTGAAGCGGGAGAGGTCGCCGAGAGCCGCAGCGCCATGCCGCTGGCCTGCGCCAGCCGCAATGGGCTCGACGCCGCGCTGCTCAGCAAGCAGCTCGGGCGGTTGGGCGAGACGCCGTACGCGCTGGGCGTGCTGGACTCGACGGGGCTCGAAGCGGGGCTCTTCCTGCCCATCAGCGAGCTCAATCGGATGCGGCAGGCGGCCGTGGTGCAGCTGCCCGGTGAGGCGATGCGGGTGTGGAGTGAGACGAGCCGCGTCGAGGTCCCTGCTCCCAAGAAACAGACGGTGCCTCATTCGTTCGTCGGCATGAGTCGGCCGTTCCAGCGGGTGCTCTGCGTGACCGACCGTTTGGAACGGGCCAGCGCGCTGCGCCAATTGGGTCTGGGGCCATTTGTGGTGTTGGAGCTGCAGGGTCCTGATGCCTCTGAGTTCGACCGAGAGCCAGACGCCGCCGATTGGCTCGTGCCGCTCTTTCCGTCGATCGTGTTCGATTCCATGCTCCCGGAGTACGAGGCGATCTTGGCCAAACGGGCCTGGCGTCTGGTCTGGAGCGAGCACTCGGGTCTGGGCGCGAAGGCCGCCGCGGCAGGGATCCCCTGGCTCGCTGGGGGGCTGCTCAACGCCAGCAACGCGCCGTCGGCGCGTGCTCTGAGAGGGATGGGCGCGGTCGGTGTGGTCGCCGCGCCGGAACTCAGCGTCGCGCAGGCGGCCGCGATGGGAGCGGCCCTGGGGAGCGAGCTGCTGAGGTTGGTGACGGTCTTTGGGCCGGTCCTCTGCATGCAGACAAGGCAGTGCCTGGTGCGCAGCTTCGACGACTGCCAGGTGCCCTACACCCACGAGGGCTGCGTGCGGGCCTGCCGCGCCGGAGGGCGACTGGAGCAGGAGTCGGGGCACACGTTCCACGCCATCAAGCGACCGGGATTCCACAGCCAACTCTGGGACGACCGCGCGTTGTGCGCCCCAGAAGCCGTGCGGCCGCTCGAGGAGGCCGTCGACACCTTCGTCGTCGACCTGCGCGACCCCGGCTTTCGGCCGCGCAGCGACGAGGACGTGCTCTTCATCGCGGGCTTCTTCGCGCGGCTGGCTGGGCACAAGGAGGGCAGGCCGAGCAACGAGGAGCGCGTGCGGTTGCGCAAGCTCGTCGGGCCGAGCTTCTGTGGCGGGCTGCAGCCCGAGGGCGGCAAGGTCTCAAAGCCGCGGCGACCGCGTTAGGCGACCCCGCAAAGAAAGGGGCGCAGCAAGCCGCGCCCCTTCGTGGCGTTGCCAGGGTCAGATGCAGTGGAGGAGCGAAGCTGTGGGGCGTAGACCTAGCGATCGCCGGCCGTCTTGCGCGTGCTGGCGCTGGGACCACGTGTCCCCGCGGTAGGTCCAGGACCTTTGGTGCTGCCGCCGGAACGTCGAGGCTTCTGCTCGCCCCCCGTGAGCTCCACTTCACCCGCCTCCACCAGCTTCAAGATTGGCGGGTGTGTGACGGCTTTGGCCGAGATCTCGCCGCTGTTGAGCGGGCCCAAAAAGAGTTTCTTGCCGCCCGGCAGCGGAACGCTCAAAGGCTGTCGGGTCTTGTTCGTGATGGTTGCCATGGTTTGCCCTGAATGAAAGGATTCGCGTGGTCGATAAATCAGGCATCCCAAAGATCACCTGCTGCCGCGCGCTGGCCGAGACGGCTCATATGGGACCGCGTGGTGGCGAAGAATGTCGCGCAAATCCGCCGCGATGTCCATCCCGCGGGACGATGACGAGGCGCTCGGCGAACTCCTGGCGTTTTCAGGGGACCGAGAGCGCGCAGCGAAATCCGAGGTCGTAGCGGGCGTCATCGGCTTTGACGTGGCCCCTGAAGGAGGAGCGCAGATTGGCCTCGGCCTACGCACCGAAGGGCTCCCCACGCGCTCGAAGGCAGTCAGTCCGCCGGGCGAGCCAGAGGCGCGTCGTGTGTGCTCATCACCACCAGATATCTAGCGATGGTCTCCTTCTGGTCGGCCTCGAGGGCGAACTTCGACGCCATCTTGTCGACGACTGGGACCCAGGCCTCCGCCGCACGAAAGCTCGGCGGATACAGACTGTGACAGCCGCTGCACTTCTGGACATACAAAGTCCGCCCGGCGGTGAGGTCCGCAAGGGTCACTTCCGGCCATCGCTCGGAAGCGCGGGCCTGATCCGCCGCCGTGGGCTCAGGAATGGCGCCAGGACCGCAACCAGAAAGACAGAGGGCGACCAGAAACACGCTCGCGAGCGCAGGCACACTTCGAGCCAGCTCGGTGCCAAGAAGTAGGCGATGTCGAATCGAAAGATACCGCATTGCAGACGCTCCTAGAGGTGAAAGCCAAAGAGCAAACGGGACTCGACCATCGTGAACTCACTCAGGTTCAGGGAGTCACCGCCCACATTGCCCTTGATTCCGAACACCTGCGGCAAGGCGGTGAGCGAGACCCAGTAGCGCTCTGCGCTGAAGCTCGCCGTCAGACCCGCGAACAACGCCGAGTGCGCGAGCTCCCCGTCGGCATCCATGACGCTCTTGTTGCGCACCTCCAACCCAAGACTGAAGTTCTCGTGGAGCAGCCAAGCCACGCCCAGATCGAACTCGAGGGCAAACTCGGTCTCGAGCTCCTCCGGCTCGACCTTCGATTCACTCTCGAAGACCGCGTTGAAGGCGACCAAGATCGGGCCGAGGTGCTTGTCGGCCAAGAGCTTTCCCTCCAGCTCGAGCTCGTGGGGCGCGCCGGTTACCTCGAGGTAGAGACCCAAACCCAAAGCGTCGGCGAGAGGATCGAGGACCTTGAACTTCCACTCGTTCGAGACGCTGGGCATCTTCCAAACGTTGACGATGGACTCGTCGATCCGCTGCGACTCGGCACTCAGGTTGAAATACAAGGCCGATTGGACCGAGTCAGTGACGCCAAACTCGAACTCCAGTCGCGTGTCCATGCGGTTGTAGAACGCGTCCTTCTCGGTGCGGAAAGTGAGCGAGGGCTCGAACTCCAGCGCGCCGGGAGGGAGCGTCCCCGTTTCGTAGGTGTAGGTGAAATGACGCTCGTTGGCGGTGGCGCCACTCCCAAAGACCAGGAATGACGCTAGGAGCGCCGCCAGAATGGCAATGAAACGCATCCGAACCTCCTTGCAAGTGTGTCGTGTGTTCAAACCAACCGTCGCGCATCATCACGATGCGGCGGCTTTGATTTTGATAATCGTTTTCAGAATTAATTGCAAGGGCTCCACGGCGAAAGTTCACGGAGTGAGTGTCCAGGCTTCCGTTCGGTCGATGCCGAGGCAATCCAGGCCGCGCGCGCGCTCCGCGACGGGTGGGAGCCCTGCTCCTTGGCGTGGTCTGCGTGGGTCTGGCGCCCCTTGGGAGCAACAGTCAAGGGCTGGTCCCTTGACGTTCCTGGGGCGACGCGAAGAAGGGCAGTCGTCCCTCGACGCGGAACGCCCATGCAGCTCGTCCCAAACCGCTGGTCGGCCGGCTCATCGGCGAGGCCCTGGAGGTCCAGACCGAGGTCGACGGCGACCGCATCCGCGCGCACATGGCCGAGGTCAGCGCCATGAGCGGCGGAGGTCTTGTCTCAAAGGGCCCGAAACAGGCCAGGGCGGCGTTCCCGGCAGCGGACTCTCGAGGTGCGGGCGGGCCTTCGCTCAGCTCGAGAGCTGCTGGACGACCGAGCGCACCCGAAGCGAGTGACGAGGAAAGCGGCGTGCTCACGTGGTGTGCCGTGGTCGAAGTCGTGTACGCTCCGGTCGGGCTTGATGGTCTTGCTCCCTGCTGGTGGTGTGCCGAGGATTCTGCTTCACTGTGTACTCGAGAGCAAACAAGCCCAAAGAAGCAGGAGAGAGCGATGTCGGAGTGTCTATTCTGTGGCGTGAAGGGGCAAGCCGAGCGGCTGTGTGGTTGCGACGTCTGCACGATGTGTTCTTCCGGGGCTTACTCTGCAGGCTTACAGCGCTGGGGTCTGGAGCTCTCGGAGGAGCGGTGGGAGGAGACCACGAGTGGAGACAACCCGCAGACACGCCACGTCTTGCGGGTGACGGTGAAGTACCCCTCAACGCTGCGATTGGAGGCGCACTTCACACGGGAAGGACCCCTCAACCGGGTGCGGAAGTTTTTTGGCCACAAGGAGATGCAGGCGGGCGACCCACTCTTTGACCGCTTTGTGGGTGGACGCCGAGTTTCAAGAGGATTTGGCCGAGCTCCTCACGACGGAGGCGTTCCAGAGCGCCGTGATGGAGTTGGTGTCGAGCGGTGGCGTGCGGCTAGGCGAGGGTTGGGTGCGGATCACGAGGGGCCGCGTCGACGGCGACCTACAGGCGTTCGAGGTCGCGACCCCAGCGATCCTGTTGGCGGTGCAACTCGAACAACGCGGACGTCAACGCGCCTAGCCGCTGGTCAGCTCAGCACCTTGATGAGAGTGACCAGGTGGTCGTCGTCGGTATAGAAGTTCAGGATACGACCGACCTCGAGGTAGTTCAGGCGCAGGTAGAAGTCCAAGGTCTTGCCGTAGCCCTCGCGGGTCGAGGTCTCGACGCGGATGATGCGCATTCCCTCTTCGGCCATTATCACTTCGAAGGCGTCGACCAGGGCTCGTCCGATGCCCTTACCTTGCAGATTGGGCGCCACCGCCATCCAGTAGAGGTCGACGGTGGCGTCGGTCATGGGCGTGCGCCCGAAGCAGAGATAGCCGGTGAGCCGCTCGTCTTCGCTCGCTGTAGAGTCGAGCGACACGATGGTCCGGTACCCCACTTCGGGGCGCAACAGGCTGTCGTCTATGAGCTCGAGGGCGACCTCAATCTCTTCCCCGTTGAAGTTGTCGATCTGAGAGAGCAGTTCGGCGATCGGCGCGCGATCTTTGGCGCAGACGTTGCGGATGAGCATTGAGTCTTTCTCGGCGCAGGGCGCTCGTCATGATCTGCGAGACAAGCGCGGCGTGGTCGACCCCGACAGTACGGGCTGCGATGAGCAGACCCGCGTCAGGGTGGATGTCGGAGTTCGGGTTGACGTCGATGACACGTGGCGTGCCGTTGGCGTCGAGTCGCAAGTCGACCCGGCCGTAGGCGTCACCGTGCAGAGCGACGAAGGCGCGCCCGGCCACATCGAGAATCTGCGCGTAGAGCAAGGGCGAGACACGGTCGACGGCTGGAACAGAGAAGGCCGTGTATTCAGGGCTGCCTTCTTCCCATTTGCAGTCGTAGGTGACGATGGGAGCGTAGTCCTTGGGATAGCCAGTGAAGTCGATCTCGGTGGCGACCCGGTGGCCGAAGGGCTCGGGGAAGATGGCGACGTTGAACTCGCGCCCAGGGAGGTACTCTTCGACGACGAAGGGGCCGCTCATGACCGTCTCGAGGTCGCGCACGCGCTCGACCAGCTCGTGCATGGAGTAAACGACGGCGGCCTGGCTGATGCCGATGGAGCCGTCGGCGCGCGCCGGCTTCACGAACATGGGGAATTCGAGCGACTCGCTGGCGACCTCACGGAGGTTGGCGACCGTGTTCACGGCAATGCCACGAGGAACCGGGACTCTCGCCGCTCTCAGAAGCTCGCGGGTCGCGTCCTTGGCGTGCGCGACGCTCAGGATCTCCGGTCCACAGCCGGTGTAGGGGATACCAGCGTCGCGCAGGCAAAGCGGCACCTCGGGCTCACGGTGGGTGTCGCCTCCGAGGGATTCGACGAGATTGAAGACCGCGTCCGCACGAGCGTCCGCGAGTCGGGTCAGCAGGTCATCGACAGAGTGGTCGATCCCCATGACGATCGGAGTGTAGCCCGCCACCACGAGGGATTCGGCCACTGCATCGGCCACCTCGGCGATCTCGGCGTTGGCTTTCCAAAATATCGGAGGTTCGGTGTCCTCCTCATCGCTCTCCGGTCCGTTTTGAAAGTCTGTGTTGAAGAGCACAGCGACGCGCATGTTGAGTGCACGTGTAAACAGCGAAACACCGCTCATTATAGTGGCAACCCCTGTCGTGAGTGCCGCAGCATGTCCGCGCACAGTCGGACCCGCTTTGGTTTGTTATTGCCGAAAGGTGACAGAAACCATCACAGACCGCACGTCTTTTTTTTCCAGCGGAGTCGATTTCTGTCGCTCGCATAACTATTTGATATCAAGTGGTTTATTTCTGCATCGCCGGCTCGATTTGGGCACGATTTTTTCTCGCGGAGGTGGAGAACGCAAAGACCCCTTGGAGAGCGTCACGAATTGACGCTCCCAATGCCCTCCCAAGCCACGAACACAACTCCAAAATTCCAACGCTTCGGTGCCGTTCGACTCCGCCGGCGCTCTGTTCGATGCAGCCCTGGATCTAGCTCCTTTGGCGGGCTATGCTCCGGGTCGCCTGCAACCAGAAACATCGAGGAAGGGAGCCATGCTACGAGGAATCCGAACGCACGCCATGAACGTCTCGAATCTAGAGGCGGCCAAAGCCTGGTACTCTGAGCTGCTGGGCCGGGCTCCATACTTCGACCAGCCCTTCTATGTCGGCTTCGATGTGGGCGGCTACGAGCTCGGGCTGCACCCTCTCGATGAGGGAGATGGGGCGGGAGCCGGCGGCAGCACGGTCTACTGGGAGGTCGAAGACGCCGGCTTCGCCATCGCCCACGCGCTCGAGAAGGGAGCCACCCTCGTACAGCCCGCCCTCGACGTGGGCGGTGACGTCGTGGTCGGCAGCGTCCAGGACCCCTTCGGTAACCTGTTGGGCTTCATCTTCAACCCCCATTTTGCGCCGCCGCTGACCGCCGTGAGCGTCGCTGAGATGTCCGAGCAGGCGATCGTCAAAGAGGCCGAGCTCGTCGGGTCTCGCGACGCGATTTGGGCCCTTTGGTGTGCTCCCGAGACCTGGTTGGTGGAGAAGGCAAACGTCGAGTTGCGGGTCGGCGGGCGCTACGCGTTGCACTTCGACTTCGACCAGAAACCAGGCTTTCGGGGCAGCGAAGGCTGCCGGATCCTGAGCCTGTTGCCCGGTCGGATGCTGTCCTTTACCTGGAACGCGCCGCCGAGCTTGCCCGAGACCCGTTTCCGCCGAACCTGGGTGGTGGTGGAGCTCGAGGAGCTCGAAGCCGGCCGCACGCGGGTGCGTTTGACGCACACCGGCTGGCCGGCCGACGGCCTGGCGAACCCCGAGAGCCAATGGCCCCAGACCTTCCAGTACTTCGAGCGGGCCTGGAGCATGGTCTTGCAGGCCCTCGAGCGACATCTCTCGGCCGTGAAGGGTTAGGCGTCGTCAGGAGACAACCTGCCCATTTGAGCATCGCCAGAGGCGTGATGGCTGCGTCGGTCTGCTTCGACGATGCTGGGCATCGCCTGCATCGACCTCCTTGCCCTCCCACCTCTGACTTCGCCCAAATGCGCATTTTGTTCCCGGACGACGCCTTAGATGCGCCCGCGAGTCTCGGTCAGCAACGAGGTCACGGGCCTGTAAGCCTCTAGGGAGTGCAACATGCGGATGGTGGCGCTGTTGAAGGGGATCAACGTCGGAGGAAACCGGAAAGTCCCCATGGCCGAGCTCAGAGAAGTTGCGACCGCGTGTGGTTTGGCCGAGGTCTCGACCTACATTCAGAGCGGGAACCTCGTGTTCAGCGCCTCTGATGCGGCTGAACACGTGGATCGAGCGCTCGAGGCGAGCATCGAAGAGCGCTTCGGTTTCAAAGTGGACGTCCTCGTCCGCACCTCTGAACAGTGGCGGCAGCTCTTGAGCGCCTGTCCCTTCATATCGGCGGCAGAGGACCGTCCCAATCTGCTCCACCTCTGCCTGTCCAAGCTGACCCCACACCCAGATGCGGTCTCACTGCTCAGCGGTATCTGCGCACCGAACGAAGCTGTCGCCTTGGTCGGCGACGCGCTGTGGGTCGATTACGCCGAGGGGGTCGCACGTTCGAAGGTGACGCTGGCGAAGCTGGACAAAGCCGTTGGGTCGATGGTCACCGCGCGCAACTTCAGGACGGTGCAGCACCTCGGAGAGAGGCTCTCGTAGACCCCGCCCGGTGGCCGCCCAGTTTGCCCGAATTCGCCGGCGTCGGTGTTCTCAGCCGAAGCTAGTGTAGACCGTCATGACTCTCCATGTTTATTGACTGCAAGGAGCGCCCCCCAATCCTCAGAAATTCTTCAAAAATACCGGCATGTTGTTGATTACAGAA
>PFUG01000394.1 GCA_002789955.1 Deltaproteobacteria bacterium CG_4_9_14_3_um_filter_63_12 | reverse complement strand
GGGGCGACGCGTCCCCAGAGGATTTGTGAAGTAGGCTCGGCGTGAGCCCTTGAGTCGCGGGATGTGTCGGCACTCCGCGCCGAACTCCTGCGTCGACCCCGACCGTGCTAATCGTGCGCTGGGCGGACCGCGCCCAACACGCCCAACGTGAACGTTGTGCGATTCGCCCGCGACCGCCAGAACCCACGTCATGCCCGCACCGGCGACGGAAGAAGGAAGAGAAGCATACAAACTCTCAGCGCCCAACACGGACGGCGTGCTCCTCAGAGTGCCCGCAGGCGTGCTCGGCACGGTGGATTCACCGGCCAGCAAAGAACTCACCCGACGCGACTCCGGGCTTGGCCTGCCTCGGTTCAGGAGTTAAACACGTTCCATGACCATCTCAGACGCCACCAAAAGGAGAACCCACTCCCGAGCCGCCGAACGCCTCGCGCTCCTGAAACGCGAGACCGTCACGAAGCTCGTCGCTCTCGAGAACGCCGCCACGCCGCCGCTCGACAACGCCGAGCTCGGCCGCGGACTGGAGTTGGCCGATGAGGACCGCGCTGCGGCGAGGGCGCTTGGCCGCCTGCGCAGTGAGGCGCCGCGAAACGCCGGGGCCGTGCCCGCTCGCGCGACCCGAGCCCTCATCGAGCTCGCCCTTGAGGGGGAGGTCTTGGTGGCAATCCAGGCGCTGGCGATGCCCGGCGCTCGACGAGAGGTGCTGTTCTGTGAGGCGAGCGAGGCGACACGGCTCGGCGCGGATTGGACACTGACCAATTTGGCAGGAGGCCCAGTACCCGAGCGGGCGAGCGCGGCGAGCGACGACATCGACTGGGAGGACGAGGCGCTTTGGAGTGGTGGCGCCGTCGCGGCTGCTCCAGCTCGAAAACCAGAGGCCAGGCAGGGCGCGAAACGAAATGCGGGACCCAGGCACGATCTGGCCGAGGGCCTCGTCGAACGGCGCTGGCAACCGCGCCGCGGCGACGATGGCCGAGTAGAACCCCGTCCATTGTTGGGAGCACGCACCGTTGGGACGCTGGGACTGGGAGCCATGCGTCTCTCTACCGCACCAGAGCGCCCCTCCGAACAAGACGCCATTGCGCTGCTGCATGCGGCCTGGGATGCGGGGCTGACCTTCGTCGATACCGCAAACGTCTATGCCGCCGACGAAACCGAGCTGGGCCACAGCGAGCGGCTCATCGCACGGGCGCGGGACTGCTGGGCAGGGGACCCAAAGACGCTCGTCATCGGGACCAAGGTCGGCATGGCGCGGCCCGGCGGCCGCTGGGTCCCGGATGGGCATCCCGAACACCTCAAGCGCGCCTGCGAGCAAAGCCTGGTCGCCCTGGGCGTCGAGCGGCTCGACCTGCTGCAGCTGCACCTTTGCGACCCCCGAATCCCGTGGGCAGACTCCATCGGCGCACTCGCCGAGCTCAAACAGGCGGGCAAGGTCGCCCACCTCGGTCTCTGCAACGTGAACGTCGCGCAGCTCGAGGAGGCGCGACGGCTGGTCGACATCGTCTGCGTGCAGAACGTCTGCAACCCGTTCGACAAGACCGCGTTCACACAAGGCATGGTCGCTCACTGCCTGCGTGAGAAGCTCACGTTCCTGGCGCACAGCCCGGTGGCTGGGCATCGGGGCGTGAACCGGGCGTTGAACCATCGGGCCCTCAGCGATGTGGCCTGGCGACACGCCGTCACCAACACGGAGGTGGTGCTGGCGTGGTTGCTGTCCCTGGGGCCACACGTCATCCCGCTCCCAGGCGCGACGCGGTTGGATCGCATCGAGTCGTTGCAGCGGGCCCTTTCGCTAAAACTCTCGGACGGCGATCTGGCTTGGCTCGACGAGGCGTTCCCGTTCGTACGTGAGACTTTGGAGGGGGCGATGGAGGCGCCCTCCCAAAAATCAAGCCAGGAGCGCGAGGTGGTTCTGACGGTCGGCATCCAGGGCGCCGGCAAATCCACCTGGGTCGGCCCGTTGGTTGAGCGCGGCTACGCACGCCTAAACCGGGACAGCATGGGAGGCACCCTGGCGAGCCTGGTGCCGAAGTTCGACGCGCTGGTCGCGTCGGGCGCGACCCGCATCGTGCTGGACAACACGTACGCGACGGTCCAGTCGCGGCGCGACATCCTGGCGGCCGCGCGCGCGCACGGGCTGCCGGTGCGCTGCGTCTGGCTCGACGCCAGTGTGGAGGACGCACTGGTGAACGTCTGCCAGCGAATGCTGGAGAACTACGGGCGACTGCTCTCTCCGGACGAGCTCAAGCTCGCCAGCCGAAAGGACCCCAGCGTATTTCCGCCGGCGGTCCTCTATCGCTTCGCGCGGCTGTTCGAGCCCCCTGAGCTGGCAGAGGGGTTTGCCGTGATCGAGCGCAAGCCATTCCAGCGACGCGCTGGCGCCGCGTCGAACAAGGCGCTGCTGCTGGACTTTGACGGCACGCTGCGCCGCACCAAGAGTGGCGCCCCCTACCCGAGCTCCGCCGACGACCTCGAGATCCTACCTGGCCGTTCCGAGGTCTTGAAGCGTTGGCGCGACGAGGGTGCTCTGTTGCTGGGCGTCTCCAACCAAAGCGGCGTCGCCGCCGGACGGCTCGACGTGCCGACGGTTCAGGCGCTCTTCGAACGCACCTGTGCGCTGCTCGACGTCGAGATCGACGTCGCGTTCTGCCCGCACGAGGCCGGCGCTCCGCAGTGCTACTGCCGCAAACCTATGCCGGGTCTAGGCGTCGCGTTCATCGAGCGCTACGCACTCGATCGCAGCCAGACGCTCATGGTCGGAGACCTCGAGAGCGACGCGGAGTTCGCCCGGATCTTGGGGGTCCGGTACGTGCCTGCAGCAGAGTTCTTTGGGTAGCCCGTCTGGAAATGCTCCTCAAGCAGGGCGGCCACGAACTTGGAGGTCGGCGCGGTAGGGCAAAACGCGGGCGTCTGGGCACAGCGCCGCGTAGGCCTTGAGGAAGGTGTCGGCCGTGGAGCGAAAGACAAACCAGGCGTCCTCTGCTCCCAGGCCCAAGATCACAGCCTTGACGTCCTCTTTGAGGTGATGATTCCGCGCAGAGCCCTTGAGGAGCTCCAGCACGGCGCGGTGGGCGGCGCGCGCAGCTTGTCGTGCAGCTCCTCGTGGTCGCAGAAGAGAGTCATTGGGGCTCCGGGGGACAAAGTCCCCCGGCGGGCCAGGGCAGAGCCCTGCTCCCCTGAAACGCCACCCCATAAGCATGGACATACGTGAAGCGTTACACTAGGCGGGAATGCTCCTCACCGGCGCCGCAGCCACAACAACCCCAAGAGCGCCAGCAGCGGCAGAAGCCCGAACTGCACCTCACGACCGACCGTCTGGCAGCCACAACCGCCGCAGTCCCCGTTCCCTGCCGTCGGTGCGGAGACGTCCGAGCCCTCGAGCGCCGTTTCCGCGACGTCGTCTCCGAGAACTTCGAAGGCGCCGAGCAGCAAGAGCGCTTCCGCTCCAGGATTCGTCACGCGCACGTCCCGCAGACCCAGTACGGCGTTGGCGGCGAGCTCGAGGCGGACCTCGAGGTGGGTCGCGTCGACCTTCGTCACGCTGGCCGCGACGCCATCACCGAAGTCGCACGCGACCTCGTCGCGGAAGTTCGAGCCTGTGAAGGTGACCTCAACCGTGGTGCCAACCCGTCCTTTGTCCGGGCTCATCGACGAGACGATGGGCTGGGCGGAGACGACCTCGACGGCGTTCGGGAGCACCGACGGCGGCATGCCGACGAAACCGGCCTCCAGGTCGCGGGCCCCTAGGACGGCGTCTGCAGCCACGTCGACGGTCAGCAACACGCGCTCAGCGCTGACGACTTCGACGGACACGATCGTGAGGCCGTCTCCGAGGGCGAACTCCTGTGTGTCATCCAGGTTCGCGCCCACGACGGTCAAGATCACGCCCTGAGCCCCTTGCTCCACGATCGCCGGAGTGACCGAGGTGAGCTGAGGGGCCGCGACCCGCTCGATGGAGTAGCTGAAGTCGGCCGCCTCGAAATCGTCGAGGTGGTCTGGGTCGTGGTCGAGATCCCCGAGATTCGTCACCGCGAAGAACAAGCGCGAAGCGCCCACCAGCGCGCCGACGTGCAGTGTGCCGCTGCCGCCCGCGAAGCGCTGGCCGAAGGCTTCGACACCGCCGGCGCGCATCACCACCGCCCAGACCGCCCAGTTCGCCGCGTCGCTCGACGCCAACGAGAACGTGAGGACGTCGGTGTCGGTCGCTGTGCTGGGGTCCAAAGTTAGGCCGATGTACGACGTCCCAGTCTCCTGCGGCGGATTCGTTGGGTGCAAGTCGACCTGCGGCAGGCTCGTCAGCATCGTGTCGATGGTCGCTTCGGGCAGCACAGCCGCGGACGGAAAGTGCTGCGCGTCGGAACGTGACCCGGTCAAAAGACGCCACACTGCGAACTCGCCCATCGCGTCCCAGAAGGTCACGCCAAAGGGTTCCAACACGGTGTCGACGGCGTCGTTGTAGTCAGGCTCGTTCTCGCCGGAGACCAGCACGGCCCCATAACCGACGCGCTCGATGGTGCCGTTCTGTCGCGTGGCCTTCGAGAGCCGAGCCACCAAGGACGCGTCGCCCTCGCCCCACTTCACATCGAGAAAGAAGCTCAGCAGCGAGTGTCCGTAGTGATAGCCCTGCCCGAAGCCCGGTGCATCCAAGGCCAGCCAGGGCATGGACTGAAACTCTCCATAGGTGAACGCAGCGGTGCCCTCCAAATAGTCGTCCAAGCTCAGCAGCCCCATGCTCTGAACCGTCACCAGCTCGAGGTAAGGCGAGATGGCCTCGGTCGCAGGCTCGACGCAGTCGTCGGCGGCGGTCAGGGCGTGGCCGAGCTCGTGGGCGAGCGCGATAGGGATGTAGTAGTCCGGCAGCGCCAGTTCCATGTGCGCGACGACAGCGCAGTCGGAGTGAGGCGTCGCTGGCACATCGGTCAAGATCTCGACATATCCCACGTTGCCTCCTAGTGGGCCGATCTCGACTCGGATGCCCAGCTCTGGCGTACCCATCGCGTCGAGACGATAGGGGGTGCTGAACCCAGCCCCGTCGATCAGAATCTCCCAAACGTCTTCGGTGGCCGTGAGATAGGTCTTGGCGATGGTGACGTCCGAGGCCTGTACGGTGCAGACCTCGATGGGGTGTGTCCTAGAGCGGACGCAGTCCGCAGCGGCGGCCGTGGGGTGCAGCAAAACGAGGAGCGCGAGCGCATGCAAACGGAATCTTCGAGACATAGCGTGTCCTCCTGGGTGGGGCTTATTCAGAGCTGGGACCGAAACCGGATCTCTGCCGCGCGGGTCGCATCGAGGCGCCGGAGGATCGGTAGAAAATTGACACTCCCGTTGGTTCGAGCGAGCTGCTCGGGCGTGAGCTTGCGCACGTATGTGAAGCCATCGTGCGACTCGCCGTAAGGCGCGCCGGCCCCAAAGTCGGCCATTGTGGCAAAGGGGTTGGTGACGCAGCCCGCGCCGGGCTCCGAGCTCGCGAGGAAGTGGTAGGAAGCGGACGCCTCGGCGAGCCCCCTAGCCAGGAGTGTGGGGTGAGCTCCCAGGGGCTCCACGACCCCACCGTAAACGATGGAGCTTCCCGCCCCGTAAGCGGGCTGGGTCGAGTACACGCGCCCACGGGTCGTCTCGAAGTCGTACTGCATGCGGTAGGCGCTGCTTTGGGTGTACGCCGTCAGCGCCATGGGCGCCTTCGAGGCGTGCGCGGCGCCCATGTGGGAGTAGAGGCGAGTCTGGGAGGTGGGCAGATTGCGCCGGAAGTTCGTGTAGATCAGCCCCTCGCGCAGGTCGAAGAAAGCGTCGAATTCGGCCTGAGTCGTCATCTCGGAGAGGTTCGAATAGAGCGCGCCGAGCTCGAGCGCCTTGGCCATCTGCCCAAGCCACTCGCAGTCCTCGGCGCTCAGCTCGCTGCAGAGCGTGTCCAAGTTCGACTCGAGGTGGAGCCGGTAGGCGTGGGCTGATTCGTAAAGGCTTGGGAGACTGGGTCCCAGAGTCCCAGCACAGGCGGCAACGTGTCGAGGACCAGCGCCCTCGCCGTGGGTGTGGCGAGTTGGTTGGCGAACGCCTCAAGCTCCTCGTTTACCCAACCGACGCGGTAGGGCACCTCGGCCCCAAATCCGCGCACCGGATACCCCTCCAGATAGAGGGCGCGCGCCTCGTCGAGGATCGCCCGGAAGAAGAACGCGTTGGGGTAGAGGTCGAAGTAATACGTGTCGAGCAGAGGTCCTTGCCCGGTTTCGATGTAGGTGTTGATCGGCCCGGTCAAATCCATGCCGATCTCCAACCCGACGCCTTCTACCTCGCCAGCACGCACGAGGTGACCGAAGAGGGCCGCGCTCAGCGGACCGAGCTCCTCGCTGCCGTGGACCTCACCGAACATGAACACTGCGTTGTCGGCGAACGCGACGTCGAGCGCCGTGAAATCCCAAGCCTCGCCACAGACCAGGGCGGCGCTGTTCTGGAACACAAAGCCGGCGATGCCGTCCGAGGTCGTAGGCGCCGGTGAGACTGACTGGCAGACAGGGAAGTTGAACGCGCCGCAGGCAGGGAGCTCGACGCAACCGCACGCAAACGGGTCGCAGCGCTCGGCAACGTCGCAGCTCCCTGTGCAGTCGCCGCCGCAGCCATCGTCGCCACAGCAGCCCTCGCAGCTCGGCACACACGGCGCCTCACACAGGCCCGCAGTCGAGCACTCTTGCGGCGCCGTGCATTCCCCGCAGGTGCCGCCGCAGCCGTCGCCGCCGCAGTCCTTCCCTTGGCAGCTCGGCTCGCAGCAATATCCATCGATACAAAGCCCTGGCTCTGGTCGGCCAGCCCGGTCGAAGCAAGTCCCACACGAGCCGCCACACCCGTCGTCGCCGCACTGCATACCAGTGCATCGGGGTGCGCAACATTGGCCCTGGACACAGAGCTGCGGCGCGGCTTCTCCTTCTAGGTTGAAACAGCGCCCACAGCTCCCTCCACAGCCGTCGTCGCCGCAGGTTCGCGAGTTGCAGTCGGGCGCGCAGAGGTCGAGCTCGGGCCCGTCGGCAAGGACGTCGCCGTTAACGGCCCGCCCCAAGTCGTCGTCGCACCCAAAGGCCCCGAAGATGACAAGTATCCACCACGAAACCCAAAGGTTTCGGAGCTCCATACGCATGATGTCGTCCCTTCTGAATTTCTGTTGCTGACCGTTGACCGCTAGACAAAGAAATCGACGTGGCAGGCCGCTGAGAAACGTCAGTACCCTTTGGCCGATGCCTGAATGGATGGACGGGCCGGTGAGCCCAACGTCTTCACACTTACGCGGGGTCTGCCGAGAGCAAGGAGCGGGTCGTCTGTGTAACGTTTTGACTTTACGGCGGTTTCATCGGCTCCGTGCGGACTCTAACGGTCCTATTGCCGTCGTTGGTGGGAAACTGACATCTTGGTCGGCATTCTGGATCCCGACGGAGCCAACGTTTCCGTTCCCAGGGGCGCAGCGTGCTGCGCCCCCCCGTGAACATTCATGAGTGACACGACATGAACCCGACACGTTTTGACTGTCCGTTTGGAAATGCTCCAGGTGCGAGGAGCCGACGAGAATGCGAACCTCACGACGGAGCAACCCAAACGCGCAATCTCTGCGCCTCCGCCCTCTCCGCCTTTGCGTTGAGATCGAAGCAATATCCGCAAGATACCGCACGAGCCCGGCGATCTTTATGGCAGTCATCTGAGACGCTGCGCGTCATCCAAGAGGTGAGAAATGCTTTGAGTCAGGCCCAGGGCAACGCCCTGGGCATCGGCCCCTTGGGGGCCGAACAATTACCAGCCCAAGGCGGAGCCTTGGGCGAACAGCGTCCGCCCACGAACGCCGTAGTTCATAGCAGAATCAGCGTCATCCCATAGTCTATGGGTAATTGTGACGCGTCACACTAGGGCTTGGGAAGCAGCCTCTGTACGAGCGGGCCCAAGATCGTGTGGGAACGAACGCTGGCCAGGGCTTCCGCGGCCTCGCGCCCCTGCGGATTGCCGTA
>PFUG01000675.1 GCA_002789955.1 Deltaproteobacteria bacterium CG_4_9_14_3_um_filter_63_12 | reverse complement strand
TTCTTCCCCAGCGCCTTCCATGCTATTGAACAGCTTCGCTCGCGCTCGCGCCGACTGTTCAGCTGGCTCGGCTTCCTGACCCGCTGGAGTTTCTGATGCGAAAGACCGCCACGATCTTGGGGCTCATGCTGTTCTGGTTGCCGACGACCGCGTCGGCCGAGGCGATTGACAGCTTGGCGTTGGGAGCGGCCCGCGGCGTCGCGGGGATTCCGGCTTCGGAGAGCACCGCGAAGGCCCAGGGCGTCCCCAGCTCCCAAGAATCGACAGACGGCGTCGTGGCCGAGGAGTCCTTGCCGAAGAGTGGCCGGGCTGGGCTCGAGGACGACTTGTTTGGCGGCGGCGCGGCCGAGACCGAAGTGGCCGGCCGCAAGGGGCTCGAGGACGACCTGTTTGGGGGCTCGGACGCGCAAGATGAGGCGGCGAGCGGCGCTCAGGACGCGGCGGCGGGCAGCGCTCAGGACGAGCCGCCAAAGGACCGGGAGTCGGCCTTGTTCGGAAGCGGCAAGCCGGCCTTGTCGCACTTCGACGAGAGCCGCTTCGAGGACCCGCTGGCCCTCGGCGGCCAGCTCTACTCGCGCGTCGCGGTGTCGGGGAACGACGAGACCTCGGCGGAGAACAGCACGTTCTCGGCGCCGACGCTCTTCGATTTGTACTTGGACGGCCGGCCCAACGACCGGGTTCGGGCCTATTTGCGAGGGCGTTTGAAGCACGATTTTTCGGTGACGGCCGGCCAGACCAACGCGCAGGGGCAGACGCTCGAGCCGACGCAGGTCGCGCTGGACCAGCTCTGGCTGAAGTTCGACATTGCGCAGACGGTCTACGTGACCGCGGGTCGGCAGCCGATTCGTTGGGGGACGGGGCGTTTTTGGAACCCGAACGACGTGCTCAACCAGCAGGCGCGCGACCCGCTGGCCGTGTACGACGAGCGGTTGGGAGTCGGGTTGGTCAAGTTTCATCTGCCGGCCGAGAGCATCGGGCTCAACGTCTATGCGGTGATGAACGCCGAAGGGGCGTCAGAGCTCGACGAGCTCGGCGGCGCGCTGCGGGTCGAGTGGCTGGTCGTGTCCGCGGAGATTTCTCTGACGGCGGCGGCGCGCAAGGACGACCCCGTGCGTCTGGGCTTGGATCTGTCGGCGCCTTTGGGGCCGTTCGACGTCTGGGTCGAGGGCAATGTGCGGCACGGGGACAAGGGCGCGTATTGGAAAGGGGCGTTCGATGTGGCGTCGTTCGCCTTCCCGACCGAGTTCAGCCGCGAGGACGAGTGGCTGCCCATGGTCACTGCGGGAACGGAGCTCGCCGTGCTCTACTCCGACCAAGACAGCGTCTACCTGGGCCTGGAAGGGTTCTACAACGAGGCGGGTTACGAGGACTCATCGCTCTACCCGTGGTTGCTCTTCAAGGGAGATTTCAAGCCGCTCTACAACGGCCGGTTTTACGGCGGCGGCTACGTTTCCCTGCCGCAGCCAGGCGAGTGGAACGACAGCTCTTTCACTTTCAGCTTGCTTTCGAATCTCTCCGATCCCACGTTTCTGATTCGGCTCGATGCTCGGGTCAGGGTGCTGACGTACTTGGACCTCAGCGTCTGGGGCTCGGCCTTCTTTGGTGAAGGCGAGCTCAGACTGGGGGTCGAGGTGCCGCCGGTGCCTGGTGTGCCTGGGCTCGAGACTGGCTTCACCTTGGTTCCACCACGGTTTCAAGCGGGACTGGCCGCCATACTACGGATTTGACCATGAGCCTGTCGTTCATTCCTCTCGGTGTCGGCGACGCCTTTTCGCAGAAGTACTACTCGAGCTGCTATGCGGTGGAGTGCGAGGGTCACTGGCTCCTGGTCGACTGCCCGCACCCCATCCGCAAGATTTTGTCTGAGTCGGGTGGCTTGGCTGGGCTGAAGTTGGACCTCTCGGATTTCGACGGTGTGGTGCTGACGCACCTGCACGGCGATCACGTCTCGGGGCTAGAGGGCTGGGCGTTCTTCAACACGTTCATGCTCAAGAAGCGCACGCAGTTGCTGGGCCACCCCGAGGCTCTCGAGCACCTCTGGTCGGCCTGTTTGCTGGCCGGGATGGGCAATCTCATGGATTCGCCCGAGGGCCCCAAGGCGACCCGACAGTTCGAGGACTACTTCGACCTGACCGACCTCTCCTTCGAGCACGCGACGTCCTTTGGTCCCTTCGAAATCGAATGCCGCAAGACCATCCACCACGTGCCGACGACCGCGCTGCGCATCCGAGCGGGCGGTCGCTGCCTGGGTTTCAGCGCCGACACGGCCTGGGATCCGTCGCTCATCGAGTGGCTCTCGGCGGCGGACCTCATCGTGCACGAGACGAACTACGGCATCCACACGCCCTACGAGCGCCTCGAGGCGCTGGCCCCGGCGCTGCAGAAGAAGATGCGGCTGGTGCACTACCCGGACGACTTCGCTCTGGAGGCCTCCGTCATCGAGCCTTTGCGGCAGGGGCAGCGGGTGGTGGTGTAGTCCGTGTTTGCTGGCTGCCACAAAATCATTTGGGTGTCGCTCGATTGGGGAGCGCGGGACTTTGTCCCCCGGGCCCCCTTTTGCCTGCTTCTTCTCTCTTGCAGCAGCCGAGGTGATGGAATGCCACGGCACCGCAACCGCGCCGCACATCGCACGGATTGCCATCGCCGAGACCCCCGTTGCGTCCGGCAGCCGAGGGCGATAGGTTGGAGCCTCTGCGCGCGACGTGATGACACGTCGACTCCTCCACGGCGGCCTTAGAATGCCTGGGGGCTTCCTCATCGTCATCCATCGCTGTGCAGTGCTGCGACATCGATCCTGCGTTGCGCGACGAGGTCTCCCTCAGCCGGCGTCAGCCGGCGTCCAAAGCGCTGGCCTTAGCCAGCAGTCTGATGTATCAAGGATGGAGCAGCGGACAAACGAATCCCAAATACTATTTACCGCTCGTTGAGTAAGGAGAAGCGCGATGCTGACACGAACACAATTCATCACGATCTTTGCTGCCTTCCTTCTGGTGGGAGGGTGCGGGATTGGCGAGCAGGACTCCTCCGGAGGGGCCGCCCCCGAGCCACGTGTGTCAGAGTTTGCGGCGGTGCTGCCAGCGGGCTTGGAGTTCGTCGAGCTCAAGTGCGCTGGCGTCGAGTCTACGGACTGGCTGGATGACGCGAACCTCGACCACCGCAACATCGTCGGCGAGCTCTCGCCCTTGAGTGCAGCGGTCTTCTACGCATCGGATGCCACCACCTTCTATGTTCGTATGCGGCTCGACGAGAATCCCGTCCAGTCCGTCGACAATTTGAAGCCAATGGGTTGGGGCGTCCTCATCGATGGGGATGGGGATCTGACCACCTACGAGTACATGCTGCATCTCAACGGAACTGTTGGCGACGAACTGACCCTATATGAGAACACGGTTCGAGATCCTGCTGCAGGGGTCGCCGATCAGCCCGAAAACGCGCGTCAAGTGCTGGCTCCGGCGGCAAACTATTGGAACGTCACAATCGCTGACACGAGCCTCAATGGAGACCAGGACTACTTCCTCACCTTGATGATCCCATGGTCCATGCTGGGTTCTTACGGCATGTGCGGCGGAGGCAGCGCGAATGGACAGTTTTGCGCGACCACCAACGTCACTACGAGCGCGGACTGCGCGGCCGGGCTGGGGGTGTGCAACGCCACATCCCGAGTCTGCGTGGGCGGAACCGCCGCTGGGCGCGTCTGCGATGACTGCGGTGTCGGTGGCGGGACTTGTGACACCTACTCTGAGAGCAGTGGGCTCATCCTCTGGGTTGGAACCACGACCTCAAACCAGGGACTCAACAACGACCGCACCTGTTGGGATGATGGCTTGGGCACGCCCATGCTGACCGACATCGAGTCCGATCCAGTGGTCCCCAACGACTACGACCGCGACACCGTCATCAACTCCGTGGACAACTGCGTCTTCGTCCCGAATCTCGGGCAGGAGAACTCTGACGGCGACGCCTTTGGGGACGCATGCGACAACTGCTGGTTGGTCGACAATCCGCTGCAGACAGATTCCGACAACGACTCTGTGGGAGACCTGTGTGACATTGACGTCACGAACCCCGCGCTCTGCCAAGATCTCGATGCGGATGGCTGCGACGACTGCAGCGTAACCAACGGGCCCCCAGACCCTGGTAATGACGGCGCCGACGCTGACGGCGATGGCATCTGCGACCTTTCGGATCTGTGCTTTGGTGACGACACCACTGGAGACTTGGACGGAGATGGCTTCTGCAACAGCGACGACAGCGACGACGACAACGATGGCGTGCTCGACACCAGCGACACCAACCCCTCGGAGCCCACCGTCTGCGCCGACAGCGACGGTGACACCTGCGACGACTGCGCCGTGGGCACCGACGGCTTCGGCCCGCTCGCGGATAACGTTCCCGCTGCTGACGGCCTCGACACCGACGCCGACGGGCTCTGCGACCTGGGCGACCTCGACAAGGACAATGATGGTGTCCTCGATACGGCCGATGGCGCGCCGCTCGACCCCAATGTCTGCGCCGACAGCGACAATGACACCTGCGACGACTGCGCTGTGGGCACCGACGGCTTCGGCCCGCTCGCCGACAACGACCCCGCGAACGATGGCCTCGACGCGGACTCCGACGGGATCTGCGACCTCTCGGACCTGTGCTTTGGTGACGACACCACCGGAGACCTGGATGGAGATGGTGTCTGCGACAGCGACGACAGCGACGACGACAACGATGGCGTGCTCGACACCAGTGACACCAACCCCTCGGAGCCCACCGTCTGCGCCGACAGCGACGGTGACACCTGCGATGATTGTGCAATAGGCGTCGATGGCTTCGGGCCCCAAGCCGACGCCCGTCCCGCTGCTGACGGCCTCGACACCGACGCCGACGGGCTATGCGACCTGGGCGACCTCGACAAGGACAATGACGGTGTCCTCGATACGGCCGATGGCGCGCCGCTCGACCCCAATGTCTGCGCCGACAGCGACAATGACACCTGTGACGACTGCGCCGTGGGCACCGACGGCTTCGGCCCGCTCGCCGACAATGACCCCACGAACGATGGCCCTGACACCGATGGGGATGGCACCTGCGACGCAGGGGAGACCGACAGCGACAACGACGGGGTCGCCGACGTCAATGACAGCGCTCCCTTCGATCCCACCCTCTGCATCGACAGCGATTCAGACACCTGTGATGACTGTGCTGTGGGCACCGACGGACTCGGCCCGCTCGCCGACAACGACCCCGCGAACGATGGCCTCGACGCCGACGGGGACGGCATCTGCGATGCGGGAGACGGCGACGACGACAACGATGGCATCGACGACGGCGGCGACAGCGCTCCCGCCAATCCCTTCGTCTGCCAAGACACCGACGGCGACACCTGCGACGACTGTGCCGTGGGCATCGATGGCTTCGGCCCCCAAGCCGACAACCATCCCGCTGCTGACGGCCTCGACACCGACGCCGACGGGCTCTGTGATGCGGGTGACGGCGACAGCGACAACGACGGCGTGCCCGACGCCAACGATCCGAACCCCCTCGATCCCGACCTGTGCGGCGACTCTGACTCGGACACCTGCGACGACTGTGTCGTCGGCACCGACAACTTCGGTCCACTCTCCGACAGCAACCCCGCCAACGATGGGCCCGATGTGGACGCAGACGGCCTCTGCGACCTTGACGTCGACACCGATGGTGACGGCCTCGTCGATGCCCTCGAGCGCTCTCTCGGCACCGACCCGCTCAAGAGAGACAGCGACGGTGACGGCATTGGCGACTTCGTCGAGACCAACGGCGGCCTAGCCATCAACACCGACAACACCGGTGAAATCGACGCCCTCGACCTCGACTCCGACGACGATGGGGTGAGCGACTTTTTCGAGGGAGTAAAGGACTCCGACCAAGATGGCACTGGCGACTGGCGCGACGTCGACGACGATCAGGACGGCCTCCTAACCAGCCAAGAACTCACCGAGGGACAGACCTTCGGAGGGGACGTCGACCTCGACAATATCCCCAACTTCCTCGACACCGACAGCGATGGCGACGGCAAGCTCGATGCCACCGAGCTCGACGGCGACGACGACAACGACGGCATCCCCAACTACCTCGATCCCGACGACACCGATGGGCCTGATGCAGACGCCGATGGCGACGGCCTCTCCAACCTCGCTGAGGTCAACTTGGGCACCAACCCCAACAACCCCGACAGCGACGGCGACGGCATTGACGACTTCATCGAGACCGACGGCGGTCAAGCCATCAACTCCGACACCGACGCCCTCATCGACGCCCTCGACCTCGACTCCGACAACGATGGAGTCGACGACCGCTTCGAAGGCACCGTCGACAGCGACGGCGACACCATCCCAGATTGGCGCGATGACGATGACGACAACGACTCCATCCCCACCGCCACAGAGCTGGCGGATGGCCTGATCTTCGGCCTCGACGTCGACGGCGATGGCCTGCCCAACTGGCTCGACACCAACAGCGACGCCGACGCCAACCTCGACATCGACGAGCTCCTCGCCGACGCCGATGGCGACGGTGTGCCGAACTACCTCGACGCCATCGACGACGATGGACCCGATGTGGACCCGGACAACGATGGCCTGACCAACGCCGAAGAGGCCGTGGCGGGAACCAACCCCTACAACCCCGACTCCGACGGTGACGGCATCGGTGACTTCGTCGAGAGCGACGGCGGCAACGTGGTTGACACAGACAATGACGGCGTCGTCGACGGACTCGACCTCGACTCCGACGGCGACTCCCTGCTCGACTCACAGGAGGGGAGCACCGCAGACACCGACAACGACAACGTTCCCAACTGGAGAGATCCAGACGACGACGGGGACGCCATCCCCACCCTCGTCGAGCTCTTCGATTCTGCGACCTACGGAACCGACGCCGACACCGACGGCGACGTGAACTGGCTCGACACCGACAGTGACGGCGACGGCAAATTCGACAGCGACGAGGGTCGTGACGACGACGACGCAGACGGCACACCGAACTACCTCGACCCTGACGACAGCGATGGTCCCCTGGCTGACTTGGACACCGATGGGCTCACCAACCTCCAAGAGAACATCATCGGGACCAACCCGAACGTCGCCGACACCGATGGCGACGGCCTCCTCGATGGCGAAGAGGTCGGCGACCTGGCCAACCCGTTGGACACCGATGGCGACGGCTTCATCAACGCTCTCGACCCTGACGACGATGGCGATGGCCTCCTCACCGCCATCGAGATCGCCCACAGCACGGCCCTGGGAGACAACGACGTCGACGCGGATGGAGACGTGAGCTGGCTCGACACCGACGCCGATGGCGACGGCTACGGCGACACCTTGGAGGCCGGTGGAGATTTGACCAACCCACGCGACACAGACGGCGATTTGACGCCGGACTACCTCGACTTAGACTCCGACGACGACACCATCAACGACGACGTGGACAACTGCCCCACCCTCGCCAACACCGACCAAGAGGACCTCAACAACGACGGCATTGGCGACGTCTGCGGCGGGGTCGAGGTCTGCGGAAACGGCACCGACGACGACGGCAACGGCTTCGCAGACTGCGACGACACAGCCTGTGCCGCAGAACCCGAGTGCATCGACGAGCTCTGTGACAATCAAACAGACGACGATGGCGATGGCCTCATTGACTGTGCCGACGACGAGTGCGCCACCTTCCCCGAGTGCATCCCCGAAGTCTGTGACAACGAGATCGACGATGATCAGGACGGCGAGCTTGACTGTGATGATGACGAGTGTGCTCAGGCACCGGCCTGTTTGCTCGAGGTCTGCGACAACGGGCTCGATGACAACGGGGACGGGAGCACGGATTGCGACGACTCGAGCTGCGCTTCGAGTAGCGCCTGCGCTGAGGTCGAGAGCTGCGGCAACGGCATCGATGATGACCACAACGGCCAGACGGATTGCGACGACTCTCGCTGCGCAGGCCTTCAGAGCTGTGAGCTGGGCCCCGAGGATGGCTACGAACTGATGGGGGCGGATTGCAGCTGCAGCACGCGAAATCGCTCTGGCTCCGCACCCTTCGCTCTCGGAGCGCTGGTCTTGCTCCTCGTGGCGGTCGTGCGCAGAAGGCGCTGATTCTTCGTAACCCCTCAATCGGCCGCAGCCTCCGGACTCCCCTCGCCCACGAAGCAGTGGGCGAGGGGGTCGGGCGGTGAGGGCCGAGGCACCTCCGGCTCGACCCAATCCCGCTCCACCCAGGCCCAATCAAAGCGCAGCGCCCAGGTCACCAAGACCCTCTGGTCCGTGAGCGCACCTAGGTCCAAGACCTCGAACGACGCGCGGGCGGCGAGCTCGCCGAACAAATAGGGCGACAGGAACCAGAGCATGCCGAAGTTGGTCTCGGCGCCGAGGTTGAGCCTCCAGCCCGTGACGTCGCCTTTGGGGGACTCCCACTGCGTCCCGCCGGCCCCCGCGAAGACGCCGACGCCGCCGTAGAGGAACTGCGGGTCGTAGCCTCGCAGATAAAAGCCGACGTCACCGCCCCAGGCCCACATGGCGCCGCTGAGCGACTCGACCGAATGCTCTGCGTAGGCGCGGAAACGCAGGCTCGTGGCGCCGTGGGGGTCGAACATCCAGTGGTAGCCGAGGGCGGCGCCGGCGAGCAGGCTGGGAGGGGCGTCGAGGTTGGACGCGCGGAAGGTGAAGGCGTTGCTCAGCGTGGCCTCGAGGGAGACGGCGCCAGAGAACGCAGGCACGAACGGCACCGAGACGAACTCGTCAGCCCAGATTGGCGTCGAGAACAAGGCACAGATGAGCCAGAGCGCCGCAGACACGAGGACAGGAGCTCGGCGGGCGTTCCTCATGGCGAGCTCAGCGCTGGGTGTTGGCCTGCTCAGCCGCTTGGAGGACGCGCGCGATGGAGGGTCGGGCGAGGTAGCGCTCCCGCTTCCGGGGGTCGCCGAAGAGCGCCGCGACGTGCTCGACGACCGCGCCAGCGCGCCGGTACAGTGCGTGCGCCTCCTGGGTGCGTTCAGGTTGCAGCCTTTCAATCAGCTCGCCCTGCTCGACGAGGACGGTGACGAAGTCGACGACGGCGT
>PFUG01000277.1 GCA_002789955.1 Deltaproteobacteria bacterium CG_4_9_14_3_um_filter_63_12 | reverse complement strand
TGACCTACGAGAGTGCAGGTTCCAGCCAATACGATCCCGCCGATCCGAACGATAACCGACGGGTCACTGTCGTCTGTCATTGAGACTGTGACAACCCCGAAGACTGTGGCAACCCCATCGGCTCTAGGTTCGCCAGCGGAAACAGAAGTCGCAATGGGGCGAGCCGGTCGACAGGGTGTGAGGCCGTTCGAAGCTCACTTCTGGGCGCTTCTGCTCGAAGAACACGGCGTCACAGGCACAGAACGCGGGTGATACCTGGGTTCTCTCGATGGCTTCACCCAGCTGGTTGAAGTCGCACCTCACGACGTTGAACGACAACACTTCCGCGCTGGCTTGTAGGCCGTCGACCTCGATGTTCGGGAAGCCAGCGGCGATGCCAGCCAGCTTCGCTCTACGCTCCTCGTCGGAGAGCCCGTCATACTCGCTCTTCTCGATGGGAGGGACGACGAGCTCCATGAACCTCACGCCCGCCTCGACGACGATCTGCTCGACGAGTGCGTAAGCCCTGTCGGCGCCGAGCCGTGTGCTCAACACATCATACAGAACAAACGCATCGGCCGATTGTTTGCGGCTCGCCGCTTCGCGCGGGCTCTGAGGCGCTGGCAGCGCCGCGAAAGGCTGGCCCTTGAGGCGCCGCCACTTCAGCTGCACGATCGTGCCGAGGGCGGCAAAGAAACCGAGCTGGCCGACCAACAGCCAAAACCCGATCCACGAGGTCAAGAGCGCGAGTTTGACGTCGCCCCACCACGACGTCGTGAGTCGCCGAGATTGGTTGGTGTCTTGTGAAGCCATTCGTCCCTCAGTGTGTGACGACGTCACAATAGGGGAAGACAGGGCACAAGGAAACTCGCGCGTTACCGGACATCGAATTACCGAGAGCTAGAGACGGTGTCGAAAATGTCTCGGGGGCTCTGGGGTGTCGATTCGGCTCGCGCGTCGGGAGGCCGTGGCGAGGTGTGAAACCGAAAGCGGGTTGTCCTCAGACAACCCGCGTAGGTTCAGACGGGAACCGTCGCTCGGTATCCCTTGTGCCCGTCGATGTCGATGGTCTCGAGCCAGCCCGCGTTCTTGGCCAGCGTGAGGTGCTTTCGCACGTCCTTCTCGGTAACACCCACCGTGCGAGCCAAAACCTTTGGCTTAGTGATTGCCTGTCCTTTGCTGTCGAACAGGTTGCAGTATTCGCAGAGCAGCATGCGAGTCACGAGTTCCATCTCTGCAATCATCACGAGGTCAGACCACTCTTTCTTGTCAAACAACATGGTAAACTCCCCTATCTACTCACCGGCGGGACAAACCCCATCGGGCGACAGAAGCTAACCGATTCACGAAGAATCGAACAGAACTAATTTCAGTATCTATGGATTTTTGAAGTTGAGTGGTGTTCTCGGACGACTGCTCAGCGACGAGCAGAGAGCCGCAATGCCCCGATTTCCGGGGCATTGCGGCAGAGGTCCTGAGAACCATCTCCACCACCACCCCTGGGATACGCGGGAGCCAGCCAGGGAGATCATGGCCCAAAGGAAACAGTCCGTGGAGGCGCGGGGACCGGAGGTTTCGGACTTTCAGAGAAGCTCAGATGCCGATGTCGAAGAGGTCCATCAAGAGCGCTACACCGTAGCCCGTTCCGCGCTCGTCGACAAAGGCGGGGCCTGCCAAATCGATGTGCAGCCAGGGACCTTCGTAGTCGACGAGGTGGTTGGCGACGAACTGCCCCGCGCAGGAGGCTTGTGCGTTCATCCGGTCCTTCACCGAGTTCTTCATGTCTGCGACTTTGCTGCGAAACTCCGAGCGGAAGAACTCTGGGCAATAGGGCAGGGCGTGCGTGAGGTCTCCAGAACTCTTGCCCGCCGCGACGGCTCTAGCCTCGAGCGCTTCATCGTTGCTCATGATCGCGGCGTGCCGCTTGCCGGTAGCGACGAGCTGCGCGCCGGTCAAGGTCGCCAAGTCGACGATCACGGACGGGGAGAGGTGCTTGGCAGCATAGGCCACGCCGTCTCCGAGGACCAAACGGCCCTCTGCGTCGGTGTTGTTGATCTCGACCGTTTTGCCGGAGTAGAGCGTGATGACGTCGTCAGGGCGCAGGGCTTCAGGACCGATGCTGTTCTCGGCCAAACAGAGGATGGCGTGGACGGGGGCCTTGTGATTCGAGCGCACAGCGGCTTCGAATGCGCCGAAGGCAGCGGCCGCCCCCCCCATGTCGCATTTCATGCCGACCATGTGGGCTCGCTCCTTCAGACTGAGCCCACCGGTGTCGTAGACGACGCCTTTGCCGACCCACACGATCGGCTCGCCGCTTGCGCCAGCCGGGATGTGGCTCAAGACCACCAGCGCAGGCGGGTTGGGCGCGGTCTTGCCGACGTTCCAGAGCCCGCCATAGCCGGCCTGGTCGAGCGCTTCCCCTTCGATCACGGTGATTTGAGCGCCCAGCGACTCCGCCAACTTGCGCGCCCTGTCGACAAAGACCGTCGTATTCAGCTCGTTGGTGGGCATGTCGACGAGGGCTCCGACGTTCCGAATGATCGACGCGGCGAGGTCAGCTCTCGTGGGATCGACGAGGCCGTTGGGGCCTAGCAGAGCGACGACGACTTCGCGGTCCTTGCCGTTTTCCTTGCGCGAGTACACCGGAAGTGTTCGAGCCAGCGCGCAGCCGGCCGCAAAGCTATGAGCATCTTCGTCGAGCGCCAAGAGGATCGACGTCGTCCCTTTGCCGTACACATTCTTCACCAGGTCGGAAATTGCGTGCGGGCGCGCCGGGCTGTTGTAGCGAGAGCAGGGCTCTGGAAGCACACAAGCGACCAATTGTTTGGCAATGGTGTTGAGCCGTACCCACGTGGAGTGGGTGCTTCCCTCGTCGCCAGGGGACAAGTCGGTGAGCATCGCTCGCCAGAGCTCGGCGTCGGGCACCAAGGCGAGAACTTGGTTGGAGAGCAGACGCCCCTGGCGCCCCACGATGACCAGAGTATCGGCCTTGTCCAAGAGAGTTGGTGAGTCACTGGAGAGGGTGAAGGAAAGCTCAACGGACATGTCACCTCAGATGCACAGATGAAGGTTCTCGCGGGGCATCGCCTTGGAGCGAATCGGATGTCCGCTCGGCAAGCCGCCGGGATTCAGCGGACGTGGCAGACGCGGAATCTTTGCTCACTCCGGCCGAGCAATGCAAGCCCGTTCGGCCTCACGAGTTGTCCCGCGCTTCCTGTGCGCAACCCATCAGCTTACACGACGACCCACCAGCCCGTGGCACGAGTTCTGAGTGGTCCTCGTGCGGAATTGTGCGTTCGCACGGTTCGGCTCTGCCCACACCCCACAGTTAGAAGCCATACCCGAGCTGATAATCGAAGCAGGCCAGAGCGGTGTCGTAGGTGAACACTCGGAAGTAGGCGGTTCCAGAGTCGTTGACGAACAAGCCCCCGGCGCCGTCGTCGAGAGTGATGGTTTCGATCGAGGTTCCAAGTTTGAGGGAACAACACCCGGTCTTCCCGTCGATGGTCGCCAAATCGGAGTCCGTGCAGGTAATTTCCGGAGTCGCGCCGTCGTCTCGCTCCCAGAGCAAGCACAGATCGTAGTCCTGCGATAGATCGCTCAGCTCTGCGATGACGATCAGCTCTGCGAACGTGGTGTCGTCGACGTGGGCCTTGAAGACATCGACGTCACCCCCGTCGTAGAGCCAGTCGGTGCGGGTCATCCAGGAATCCCCATCGGTGAAATCGCCGAGATTCGACGCAGTGGCATAGGTGTCGTTGTTGTCGGTTCCACCAGTGGGCGCGCAGGGGTCACACAAGGACTCGCCTGCGCACTCGAGCGCGGTCTTCGCGCTGTTGCAGGCGAGCTGTCCGTTGAGGCACTCCCCACAGGCATCCCCGAGGTTTCCGACGAGAGTTCCGCAGCCTCCACAGACGTTGGTCTGGTCTCCTCCCACGCAGTTCAGCGCTTCGGCTCCTGAACATTGGAAGACCCCACCCCCGCACGGCCCACAGGAGTCATTCACGCGCCCACCGAGGTCGGTACAGCCCCCACACGAGTTGGAGGTGTCCCCATCGCAGCGGATGCTGTTTGGCGACACGCAGGTCCACGTGCCTCGATTGCAGTCACCGCACGACTGTCCCGCGACTCCGTTCAAGCCCGTACACCCACCGCAGCTGTTGGCTGTTCCATTTGGTTCACAGCGAGTTCCCTCCTTGCCTTCACAGACTGTGGTTCCACAGGTTCCACAGGAGTCTCCTGGCAAGGGGCTCAATGCGGCGCACCCTCCGCAAGCATTTCCCGCGCCCTCGTTGCATTGCAGCGTCTCCAGTCCTGCGCAGACGTAGGAGCCACAACTTCCACACGCTTCGCCCGGGCGATTCGGCAGCGAAGAGCACCCTCCACAGGCGTTCTTCGTGCAGACTCCTGTGTCCTTGGAGTACGTGTCGTCGGCAAAGACGTCGGGGTTAACCCTGGTGTCTTGGAGGCAGTCTGCGCCCTGACAATCGCCCTCACTCACGTCTGCGGAGGGTGTGAGAGCTTCGGCGCAACCTGAGGCCAGCGCTGCCCAGACAGCCAGAGCGAGGAGGTGAGTAGAGACGTATCGCATGGTCTATTCCATACCAAGGCACGAAGTGTCGAGCTCAGAACGGAGGCGTCCGGGCGCCACGAGCATTGGGTTTGCCTACCACCGCAAAACGGTCATAGCAATGTCTTTTGCTGGGTTTCGGCCGTTGGAGGCCGGAGATGCTGGTGCCATCGCGCGTAGGACGCGAGGTGGCTCGCTTTGAGCCACCTCTGTACCGAGTAACGTGCGAAATCCAATCGTTAGGTCTGCCAACCTTCGGCGCTTTTGCGACGCTCGGGGAGTTCCGTGTGCTCTCTGACTGAGACCAGCGTCCGAATGTTGATGATTGTCTTGAGGAGTTTTTTGAATGACCCCAACGGCTCATCGAAGAGGCAGCCCCGGAACTCGAGGTAGAACGCGGTGCGAATCCCCGCTCCATAGCTCAGCTCGACCGGCTCCCCAAAGTAGACCGCAGCCTCCTTGAAGACCGCGAGCTCGGTGGGGAAGGTACGCGGCGTGAAGATGTCGTGAGCCGCAGGACCCGCCTTGCAGTACACCTCGACGAAGCCGTCGCCGATGGCTTCCTCTTCGGGGAGCAGCATCGAATTGGTCTTCAGGTTCAGGATCAGCGCTCTGGCTGCGCCATCGGCGAGTCGAAAGCCTACGTTGGACGAACGCACGAGCACGTCGTAGCGCTTGGAAGCGTTGAAGCTCACATCGTGAAAATGTTGGTTCTGGCGGTTCTCGAGCGACATCCGGTTCTCCCTCTAAGATATGAATGTCCACTGATTCGTAAACGACTGCCAAAGAGTCGACCGACGACCCCACGGTCGTTGCCTGCCTCGATGCCCTCCGAGCGTCCATATGACCGAAGGCTCGCCATTGTGCGGTGCAGCCCCGCGAATGGCAAACCGGCCCGTCCGCGCGTCTGACGTCGTCGGATGTTGGCCCTTTTCTTGCGGTCCACCCTGTCACGCACGCTCCAACTGCGCCTCTTTGGAACAGTCAGCGTGATTAGGTGCGGGTAAGAGGAACACATGGAACTCACCGAACAGAAACTCCGCGAGATCAAGGAACGACTCGCACGAGCCGCCTACCCAGGCGATCCGTTCTTCGATGTTCGTGAGGTGCTTCTCCTTCTCCTCGCAGAGATCGAGCGACTGCGTCCCAAAAGGAAGCGTCGCTTGGCAACTTCGCAGAGGGCGACACCGCGCGGCGACGGGTGACGGGGCACCACTTCGCACCGCGAGGCGCTCAAAAGGAGCGCTGGTCGGGCTCGCAGCAATATTACGGGCTGCGCCTTGCCGTGTCTTGGCCAACAGTCGTCAACTTGATGCAAATCGAGTCGGGATTGGCTGTGGGCCAGTCACGACGACACGTATCCTCATGAGCAGATGGAAACTCCGCGATCGGCCCGCAGGCGCAACGCCTCGAGGGATTCGGAAGGGATGACGTAACGGCCTCGGGACCAACGCATCGCCAGATTCAACTCAGCCAGCCAAGCAACGACCGTCGTCGTGGGGACTTCTAGCAGCTCGGCGACCTCTTCGAGCTTCAGTTCGTTCGACATGCTCACCTCGTCTGGCGATTATTCTTTTGAATCAGGCCTTTGCAGTGTGATTCTTCGAACTCGCCTGGGATTGTCGTCGCAAAGTGGGTCCAGTTGGCCCAGTCCTTTGGGCGAACACCACCTTCATGGTGGCTTGTCGATACAGTTTAGATGTTAGCGATCAACTTGCCATTTTTGAACGATTATTTGCTTCTGTTCGCGGTGCATTGCCGCGACCTGCCTCCATCCACCGTGAATCACCGCTCTTGCCCCGTTGGCCCCTCGAACTCAGACCACCCTACAGGTCGGGTTCGAAGGCTTCCAGGATTTCGACGAGCTCTTCGTTTGGGGTCCGCCGGCCGCCGCGAGTGAACGCTTTTCTCTGAAGACCCGGTGAACTCGACGATAGTTTGCAGAGACAAGTGTTCTCGCATGGCGGCCAGCCACGCAGACTTGAGATACCCAGCGGTCAGCGGTCAGCAAAACGAATTGCCAAGCGGACGACCTATTTTCACGCCACAAGTGATTGGCAAAGAAACGAAAATCGGTTGTGGTAGGCAAGAAATCTAAATGGAGCTCAGATTGAACCGCGTCGTCCTCCTGCTCACCATCGTCTTTTGCCTGCACTGCCCGACACGATCCGAGGCAGAGGAGTACCCGACGGAGGTCAGAGAGGCCTTCCTGACCGAGTGCGCCACGGGCGGCGCACCCGAAGGCGTCTGTCGCTGCATCTTCGACAAGATGCAGAGCTCTGTGTCGATGGAGGCGCTGCAATCTGGGGACTACGACGAGGAGCTCATGGTCGGATGGGCGAAGGCGTGTGTGTTAGCCGAGCCGACAGGCGCTGTTGCGCTCGTGCCCCGAGTCGAGCCACCACTGGCAGCAGAAGGCAGCTATTGGGGCCCAGACTGTCGCGCCTACTTCGCCGCAGTCGAGAACTGGTGCAACGACGCCAGCGCACCAATCGCCGGGCGCGAGCTTTGCGAGGTCTGGATGCCGGGCGTGGACCAGATGAAGGGCATCGAGGTCCCCAACGACCCGGACATCATCGCCCAGATGGACGTGAGTTGCCGAATGACCCTCGAGTCTTTCGAGTTGATGCGTGCGTCGCTGGAGCCTTGAACTCGGCTTTGGACTTTGAGGGGCGTCCTATTTGTCATCCTCGGTCGTGTTGCGGGCCCAATCTTTGTAGATGTTGCCCAGCATGAGGGTTTGTCCGGTCTCGTTGTTGACGATCGCAGAGCGCGGCGCGGATTTCTCCCTTTCGGCGGCAGCCACTAGGGCGGCTTTGCGCTCCTGGGCGGCGATCTCGTCTTCAATGAACTCCAGGCCCTTCATGAGCACATAAGCGTGGGCCGTAGTCGCGTCTCGGCGAGCCAGGGCGAGCTCGGGTTGGCTGAAGATCCAGTTGTGCCGGGCTTTGATCCGCTCCACGACGCTCTTTGGCACCTGGAACGCGATGCGTGACTTCTTTTCCATGATTGGTCTCCTGCGAAGGGGTGATGCGAGCCCCACGGTGATCGCACGGTGCGCGTACAGAATCTAGGCTGCGGGGATCGCACGGTGGGCGAACCCGCTCACTCCGCCAGAAGATTAGAGTCGGGTGAGGTTGGGTCATAGAGCACCACAACAGTCTCACCCACTGTCGCCCTTCTTCCTTCGGACGGGGAAAGAACCTTGGAGGGAGCCGTTCGGGCCTTCGAACGCACAAGTGATTTGGTAGACGCTCTGACCGTGGATGGTGACGGAGGTGGGTTCCACCTCGGTCACCGTCGCCCCAACGGGAACCCCGCTGCGGCAGCGGCCTCGAAACCTTCGGATCCCTTTGATGGCCCCGAGAGCGCGTACTCCCCGATGTGATAGCAGCGCATCGCCTGCAATAGAATCTCATACTGGTCGCGGTCAGCGGCGTCTTCGGTCCACTTGATGGCCTCGCGAACGGCGGCGATGGCGCCGTCGAGGTCGTTACGGATGAAGACCTCGCAAAGGGGAAAGGGGGCGGGGCGCGG
>PFUG01000160.1 GCA_002789955.1 Deltaproteobacteria bacterium CG_4_9_14_3_um_filter_63_12 | reverse complement strand
AGTTTGTTCGGGAGCTTTGCGAGGGTCCAGGGCGGCCGCCGGCCGCCCCTACGAACGATGCGCGATCGAAGCGAGACTGCGGCCTTGCCAACGCGCGATCCGAGGCGACCACAGACTCGTAAGAGGAAGCATGACCAGACGCTTCACCATGTTCGGCGCCAGCAGCCTCTTCTTCGCCGTCGCCCTCGGTGCCTTCGGCGCTCACTTCCTCAAAACACGGCTCAGCGTCGGGATGCTCACTGTCTTCGAGACTGGTGTGCGCTACCAAATGCTCCACGGCCTAGGGCTTCTGGCCGCGGCGTGGGCGAGCGAGCGCTGGCCCGGTAAGGCATCGAGCTGGGCAGGTTGGGCCTTTCTGGTTGGGACGGTGCTGTTCTCAGGAAGCCTCTACGTCTTGGCGTTGAGTGGCATCGGCGGCTTTGGAGCGGTCACGCCCTTTGGAGGCGTGGCTTTTTTGAGCGGCTGGCTCGCGCTGGCTTTGGCCGCACAGAGCGGCTCGAAGTCTTTGGCCTGAAAAGGCAGGAGCCCGCTCTTTGAGCGGGCTCCTGCCTTTCGAGAGACGCTGGATCACTTGCCGGGGCAGGCCGCGACGATGCCAGCGTCGAGGTTCTTCTTGCCGTAGGCCTTGTCGAAGAATTTTGAGAACTCGGCCGCCAGGCCTTTGGCGCGGTCATCATAGGCGCTCTTGTCAGACCAGGTGTTGCGGTTGTGGAGCACGGCCGCCGCAACGCCAGGGCAGCTCTTGGGCACCGAGATGTGGAAGAGGGGGTCCTCTGCGTACTCGACGTCGTTGAGCTTGCCGGAGACCGCAGCGTCGACGATGGCACGGGTCAGGCTGATGTCCATGCGGGCGCCGACGCCGTAGGCGCCACCACTCCATCCGGTGTTCACGAGATAGACCTGCGTCTCGTGGGCATTGATCTTCTCACCCAACAGCGAAGCGTAGTCGTCTGGGTTGCGGGGCATGAAGGGGGCGCCGAAGAAGCGCGAGAAGGTCGATTGGGGCTCGGTGATGCCGGTCTCGGTGCCAGCCAGCTTCGAGGTGTAGCCCATGAGGAACCAGAGCATGGCCTGGTTCTTGTCCAACTTGGCGACAGGCGGCAAGACCCCGTTGGCGTCGGCGGTGAGGAAGATGACAGTGTTTGGATGGCCGGAGACCGGGTCTTTCTTGATGTTCGACAGGGAGTCCAAGGGGAACGAGACGCGGGAGTTTTCGGTCAGTCGCTCGTCGTCGACGTCGATGGTGCCGTTGGGGAACATCATGCAGTTCTCGATGAGGGCGCCGTGTTCGTGGGGGTGAGCCTGGCGGAAGGTGGCGTTCCAGATCTCTGGCTCTTTGTCCTGCCGTAGGTTGATGAGCTTGGCATAGCAGCCGTTCTCGAAGTTGGCGATGCCGTGCTCTCCCCAGCCGTGCTCGTCGTCGCCGAGCAGAGCCCGGGTGGGATCGGCGGACAAGGTGGTCTTGCCCGTCCCTGAGAGCCCGAGCAAGAGGGCGGAGTTACCGTCCTCGCCTTCGTTCGCGGAGCAGTGCAGGGGGAGAATTCCTTGCTCCGGCAGAAGGTAGTTCATGGCCGTGAACATCAGCTTCTTGTTGCTGCCGCAGTAGGCCGAGCCGTAGACCAAGCCGAGCATGTTGTCGAAATCGTGGATGATGACCATCTGCGAGTTGTCGCCGTTGGCCATCTTGCGCAACCGACCGGCGTACTTTTTCGAATCCACCAGGTCGTAAGGCAGCGAGACCAAAGTGAAGGCCTTGCCGTAAAAGAGGCTCTTCTGAATGTCCTGCGGCACCTCGCGGAACATGTTGAGCGCGAAGAGGGCGTGGGTGGCGCTGGGAGTGACCATCTTCAAGGGGAGGGCGTAGCGAGAGTCGGCGCCGACGCTCCGTTCGCAGACGAAGAGCTCCTCCTTGGTTGCCAGCACGGCCATCGCGTCGTCCCAGAGCATCTGGAAGGTCTCGGGAGCGAGGGGCTTGTTGGCGGCGGCATCCCAGTCGATGTTGCCTTCGGAGCCTGGGCGGCGGACGATCAAGGTGTCCGCTGGGCTGCGGCCTGTGGACTCGGGTTTGGTCCAGGTCACGAGGGCGCCATCTTTGGACAGCATCGATTCACGGCGCGCGACGGCTCTGTCGACCAGCGAGGGGCGAGAAGGGTTGCTTACGACCTGGCCATGGATCTTGAGAACATGGTTGAGGCTTTCCTGGAAAGTCATTGATTATCCTGTCGAAACGATCTGGGTCACCACTCTGGGTTTGGCGCAGCACTGCCGCGAAACCAAAGCGATTTGGTAGAGAAAGATGCGATCGACACTCCGTGAAAATCCAGAACCTGTCAACCGTCGAATTTGGGCTTCGGTTCGTCGTGGACCCAGCAGCCACAAGGGTTCGCCGCGACGTCGAACGCCGAAAAGGGTCCGCAATTCGGGCCAGAGGTGGCTCGAATCGACGTCCCTGGGCGCGACGGGCCGTATTGCCAACTGCCCGGACAGGGTTCACGTGACGGGGCCCGAATCTCGCCGCCTTGCCGCTCTCGCTATCGGGTCTTTAGGCATCGCACGGTGGCGGCGCTGATGAAAGGGAGGTTGTATGGCGAGCTGATGCTGTTATCGTAGTAGACCTTGTGGGCGGGGCAGGTGTCCGCCGAGCAGGCGTCGCTGGTCCAGTTGTAGTTGTAGGCGTGGAAACCGGTGAATCCACTCCCAAAGTCGAGCTTTCCGCCGAGCATGGCGGCGAAGCCCCAGCTGTCGAGCGCTTCGGGGACTTCGCCCAGCGCGAGCATATCCCAGCCGCCTCCGAGCAGTGTGCGCCACTGGTCGAGCGTGCCGAGCTGCCATCCCTCTGGACAGACCCCTTGAGGCCCGTTGTGGCCATAGGCCATGGCCTCATCGTGTAAGTACAGGCCGCCATATCCCGCGTCACAGTTGGCCGTGTCATCCTCCTGACAGAACTTTTGGCTCAGCCCGTCGTCGCCCGGCATCGCGAGGCTGTCGCTGGGCACGAACGCTCCGAAGTTCAGGTTTTGGGTCATCCAACAGTTCTCGAAGAGCGGGAGCACGGGGTAGGTGAGCCCATCCCGGTCGTCGCGCAAGGTGCGATGGCCGTCGCAGCGATCGAACGAGACAAAGACCTCGTCGGTGACGCTGTCGCAGTCGTTCGAGACCTCCCAGCCCAAGACGTAGGCGGAGTCAGGGGTTCCGGTGAAGAGGGTGTCCGCAGCGCTGGGGTCTGCGAACTCACCTGTCCCGACCGCGCTTCCGGGACTCTCGCTGAGGACCTTCCACATTCCTAGCTGCCCGACGCCAACGGGCTCGGCGTGCTGTTGGACGCTGCTCTCGCCAGGGAGATAGACGTCGTCGCCGGCGGTCGCCGTCACAGGGTCACAGACGCACTCGATCCGGTGGACCGCGCTAGCACAGGTCGAGGTCGCCGAGCACCGAGCACACAAGCAGGCCGGGCCGACAAAGACGCCTGCCCCCTCGTCGACACAGAGAGCCGACGAGACACAGACCCCAGAGACGCAGACGTCGTTGGGCTCGGAGCACGCTCCAGCATCACAGGGCACGCCGCACAGCATCCCACCGCCAGGACCGCCACAGAACCCACTGTCGCACTGGGTTGCCGCCTCGCAGGGCGCGGCGTCGGCTCGCAGCACACACACACTCGCCTCGCAGGTTCCCGTGGAGCAATCCCCACCCGCCGAGCAAGTGCTGTTCACCGGGCAAGCCGTGCACGTTCCGCCACAATCGACGTCGCTCTCGCCTTCGCCCAGCCAGCCATCGGCGCAGGGATCCGCGACCACCGGGCGGCAGACGCCGTACAGGTAGGGTTGCCCTTTGTCGAGGCATCGATAGCCATCGAGGCAGTCGCCATCGGTCAAGCAGGCGAACAGGGGGTCTTCGTCGAGCTCGAATCCCGAGACGCAGCCATTCAGTGCGAACGCTACCGCCCAACAGACAAAGGTGCGGATCAGGACTCGGGTCATGGGTCGCTCAGGCAGCTCGAAACACCGATTGGGACGACCTCAGTGTGCTCTACGGAGCGTGAGCACGCAAGTGAAACGACGAAGCGGAACGCAAACAGGCCTCCGTGCCTTGCGGTTTTGGGTCGTATTCAGAATTTGTTTTCAGGTTCTTGTCGCCTATTTCTTCGAGCGCATTCCAGGTCCGGCTGCGACTCGCTCGAATACAGACCCCGGCGAGCCCCAAACACAGCCAGCAGCGCAACAGAACACCCAAATCCCTCTGCGTCTCTGCGACGCCTAAGAAACAAAACTGCGCCCCCCCGTTCCAGCAGGGAAGAACAGGTCAGACACTAGGCCTGAGGCGGTTCAGAAGAAGGGGCGTGCGGCGAAGCATCGATGAGGTTTTGAAGACGCCGCACTAAAGCCGCGAGCGCAGCACCGCTGCGATGTGAGCGTCGCAGAGCGCGATGGGGCTATTGCGGTTGGCGCCCTGGACGCTGAGACGTTCAATGAGCGCCTCGTCGACGCCGAAAGGACCCAGCCGAGGCAGGTCGAAGGCCTCGGTCCAAGCGAAGAGCGTCGCTACGAGGTGCTCACAGGCTGCCTCTTCGTCGAGCTCTGGGCGCAGCACCTGTCCGACACGCGCCATTCTTTCGAGGCTCTGGCCTTGCTGAACCAAAGCGCTCAACGTGGCCTCGTTGGTGGCGGCCATGAGCGTGCCACAGGCCACACCGTGGGGGATGTCGACCGCAGCGCCCAGGGGGCCAGCGAGACCATGCACCAAGCCAAGACCGGCCTGCGCCAAGGTGATCCCGCTGAGAAAGGCAGCCCAAGCCATCTTGCCCCGGTTCTCAACGGTATCTGCCCCGGCCATCAGCAGCGGCAAGGCTTCGAAGCCGGCGCGCAAGCCGTCGAGAGCGAGGGCGTCGGTGAACGGAGTGGCGCTCGTCGACAAGTAACCCTCGAGCAGCTGGGTCAGGGCGTCCATGCCGCAGGCCGCCGTGATGGGGCGCGGTACGCCGACGGCGAGCTCCGGATCCACGACAGCGTAAGCCGGCACGAAAGCCGGGTGTCGCAACGACTTCTTGAACACTCCAACACGAGTGATGACGGCGTTTTGGGTCGCCTCTGAGCCCGTGCCCGCAGTGGTCGGGACGGCGAGCATCGGCAAGGTCACTCCGGGATGGGCGCGGTCGCCGACGCCTTCGAGGTAGGAGACGATGGAACCCTCGACCGGCAGTATGGCGGCGATGGCTTTGCCCGCGTCGAGCACGCTCCCACCGCCCACGGCGAGGACGACCTCGACGCCGAAGGAACGCCCTTGGCCGGCGAGGCGATCGATGGTCTCGGGGGTTGGCTCGCCTTCGATGTGCGCGTCGAGAACCTCCGCTCCAGAGGTCTGCAGCGCGCTCGAGAGGGCCTCTCGGTGGCCGCGGCGTTCGAGGCTTCGCCTACCCGTCACGAAGAGGACGCGGCGGCCGAACGAGGCCACCAGCGCCGGAAGCTCTCGCCGGGACCCCGCTCCGAACCTCAGTCGAGGAATCGGTTCGATGCGAAAGGGCAACATCAGTAAAATTCCGGTCGAATGGCGTCAAAGTGCAAGGCCTTGCGGGGTTTTTCCATCATGGCTTCGACCTCCTCGCGCCAGACTTTGTAGTGCTCCGTGGACTTGTGGGCGGCGGCGTGCGCCTCGCTGTCATAGGCCTCATAGAGCACGAAGCGAGCGGGGTCTTCGCGGTTCTGCAGGACGTCGAAGCGGCGATTGCCGGGCTCGGCCGTGGAGCCTTCGTGGTTGAGGATCGAGGCGGCTTTGAAAGCCTCGATTTGGTCGGCTTTGATGTGGACGTGAACGATGGTGGCGATCATGAGGGCTCCTGAAGGGTCGAATGATTTAATTTAGGTTTCGCTCGTAACCTCCTGCTCGTGTTTGCTTAGTTGTCCACTGGCGTCAACTCGGGACCATGCTGAGCCCAAGGCGCCGCCTCCTCGAGCTGCGCGGCGAGCCGGAAGAGCGTGGTCTCGTCGCCGAAGCGACTGACCCACTGAGTGCCGATGGGCAGCCCCGCCTCGTTCCAGTGCAGCGGTGTGGACATGGCCGGCTGTCCGGTCATGTTGAACAGCATGGTGTTGGGCGTCGCGGCCATGGGCCCCTTGGGCAGCTCTTTCATGGCCGCGTCGAGGAGCACTTTGAGGGGCAGGGTCCGCAGAAGTCCGAGCTGGAAGCGCTGGCCGCCCGTCAGGTCGAACTCGCCGACCTTCACTGGGGGGCGCGCGGCGGTGGCCGTCAGCAGCACGTCGTAGTCCGCAAAGAAGGCGGCGAGCTCGCGGGCGGCCTTGCGGATGGCGTTGAGGTGCCACTGGTACTCGCCCGCCGAGACGTTGTCGCCCAGCGTCTTGAGCAGCCAGGTCGCCGGCTCGACGTCACTGGACATGGCTTTGCGGCCGGCGATGGCGGCGGCGGTGCGCACGTCGGCGGCGGTGTTGGCGGCGACGACGATCAAGTAGGCCTGGACCAGAAGGTCCTTGTCGAAGGTCGGGCAGGCCTCCTCGACGTGGTGGCCGAGCTCCTCGGCCAGCTTCGCCGAGCGTTCGATGGCGGCGACGCAATCGGCGTGCGTGTCGTCGGCGAAGAGGGCGTCGGTCGTGTAGGCGATCTTCAACTTTCCAGGCGCCGCCCCCACTTCCTCGAGATAGGGTCGCGCTGGCGGCAGCACCTGGTAGGGCGCGCCGAGGTCCGGTCCCTGGGTGGCGTCGAGCATGGCCGCCGAGTCCCGAACGCTGCGGGTAAGCACGTGCTCACTGACGAAGCCCGACCATGCCTCGCCGACGGTGGGTCCCATGGGGTTGCGGGCGCGCGTCGGCTTGAGACCAAAGAGCCCGCAGTGGGCCGCCGGAATGCGAATGGAGCCCCCGCCGTCGCCGCCGTGAGCCAGCGGGACCATGCGCGAGGCCACTGCAGCCGCAGAGCCACCGCTCGAGCCGCCCGTGGTGTGTTCGCGGTTCCAGGGATTGCGGGCCGGCCCGCGCATGACCGACTCGGTCACACCATAGATGCCGAACTCGGGCGTGTTGGTCCGGCCAGCGATGACGACGCCCGCCTGCTTGAACCGCTTGACCAGCTCGGCGTCTTGCTTCGCGACGTTGTTCGCCAGCAGCTTGCAGCTCGAGGTGCTGGGCTCGCCGGCGTCCTCGGCCATGAGGTCCTTCAGCAGGAACGGCACGCCGTGGAAGGGGCCCTCGGGCAGGTCTTTACTCTTCGCGTCTCGCCGCGCCCGTTCGAACATGGGGTGCACGACGGCGTTGAGGTCGGGGTTGCGGGCCTCGATGCGCGCGAGGCAGGCCTCGAGGAGCTCCTCGGGGGTGACTTCACCGTCGACGACCAGCTTGGCGAGGCCGAGGCCGTCGTATTTTTCGTAGTCGTCCATCGCTTGCGCTCCCGCAAATTTCGAGGGGGGGTTGGTTGAGAAATCCGAGCATCGATAGCAGGGGAGTGGGGTGTAGACAAGCCGTCTTGGCCCACTGCGGATGCTTTGGAGCCGGTGCTCGTCCGGCAGGGTCAGCGAAGGCCCGTCCATGGCGGTGTTTTGTCCATGTTTGACGCTGGCCTTCGTTTCTGGGCTAATGACTCAGGACTACGCCCCTTTGGCTCGGGAGAGCGCATGCGACTCATTGGCCTTTCTTTCTTGTGGCTCTCCGCTCTGGTCGCGCTCAACGGGTGCGGAGCCTCCGAGGGCAACGCGCCAGTCGATGACCTCAACGAGGCCTGCACCGCCGAGTGCAGTCATTTGCTGAAGTGTCATGACCCCGAGACCCCCCAAGAAGAACTCGACCGTTGTGTCAGCGGTTGTTTGGCGTCGGTTGGCGGGAGTCGGAGTCCAACTTGGGATGCTGGGTACTTAGACGTGGGACGGTCCACCTTGGACGTGGGACGACCCCTCGCTCGTCTTGTGACGACATACCCCCTCAGCGGTGACGAGACATACCCTCAGCTGTGACGAGACATACCCTCAGCGGTGACGAGACATACCCTCAGCGGTGACGAGACATACCCTCAGCGGTGACGAGACATACCCTCA